>JBGPDL010000022.1:0-38224 GCA_041482275.1 Gemmatimonadota bacterium | reverse complement strand
CGGCTTCAGCCCCGGAACGCTGTCGTTGCCGATCACCGCGGCGTAGTCGGGGGGCAGCTGGGAAAGAGGCAGGGCGTCGGCGAGCTTCGGCTCGGTGGGATCGGCGTAGAGGCGCGCCAGCGAATCGAACGACGCTCCACCGCCGTGCGCCAGGACGTCGTGCACCGAGTCGGCCTGATCCTTGGCGATGGCCACCTGCGCGGCGGAGATGGTGGGCTGAATCAGGATGTGGCGGGCGAGGATCTCGGCAGGTTGGGCGCGCTCCACCTGGATGATGTGGAAGCCGAACTCGGTCCGCACCACGTCGGAGATCGCGCCCGGCCGGAGACGGAACGCCACGTCCTCGAATTCCTTGACCATGACGCCGCGGCGGAACCAGCCCAGCTCGCCCCCCTGCTCGCGGGAGGCGCTGTCAGCCGAGTACTTCTTTGCCACCTCGGAAAAACTGGCCCCCTGCCGCAACGCCGCCAGCAGCGACTCCGCGAGCTGCAGCGCGCGGGCGCTCGCCGCCGAGTCGGGCTTCGGCACGATCACGATCTGACGGAACGAAATGGCCGCCGGCCGTTTGGGCTGCTGCGCCCGGTTCGCCTCCCAGAACTCGCGCATCTCGGCGTCGCTGGGCGGGATGGGCCGGAGCTTGCCCTTCTGCTTCAGCCCCTCGATTAACCGCTGTTGCAGGATCGAGCGGCGCTGCTGGTCCGCCAGCCAGCGACGCCACTCCTCCTCGGACACGAATCCGGCCGCCCGCAGTTGTGATTGAAACTCCGCAATCGAGGCGAACTGCTTGCGGACGTTCTGCACTGTCTGCTCCACGGCGTCCTGCACTTCCTGATCCGTTACCTTGATGGTCGTGTCCCGCTCCGCTTGCTGGACCATCAGCTCCTCGTCCACCATCTGCGACAAGATCTGGCGCCGCGCCGCATCCCGCCCGGCCGAGTCCTCCGGGAGCTTCGCCCCTTGCGACTGGGCCAACACGAGCTGCTCCTCGACTTGCGACGCGAGAATCGGCCGCGTGCCCACGACGGCCACGATGCGATCCACCGGGCGGCCCGTGGTGGCCCGCCCCTGCGCCGCGGCCTGCGGCCCCGCGAGGACGGCCAGCCCCGCTGCCAGCGCCGCCCGAACGAAGCGGCGCATCTTAGCGCGGCGCCACCGGCGGCGGCCCGGGGGCCAGCTTGAGGCCCGTCGGCGCCGCGCTCCGCCCGGTCGAATCGCGGGCGCGGATCGCCTGGGCCCCCTCGAGGGCGCGCGCGATCCCGGCCTCGTTGAGCGACCACGGCTCACCCTGGCGCAGCACGCCGGCCAGGAACGGCGGCACCGGGTAGAACGGAGCGGTGCCCTGCGTGACCGCCCGGTCCACGTAGCCGTCCACGTGCGCCATCGCGAGCTGCACGCGCGCCGCGGGGGTGGCCGCCGAGTCCCGGAGCAGCTCGGGCGTGAGGCCGAGCAGACGCTCGATCCGGGCGACGGAAGAGTCGTGTTCGGCGCGTACCTGCCGCCAGTCGTCCGGCGTGAGCCCCACCCCGGCGGCGTCCGCTTGCTCGAGCAACATGTCGCGCTGTGCCAGCAGCCTGACGAATTGGGTGAGCTGGGCTTCGCTCGCGCTGCCGATGCCGCGCACGTCGTTCGGGTCGAGCACCAGCAGCCAGCGGGCCAGATCCTTCACGCGGAACGTGCCGCCGCGGTAGTGGGCGAGCGCATGACCGTCCGCTCGGGCCGCGACGATTTGCGGCACGGCCTGGCGCACGCGCGCCGCCGCGCCCGACTCGACCTCCAGATGACGCTCTCGTGCCAGGCTGTCCAGGTAGAGCGAATCCATCCGGCCGGCGCGCCACCGCTCGAGCTCCACCCGGAACGAGTCCCGCACCTCCGCGAGCGACGGCCGGCGGATGATGTGGAAGCCGAAGGGCGTTCGTACCACGGCGGTGATCCCGCCGGGCGGCAGCGTCCAGGCGGCGCTGTCGAACGCCGGGACGAACTGCCCGCGCGGCGCCGCCGGGAGATAGCCGCCCCGCACCTTGGAGCCGGGATCCTCGGAGTACCGGCTGGCGAGCCGCGCAAAGTTCGCGCCGCGCTGCGTCGCCGCCTGCAGCAGCACGCGCTCGGCATCCTTCCGCTTCTGCTGCTCCACCATCGGCACGGCGCTCGGCGGCACCCGGAAAAGGACATGCTGGAAGAGCCGGACGGTGCCTTCTTCAAAGGCCGAGTCCGCTTGGGCCGGCGTCAGCTTGCCGCGCGCCGCCGTCAGGCGGTCGTGATAGCGCTCCCACTTGAGCTGCGCCACCAACGGCCACTGGGCCGCGAGCGCCAGTGCCGAATCGCGCAAGTCGCGCGCGCGGCCGATGTCCGCCGCGAACACGGCGTAGTCCAGGTAAACGTTCGCGACGCCGGTGATCACGTCGGGTCGCACCGGGATGCGCTGCGCGTGTCCCACCAGATTCGCGAGGCGTTCGACCGACAAGGTCTGCCCGGCCGCGGTCCCGGCGACCTGCGGGTGCGCCGAAAACGCGTCCCGCAACGCGTTGCATCCCGCGAGCGCCAGCACCGTGCCGATCAAGCCCAGCCGTCGCATGCCGTCTCCTTACCCGTGAGTGTCCGCCAGCACCGCCGTGAGGGCCCGGACGAGCCCGGGCCCGATCGCCTCGCCGCCGAGCCGGCGGAGGCGCAAGGAAAGGGGCGCCGCGCGCCGGACCTCCGCCTCGAACTGCACCGCGTCGAGCGCCGCCGTCAGGCCGGCGAGCCGCGGACTCGCATCGCGTGCAAACGTGAGCCGCGCCTCGTCGCCCTTCACGAGGACCGACTCCAGTCCCAAGGGGGCGCCGAGCGCGCGGAGCTCGGAAACGAGGAGTAGCCGCTGCGCGTCGTCGGGCAGCGGCCCGAAGCGATCGCGCAATTCCTCGCGCACGGCCTGAATCTCGCTAGGCGCTTCGGCCCGCGCCAGCCGCCGATACAGCTCCAGCTTCGCCGCTTCGTCCGGCACGTACGCATCGGAGAGATGCGCCGGAAGGTCGAGGACGACTTCCGGCGGCACACCCTTCCTCCGGCCCGCGTCTCTGTTCCCCTTCAACGCCTCGACCGTTTCCTGCAGCCAGCGTAGATACGTGTCGAACCCGACGGCCTGCGCGTCGCCCGACTGCGCGGCGCCCAGCAGATCGCCCGCTCCGCGCAGCTCCAAATCGCGCAGCGCGATCCGGTAGCCCGAGCCCAAGTCAGTGTGATGCTCCAGTACGCGCAACCGTTCTTCGGCGGATGGATCGACCAGGTCGGGCACGAGCAGATAGCAGTACGCGCGGCGGTGGCTTCGGCCTACGCGGCCGCGCAGCTGATACAGCTGCGCCAGGCCGAACTGATCCGCGCGGTTCACGATCATCGTGTTGGCGTTCGGCACGTCCAGTCCCGACTCAACGATCATCGTGGACACGAGCACGTCCACCTCGCCCCGGACGAAGCACGACATCACGTCGTCGAGTGCGGCTTCCTTCTGCTTGCCGTGCGCCACCGCGATCCGCGCCCGCGCGGGGGCCAGGGCGCGCACGCGCTCCGCGATCGTGTCGATGGTCTCGATGCGGTTGTGCACGAAGTACACCTGCCCCGCCCGGTCCAGCTCGCGCGCCATGGCCTCTTCGATCAGACCGTCGTCCCACGGCTCGATGAACGTCAGCACCGGTGAGCGGTCCTTGGGCGGCGTCTCGAGCAGCGTGAGGTCCCGCAGCCCCGCGAGCGACAGGTGCAGGGTGCGCGGAATCGGCGTGGCTGTGAGGGTCAGCACGTCCACGGCGAGCTTCAGGGCCTTGAGCCGCTCCTTGTGCCGCACGCCGAAGCGATGCTCCTCGTCCACGATGAGCAGACCGAGATCGTGAAAGGTGACGTCGCGGGACAGCAGGCGGTGCGTCCCGATCACCACGTCCACTTCTCCCGCCTCCAATCGCCGCGTGGCCTGTTGCGTGTCCTTGGCGCTGCGGAACCGGGACAGCACCTCGACCCGCACGGGATAGTCCGCCAGTCGCTCGCGGAATGTGCGTCCATGCTGCTCCGCGAGAATCGTGGTAGGCACCAGCACCGCCACCTGCTTCCCCGCCTGCACGGCCTTGAATGCGGCGCGCAGCGCGACTTCGGTCTTGCCGTATCCCACGTCGCCCACGAGCAGCCGGTCCATCGGCCGCGCACGCTCCATGTCCCGCTTCACCTCCTCCGACGCGCGCCGTTGATCGGGGGTGTCTTCGTAGAGAAACGCCGACTCGAGCTCGCGCTGCCACGGCGTGTCGGGCGGAAAGGCGAATCCCGGCACCAGGTGCCGCCGCGCGTACAGGTCGAGCAGCTCCACGGCCATTCGACGGATCGCGGCGCGCGTCTTCTCCCGCTGCCGCTGCCAGGTGGTGGTGCCGAGCCGGTGCAGTCGCGGCGGCGGCGCGTCCGGATCGGCGGCGCGGTACGGCTCGAGCTGGTCCAGCCGGTACAACGGTACGTTCAGCCTGACGCCGCCTTCGTACTCGACGACCGCCACCTCGAGCGCCCCGCCCTCGGCGCCCACGGCGATCATCTGGATGCCGCGGTAGATACCGATGCCGTGCTCAAGATGCACGACGTAGTCGCCGGCCCGGAGCGCGCGCGTCGCCGCGCTGGCGGTCGCCTCGCGGTAGCGCCGCGGCCGCCGCAGCCGCCGCGCCCGCCGGAAGATCTCGTGATCCGTGAGCAGCCGCAGTCCGGGCAACACGAATCCGCCGTCCAGCGCGCCCACGGCGAGCGTCGCTCGGCCCGCATCGAGCAACTCCTCCAGCCGCTCGAGCTGCCCCTCGTTGTCGCACAGAATCACGGTCGCCGGCTCGCCGGCCACGATCCGGCGGAGTCGCTTGATGTCGCGGTCCACCGCCTCGGGCGGCACGATCGGAAATCGGGTCGTGGCGTCCGCGGCATTCAGCGCGATTCGCGCGAACTCGCCGAGCATCGCCCGCCACGCCGCCGGGTCGATGAACACCTCCTCGCGCGACGGCGGGTCTTCCCCCAGCCGCCGGGCGACCTCGAGATGGTGCGCCGCCTCGGCCCACGCGCGGTCCACCTCCTGCTCCACGGCCGACTCCCGCTCGAGCACCACGACCGCATCGCCCGGCAGCAACTCCAGCAAGGACGACCGCACCCGTCCCTCATCCCCTATCCCGCGTCCCTCGGTCTTCACGGGCAACACGGTCACACGCTCGATGGGCTCGCCCGATCGTTGGGAGTCGAGATCGAACGTCCGGAGCGACGCGACGTCGTCTCCCCACCACTCGAGCCGCGCGGGCGCCGCCATCCCGAACCCGTACACGTCCAGGATCCCCCCGCGTACGCTGAACTGCGCGACCTCGGTGACCGTCGGGACGCGAGCGTAGCCCATCGCCTCGAGGCGCGCGATCACCTCGCTGAGCGTGCCGCTCCTCGATCCGGGCTTCCCTGCCGCCAACACCAGGCGCGTGCCGTGCAGGGCCGCCGGCACGCCGGTCCGCTCCGCCGCCGCGCGCGCGGTCGTGATCAGCACGCGGATCTCGCCCGACAACAGCAGCGCGAGTGTCTCGACGCGCTCGCCGGCGATCTCGAGATGCGGCTCCTCGGCGCCGAGCGCTTCCCGCTGCGGGTACAACGCGGCCGCCGCTCCGATGACCGTCTGCAGGTCGGCGAGCCAGCGCTCCGCGTCGCCCGGCGTGGCGGCGATGACCACGAACACCCGCTGCGCCAGCCGCCGCGCCAGAGCCCCCAGCAGCACCGCGGGGCTCGAGCCCGGCAGGCCGCCGACACCGAGACGGACGCCGGGCGCGGGAAGCCCATCCGCCAGGGCAGCCGTCGCCGGGAGCGCGTTGAAGCGGTCGATCAGGAAGTCGAGTGACATCAGCGAGTCAGCGTGGCCACCCCCAGCTCCACCGCCGCGAGAAGCAGCGCCAGCGCGAGCAACAGGCCAGTCGCGTCGCGCCGCCCCGTGCCGGCGAAGCGCGCGCCGGCGAGGGCGGCGGCGGCGAGCACGTCCGCGCCGAGCACCTCGCGTACGAGCGGCGCCGGCGCGGGCGTGAGATCCGACTCGCGCGGGTCCGGTCCGAACACCATCGCCCCGATGGTATCGGCGCCGCGCGCCCGGAACTCGACACGCGGAAGACCCTCCGCCTCGCCGACCGGTGCTTCCCCTCGTGCCAGGCGGTTCACGAGCGCGTCCACGAAGGGCACGAACGCGGGCGTCCCGGGGAGCACGGTCCAAGCCGTGTCCAATCGGCTGCCGAGCAGCAGGACGCTCCGGTCGCGGACCATCCAGGGTTCCCCGTTCACAGTCGCAAGCACGGCGCTATCGCGCCCCGTCCCCGGTCCCTCGTCCCCCGGCCCGGACTCGAGCCGGTACCGGCGCGTGACCTGTACCCCGCCGATGCCCGTCACCGCCGGCGTGGCGACCGGCCCGGGCGTGCCAGCGGCCCCAAAGCGCCAGCGGCCGCCCCACGCCGCGAGCACGCGGTTCGCCTGGCCGAGCAGCGCTGGGTCCGCGGGGGGCACGACGATGCTGGTCAGCCGCCCGGCCTGCGGCCGGTCCCCGATCGCCACGTCATTGCCTCGCCGGATCCGCCGCCCTTCCTCAAGCACCGCCAGCGCCGTGGCGACGAACGGCCCCGCCCCCGCGAGCGCCGTGACCTGCGCCGGCGGTGCAACACGCCACACTAGGAACCGGCGATCATCAGCCCTCAGCTCGTCGGGATCGAGCGTCACTTCCCCCTGCCACCAGCCGGCTCCGAGCGGGGGCAGCGTCACCGAGACCGCAGTTCCGGGGGCCGCCAGCGCCCGGCCGACTTCGCGGCCCCGCACGCGCACGGTCACCGGCCCGACACCCGCGGCGGGTGTCCCGACGACGCCGATCGTCACCGCGCCGTCCGTCACGCGGACGGCACCGACTCCGCGGTTGCCCGGTATCTGGTCCGGCGGCGCGAGCGCCAGCACCCGCACGCCGCGGGGCCCGTCCGACCGGCCGGGGCCGAGCGCCGTGCGCTGCAGGTCGCTGACGACGTGCACCTCGCGCCCCGCCAGCGGCTCCGCGTCGACCAACCGGGTCGCGGCGCGCACGGCGGTCGTGAGATCCAGCCGGTACGGAGACACGCCGACACTGTCCACGGTCGCTAGCAGCGCTTCCCGCGTTCCGACCCGTGCCACCCCGTCCGCCAGCACGAGCCACAGCCGGTCCGCGGCCGTCGCCCGCGTCAGCGAGCCGCGTGCCGCCGCCTTCAGGCGCTCGAGCAGAGAGCGCCCGTCCACGATCACGCCGGACGACGGAGAGTTGTCGAGGATCACCACGAGTGCGGTTGGCTCGTGCAGCGACGCGGCGCTCGCGCGGGAGCGCATCAGCGGTCGCGCCGCCGCCACGACGATCACAACGATGAGCGCCGTCCGCAGCGCCAGCAGCAGCAGGTGCCGCAGCTTGAGGCGCCGTGCGCTCTGGCGCTCCGCCTCGGTGAGGTACCGGAGCGGCGGAAACTCCGCCTCGGGCGGGACCCGACGCTCGAGCAGGTGCAGCAGCGCGGGGATCGCGGCGGCAGCGAGACCCAGAAGTGCCAGCGGATGCAGAAACGTCACGCCAGCAGCCGCAGCGCCATGCCGAACGGCATGTCCGTCAGCACGTGATGGTACGCGACGCCGTGACGGCGGCACGTGGCGCGCCACGCGTCGATCTCGACGCGCACCGCCGCCCCGTACGCCCGCGCCAGCTCGCGCGGCCGCACCACCAAGCTCGCGTCGGACTCGGGATCGCGGAACCGAACCTCGGGTGGGCCCGACAGCTCGGCCTCGTCCGGGTCCATCAGGTGCAGCACGATCACCTGATGACCGCGATGGCGCAGATAACGAAGCGCCGTGAGCGCGAGATCCCGATCGAACAGCAGGTCGGAGACCAGGACCACGAGTCCGCGGCGCGCCAACAGGGACGTCACCTGCAGCAGCGCGGCGTGGGCCGCCGTCCCCCGACCGTCTGCCGTTTCGAGCAGCCCCCGCACGATGCGGGCCCATTGCCCCGTCTTCACTCGGGCCGGCACCACCGTCCGCACCACCTCGTCGAACGTGATGAGCCCTGTGGCGTCACGCTGTCGCAGCAGAATCAACGCGAGCGCCGCCGCCAGCCGGTCGGCATAAGCCCGCTTCGTGAGCCGGGTGGGTGCGCCGCGCCACGCCATCGAGCGGCTCGTGTCGACCAGAATCATCGCCCGCAGGTTGGTCTCTTCCTCGAACTGCTTCACGAACAGACGGTCGGCACGGGCGAGGATCTTCCAGTCGAGATAGCGCAGCTCGTCTCCGGGCTGGTAGGCGCGGTGCTCGGTGAATTCGACCGAGAAGCCGCGAAACGGCGAGCGGTGAATGCCGGCCAGGAATCCCTCGACTACACCCGCCGCCACGATCTCGATGCCTCCGAGGCGGGCGACGTCGGCGGGGTCCAGCAGGTCGATGCGACGAGGGTCGGTCATCGGCTGGCAGAAGCTAATGGACGGCCGATTGTCCCGGGTAGAGGACAACCCGGGCGGTGATCCGCGTCCATCAAGCCTCGAACCGCACTCGTCACAGCCACTTAGCCTATCGATGGCCGGGCGCCCGGCTGGCATGTAACCTGCCCCCTCTCGGCGTGAACGGAGGCACCATGTTCACCACCTTCGGGATACTCAGCTTGCTCGTCGCGCCCGGCCGGGAAGCCGTGCCGCAGCCGGCGCCAATCGAATATCGCCCGCGTGTCGAGGTTTGGACGGACCGCGGTGATGATCCCTATGCCCGCGGCCAGGGAGTGCGCGTGCACTTCCGCGCCGACCAGGATGCCTACGTCACGATCCTGCGGGTCGACACCGACGGGCGCGTCCGGGTCCTGTTCCCGCGCGACCCGTGGGAAGACAACTTCGCCCGCGGCGGCCGTGAGTATGAGGCTCAGGGCGGATACGATCGCGACGCCTTCTCTATCGACGACTATCCCGGCGTCGGTTACATCTTTGCCGTCGCTGCCGCGGACCCCTTCGTCTACGACGGAATCGAGAATAACGATCACTGGGATTACCGGCTGATCGCCGACGGTCGCGTGCGGGGCGACCCCTACGTGGCCTTGACCGACCTGGCGCAGCACATCGTGCCCGACGGCTACAGAGATTGGGATTACGACCTCGTTCCGTACTACGTGCAGCAGCACTACGACTATCCCCGGTTCCTCTGCTACGACTGTCACAGCTACGTAAGCTATCCGTTCTGGAGCCCGTACGATTACACCTGCGTGCGCTTCCGGATCGTCGTCTTCGACGATCCCTACTACTACCCCTACCGGTATTATGGCGGCACGCGGGTCGTGTTCACTCGCCCCTATCGGCCGGAGCCCCGCTTCATATTCAAAGACCGGCAGCCCGCGGACGCGTTCATCACGCGCGTGCGCGAGCGGCCCGCCAACGACGACCGGCGGCGCGACATGGGCGTGCGCGGTCGCGACCTGGGCGGCACGGGCGTCATCCCGCCGCCGAATGTCCTGCCACCCCGGCAACGGCCCATCACGGGTAACCAGCATGACGATGGTGACAACGGCCGGGGACGGCGGCGCCCCGATCAGCCCGATCACCAGGATCGGCCCGATCAGCCCGCTACGCCCGACCGGTTCTCACGTCCCGAGCGGCCCGAGAATCCTCAGAACCCGGAGCGCTCGGATCGCCGCGAGCGTCCCGCCCGTCCGGATCGGCCCAGTCAGCCCGACCGTCCGACCCGTCCCGCGGAACCCGAGCGTCGCGCGGTGCCGAACGAGCCGCGGCGCGCCGAGCCACGGCGCGACGCGCCGCCACCGCGGAGCGAGCCCCGTGCCGAGCCGAGGCGGGACGCGCCGCCACCGCGGAGCGAGCCGCGTGCCGAGCCGAAGCGCGAGCCGCCCAAGGAGAAGCCGCGACCAGAGCCCGAGCTGAAGCGGCGCAAGCCGTGACGGCCGACAATCCGCGAACGCGCCCGACCGTAGTTCCCTGCGGTCGGGCGCGTTAGGTTTCGTTCCTCTCTCGTTAAGGCGACACCGATGCGGTACCTCTTCGTGCTGCTGCTGGGGTTCGTGCCCGGCGTTTCGGCCGCGCAACGGCAGCAGGCGCCCGCACGAGGGGCGGCCGCCATCACCACGGCAGACGTGCGGCGCCGCATCGACATCATCGCGGACGACTCGATGCTCGGCCGTGCGACTCCAAGTCGGGAGCTCGACGTCGTCGCGACCTACGTGGCGGGCGAGTTCCGGCGCTTCGGGCTCAAACCGGGCGGCGACAGCGGCACATACGTGCAACGCTATCCGCTCGACGTGCTGCGGTTCGATCCCGAGAGCGCCGCCGTTCGCGTCACGGGTCGCGCTCCTGCCACCTGGCGCAACGGTCAGGACGTGCTACTCGTCGAAGGGCAGCCGCCCGAAGCGGCGACCACGGGCTCGGGGGTGGTCATCACGGGCTCCGCCGACGCCGGGGGCGCACTCGATTCCGCGGCCGTGACCGGAAAGGTCGTGTTCGTGGCGTTCGGGCCCGGGGTCAACGCGATCGCCGGGAAGGTCCTCCCGCTGCGGCCGCTCGCGGTGATGCTCGTAGCCGCGTTCCCCGACTCGATGTGGGAGCGGCTGCCCGGCCGCACGTCGAGCATGCGCGTCCGCAATCCCAGCGAAGGGGGTGGCGTCCCGGTCCCGGCGGTATTTGCCGTGCGCTCTGCGACCGTGGGGCCGTTGTTCACCCAGACGGGTGCGCCCCCCGATTCGCTCCGGGCCTGGGGAGACCGCCCGCTGGCGGCCCACCCCCTTGCCGAGGTCACGTTCGAACTCGACGTGCGGGAGCGCCTGGTGCAGCATGCTTCGGCGCCCAACGTCGTCGGGATTCTCGAAGGCAGCGACGACGCCCTGAAGAAGGAATACGTCCTCTTCACCGCCCACATGGACCACATCGGCACGCCCGGTGCGGGCGAGGGGTGCACCGCGCGCGGTGCCGACTCGATCTGCAACGGGGCAGACGACGACGGCTCCGGCACCGTCGCCGTGCTGGAGCTCGCGCAGGCCTTCACCTCCGCCCGCGAGCGGCCCAAGCGCTCGCTCGTGTTCATGACGGTGAGCGGCGAGGAACGGGGTCTGTGGGGAAGCGCGTACTTCGCGGGCCATCCAACCGTGCCGCTCGCGAGCGTGGTCGCCGACTTGAACAGCGACATGGTCGGTCGCAACGCCAAGGACACGCTCGCCGTGATCGGACGGGAGCATTCGAATCTCGGCGCGACGCTCGACAGCGTCGCCGCAATGCATCGTGAGTTGAACATTAAGCCGATGGGGGATCTCTGGCCCCAGGAAGGGCTGTACTTCCGCTCGGACCACTACAACTTCGCGAAGAAGGGCGTGCCCATTCTGTTCTTCACGACGGGCCTGCATCCCGACTATCACCAGGTGAGTGATTCACCGGACAAGATCGACGCCGAGAAAGAAGCGCGGTTCGCGCGTTTGGTGTTCTACCTGGGGCTGGCGGTCGCGAACGCGGCGCAACGTCCGCAGTGGAACCCGCAGAGCTACAAGCAGATCGTGGGCGGGACGAACTGACGCCTAGCCGACGGCCGCGAGCAGTTCACCGTTCGTCTTGGTGCGCTTGAGCTGCGCGAGCAGCGCTTCCATCGCTTTCTCGGGGGGAAGCGCGACCAGTCCCCGCCGCAATTGTTGCTTGGCCGCGACCGTCGGGGCATCCGCGAGCAGCTCCTCCCGGCGGGTCCCGCTCGCGGCGATGTCCACCGCGGGGTAGATCCGTCGATCGGCGAGGGCGCGCGATAGCCGCAGCTCCGCATTACCCGTTCCCTTGAACTCTTCGAAGATCACGTCGTCCATGCGGCTCTCGGTTTCGACCAGTGCCGTGGCGATGACGGTGAGGGAGCCTCCGGTCGGCACCGCGCGGGCGGCACCAAACAGTCCCTTGGGCTTGGCGAGCGCGTTCGCGTCCAGCCCCCCCGACATCGTGCGCCCGCTGCCCCGCCCGGTGGTGTTGTGGGAGCGCGCCAGTCGCGTCAGCGAATCGAGAACGATCACCACGTCCCTGCCGAGCTCCACCTGGCGGCGGGCATGCTCGAACACCATGTCGGCGACGGCCACGTGGCGCTCGTGCGAGAGATCGAAGCTCGACGCGACAACCTCACCCCGACCCCAGTCGATCATCTCGCTCACCTCCTCGGGCCGCTCGTCCACGAGCAGGATGAGGAGCGTCGCTTCCGGATGATTCAGCGCGACGCCCTCCGCGACAGCCTGGAGCATCATCGTTTTCCCCGCCTTGGGCGGTGAGACGATCAGGGCCCGCTGACCAAAGCCGAAGGGGCAGATCAGGTCCACGACCCGTTGGGTTTCGGCGGTGCGCGGGCTGGATGCCTGTGCGGTTTCGAGCCGGAGCGGGCGGGACGGATGCACGGCGCCGAGTTTCGCGAAGTCCGGCCGGTCGGCCAGCTGGGCCGGCGCCGTGCCGTTTACGCTCGCGACCCGGCCGTTCTCCAGCGTGACGAGATCGCCACGCCGCAGGCCGGGCAGCCGCACGCCAGGATCGCCCTTGGCGGGCAAATAGCTGTTCGCGGCGAGGCGCAGGGCGCCGCCGGTGGAGGTGGGGTCGAACCAGCCGGTGATGGGGGTCAGGGAAGCTCCTCTACAACGTAATGCGTCTTGCGCCATCTGTCATGACGTGACCCGTCCGCGCGCCGCGGAGACGGACGGCGTAGGACAGACGGCTATATTCTAGCCCGACATGCGCCAAGATCACATCCGCAACTTCTGCATCGTGGCCCACATCGACCACGGCAAGTCGACGCTGGCCGACCGGTTGATCGAGCTCACGGGCACGCTTGACAAGCGCCTGATGCGCGAGCAGGTGCTCGACACGATGGACCTGGAGCGCGAGCGGGGCATCACCATCAAGCTGAACGCGGTGCGCATGAACTATCACGCCCGCGACGGCGGCGTGTACGAGCTGAATTTGATCGACACGCCGGGGCATGTCGACTTCACCTACGAGGTGTCGCGCTCGCTGCAGGCGTGCGAAGGCGCGATTCTGGTGGTGGACGCCTCGCAGGGCGTGCAGGCGCAGACGATCTCCAACCTGTTCCTCGCCCTCGACGCCGGGCTCGAGATCATCCCGGTGTTGAACAAGATCGATCTCCCCAGCGCCGAGCCCGATCGCCGGGCGCAGGAGATCCACGAGCTCATCGGGGCGAAGCCGGAGGAAATCCTGCGCATCTCGGCCAAGGAGGGCAGCAACGTGCCCGAGCTACTGGAGGCGGTGGTGCGTCGCGTCCCCCCGCCCCGGGGCACAGCCGACGCGCCCCTCCGCGCGCTGATCTTCGACTCCTACTACGATCGCTATCGCGGCGCCATTCCCAGCATCCGGGTGGTGGACGGCACGATCCGGCCGGGTATGAAGATCGCGTTCGGAGCGCACAAGGACGACCTGTACGACGTGGACGAGGTCGGCTACCTGCAGCTCGGCCACAAGCCCACGGAACAACTCGAAGCGGGCGAGGTGGGTTACTTCGTGGCGAACGTGCGCGGCGTGCGCGAAACCCGTCCCGGCGACACCGTCTTCGACGCGGAGCACCGCGACGTCGCGCTGCTCCCCGGCTACCGAGACATCAAGTCCATGGTGTTCGCTGGTCTCTATCCCACGGAGCCGAACCAGTTCGAGGAGCTGCGGGACGCGCTCGCCAAGCTGCAGCTCAACGACGCGTCGCTGCATTACGAGCCCGAGTCGTCCGTGGCGCTGGGCTTCGGATTCCGGTGCGGCTTCCTCGGTCTGCTGCACATGGAGATCGTGCGCGAGCGGCTCGAGCGCGAGTTCAACCTCGATTTGATCAGCACCGTGCCCAACGTGGAGTACCACGTCCACAAGACGGACGGCACGGTGGAGCTGGTCGAGAACCCCAGCCTCATGCCGCACGGCTCGGAGGTCGACCACATCGAAGAGCCGTACGTGAAGGCGCGGATCGTAGTGCCCGCCGATTACATCGGCGCGATCATGAAGCTGGGGCAGGACCGGCGCGGCGTCTACACCGGCATGCATTACATCGACCCGACGCGAGTCGATTTTGGCTGGGAGTTCCCGCTGGGCGAAATCATCCTCGACTTCTACGATAAGCTCAAAACGATCTCCCGGGGCTACGCATCGCTCGACTACGAGTTCCTCGAGTACCGGCCCTCCGAGCTCGTGAAGCTCGACATGGTGTTGAACGGAGAAGCCGTAGACGCGTTCTCGGTGATCATCCACCGGGACAAGGCGTTCGAGTGGGGCAAGAAGATCGCCGAAAAACTGCGGGAGTTGATCCCGCGGCAGCTGTTCGAGGTGGTGATCCAGGCGGCGATCGGGACCAAGGTGATCGCGCGCGAGACGATCCGCCCGCTGCGCAAGAACGTGACCGCCAAGTGCTACGGCGGTGACGTGACGCGCAAGCGCAAGCTGCTCGAGAAGCAGAAGGAGGGGAAGAAGCGCATGAAGCAGGTCGGGACGGTCGAGATCCCGCAGGAAGCCTTTCTCGCGGTCTTGCAGGTGGACTGACCGCGTGGTCCGGACGGCGTTAGGTTCCCCGGTACCGTGAATCGCCGGACGTGTGCCGCCGTGCTGGTGGGTCTCGCCGCCGGGACCGGTTGCCGAACCTACAACTACCAGAGCCCCTTTGGGCCGCGGTACGCCGGAGTAGCGCCCACCGGTCCGCCGGCCATCCCCCGCAGCGGCGCTCTCGCCATCCGTGTCGTCACCTTCAACGTGCAGTTCGCCCGCCGTGTCGATCAGGCGATCGCGCTGCTCCGCGCGAGCGCAGCGCTGCGGAACGCGGATATCATCGCGCTTCAGGAGATGGACGCTCCAGGGACTCGCCGCATCGCCGCAGCCCTGTCCATGTCCTACGTCTACTACCCGGCCTCGGTCAGCCCGCAGACCGGTCGGGACTTCGGCAACGCGATCCTCTCGCGCTGGCCCATCGTCGCAGACCAGAAGATCGTGCTCCCGCACCTCGCGCGCTTCTGGGGCTCAGAGCGCATCGCAACCGCCGCCACGATCCTGGTCAGTGGAGTCGCGCTGCGGGTGTACAGCGCGCACCTCGAGACCCCCATGGAGATCGGGCCGGGATCGCGCCGGGATCAGGCACGCGCGATCCTCGCCGACGCCGCCGCCTATCCGCTGGTGATCGTGAGCGGCGACATGAACAGCCGGGGGATCGGTAAGGAGTTCCGCGCTGCGGGCTTTCTCTGGCCCACCAAGCACAATCCCATCACCCACCTGGTCTTCAACTGGGACCACATCTTCTTCAAGGGCCTGGCGGCCGCTGACTCCGGAGGTGTCGGAGTCGTGCGCGACCCGTTCGGCGCGAGCGACCACCGGCCGGTCTGGGCAATGGCGCTGCTGCAGGTAGCAGGCGCCCTTGCCGCCCCACCCCCCGAGCAGTAGATCAGGGCCGTTCCCGCTGACGTCGTCTCACGAGGTGTGCCGCTGCCGCCGAGCCCCTCCCGCAGGTGCGCGCTGCTGCTGGGCTGTTTGACCGCCGGGCTTGCATCCGGCTCGGCCCGAAACGCGAGCGCCCAGACCCCACGCGCGCCCGACGCGGGCGGCCGCACCGCTTCTCTCGGACAACCCCCTCGCTGGCGCTGGCAAGCCGGACTGGGCACCGGCCCCTATTTCGCCGATCCGTCCACCGAGCTCATGGTGCGGCTGGCGGGCGGCGCCTATCACGCGCCGCTGAACCCGGTCACGAAGCTCGCCGAACTCGGGATGGAGGGCTACCTCGGCGTCCGCGGCAGTAAGGTCGATGGCGGCGTGCGCGCCATCATGCAGGTTCCCTACTTAAGCACGGGCGTCGGGGCGGACTACAACCTGCGGGGCGGCCGCCTCGACATGCTCGTCACGTTCCACACGCCGGTACGTCGCGGCGGCCTGCTGACCCGGGGCTCCCGACTGCGACTCGACTGGTACCCGATGCTGAAGCACAGCTTCACCATCGGCGTGGCCGCGCCGCTGGGGGATCCCCTCGCCGGTCGCAACCGCCCCATCCAGGACTACGTCGTGGTGGCGCGCGATTTCCACACGCCCGTCTCCCACCGGGCTACGAGCTCCGCCCTCGACGCGGCACTTGACAGTCTGCGGGTCTCGGCCGAATGGACCCGGCGGCTGGTCGTCCCCTTCCTCGACCAAGATGGTCGAGACGGGAGCGTCGCGCTCGCGCGCACCGCTGGATATGTCGCGGATCTAAGGGCGCGTCTCGCGGTGCGGAGCGTCGCGGAGGAAGTGCGCTTCTTCCACACTCAGCTGGAGCAGCTCTTCACAGTCGCCTCAGGAAGCGCTCCAGCAGGCCGCGACCTGGCGCGGCATTGCCGGGAGATCCTGCTCGACGACGTCCTCCTCCCCTATGACCGGTTGCTGGGGCGCAAGAAGCGCAACGACACGCTGAAAGAACTCAGCATGTCGGCCCGCGGACGGTTCGGCCGGTGGGTGGCCTCGTCCGCCCTGGTGCCGCCCGAACGGGCCGAGGACGTGCTGTTCGTCTTCGAGCGTCTTACCGACATCCTCGAAGCGCAGCGGCGGAAGGCCGCGAAGGAATGGGACGATCCCCGGCTCGTGTGGCTCCCGCTCCAGTACGCGCTGCTGCCCGAAGACTACGACGAGCAGTCCGAGCTGGACGCCCTGGTTGAACGGGCCACCGACGTACGATTCACCGACCATAACCAGGTCTCGTACGTCGCCAACCTGCAGTTCCACTGGGAGCTGTTGCGGATGATACGAGAGACCCGGGACTACCACGTCCTCTGGATCCACGACTTTCCGGCGTCGACGCCCGCCCAGACTCTCGACTGGGCGGCGTTCGCGCAGGTCGTGGACGGCTATCTCACCGCGCTCGCCGAGCGGGTCGAGGCATACGACTCGACCGCGAAGCTGCCGTCGTACTTCATCTTCGTGGACCAGCACTACTACGAACAGCGGAAGTCACGGGTGCTGATGACGGTGTTGGAGGACCCTCTGCACGCCTCTCCCCGCCTGCCGCTCGGCACCGAGCGGGATGCCGAGCGCCTGGCCGGCGCGCTCGAGCGGCTCCGCCTCGCCGTGCAGCACTCCCGCGTGTTGCAGGCCGAGGCACGCGAGTATGGCGATGCCTGGTTGCGCAACCGAATCAAGGTGCATGTCAACGTCACGAACCGTGTCGACGCATCGTTCTGGAGCGGCGGTCTCATCTCGAGTGTGTTCGGATATCCCGACGACGTGATGCGCGACCACCGGAAAATGGCGTTCCGCGACGTCAGCGAGGAGGACCCCTTCAGCGGCGAGGCGATCCTCACGGGCATGGGGGTCGGGCAGCAGTACCTCGGCCCGGGCTGGGACGACCGGTCGCTCATTCTTCGGGGCCCGGTTGTGTTGGAGCTGAAGCAGGCGGCGCGCGATCTCCTCCTGAGTCAGGGCTTGGTCGAGCAGGACCTCCCGCCCCCGCTGCGAACCCGGCCGGCGGCGGGCGGAGCCCTAGCGCGGCTGGCGGCGCGGCCCGACGCCGCCCGCTTCGACGGGCGCGCCATGGCCCTGGTGAACGGAACGGGCTATCTCCCGAAGCCGCTCAACGTCGGGAAGGCGGTGCTCTACTCGCTGATGCCGCCCGGCTCCGTCATCAAGGTTCCAGACTCGTTGTGGAACTCGACGTTCTACGCGGGACTGCTCGTGGGTGCGTCCCTGCGAGGCGCCGAGGTCTTCATCATTGCTCCGGCCCTGGCGAACGCGCCGAGCAGCGGATTCCCGCAGATGGCGCGGGCGCACGAGCTCCTGACGCGACTGCTACTCGTGCGCCGCGAGCTGGCCGCCGCAATCGCCGCGGCCGGCGGCGATTTGCGCACCGGACTGTACGCGCTCCCGGGGGATGCGCGGGGCTTTGCCAGCCGCGCCGATCTGTGGGCCCGGCAGGTCAGCGCCACCCCGTTCCTGCAGGCGCTACTGCCGTTCGCGCCCGCTCTCGTGCCGATCGTCGCGGACGTCGGCCGCACGGCTCCGGGCCTCGACGCTCCCTCCTCCGACTCGGGCTTGCGGCCTAAGCTTCATCAGAAGGTTCAGTTCCTCGCGACGCGAGACTTTTGGCGCGCGGTCACTGCCTCCCCGGAGTGGCCGGCGTTTATGGCCACCTACCTACGGTACCGCCAAGCGACCTACGCCCCCGAGGGCGAATACTCCGAAGTGCGCGCACTCCCCGACTCGCTAGAACGGATCGCCGAGCGGGTGCTCGCCCACGTCCATGACGCGCCGAGGGCTGCGAGCTTCGCGATTGTCGGCTCGCAGAACCAGGACTACCGCGGGATGTTCATGGACGGGGAGGTCGGCGTCCTATTCACCGGCCCGGAGTCGCTCGTGCCGCTAATCGATCTCGTTTTCATGGTCGGCACCGTCACCTGGGTGGACGATCAGGCGACCCTCGATCGGCTGCTCCCGCCGGTCGGCGAGCTGCAGCGCCGCATCGCGCGGGTCGCCAAGGACGGCGTGTGACGCGGCGCACCTGCGTGTGCTTGCTCGTCGGGGCCCTGTCCCTCCCAGCATCACATCTGCCAGCGCAACTCGGCGAACTGCAGGCCGGCGTGGTCGCGAGCTACGGCACGAGCGAGGCGTACGGGCCTGGGGCCGGCCTCGTGCTCGGGGTGGCAACCGGCCGGCTTGCCTACGTGGGACTTCGCTGGACGTACCACGCCGGAGCCACGGCGGCCGGCGTCACGACCCGCGCGCAAGCCTTTGCCGTCGACCTCGGCGTCATGATCCCGGTGCGGGCGCTCGACGTCGTCCCGGGCGTGAGCCTCGGGACCATGCGATTCGCGCAGCACGCGGGCAGTGCCCGGGCGCACAAGGTCGAGTTCCTCGCGGCGCCCGGCCTCGCGGTGGAGGTGCATGTGGCGCGCGTGGCGCTCATCCCCGAGTTGCAATACAGCTTGGCCGGTGACCCCGAACTAGCGCAGCCGGTTCGGCACCGCGGGCTCGTCGCCTCGCTGAGGCTCGTGATCCCGATCGAAGTCCGCCGAATCCGGCGCTAGCGGTCGCGCCCAAGGACGGAGGCTCGCCGTCGTGCGGATCGCCGGGCTGCTGGTGCTGCCGCTCGTTGTGTTCCCCCCCGGTTCGCTCGCCGGTCAGGCATCTGCGCGCTGGACGCGGAGCGTGTACCCCACCGGGCTGAACCTCTCCGGCAATACGGGGCCGCAAATCGGGGTTGGCTTCGGGTACTCGCGCAAAGCGGACTCCCTCTCCAGGCACATTCTGGACGCGAGCTTCACCGCGACGGCAGGTTACGGTTGGCGCGGAAGCTGGTTCGGGTCGCTGGCCTTTCGCGCCCCGGGGTTGTGGCCCGGGTGGCGCATCGTGCTGACGGGGCTCGCCCAACGTGAAGCCCGGTTCGAGTTCCTGGGACTAGGCAACGAGTCCGTCTACGACCCTGACGTGGTCAACGACACCCAGCCGCACTTCTACAAGCTGCGCCGCACGCGATATCGGGCGGCGCTGGAGGGTACGCGGGCGATCGGCTCGGGCTGCAGCGTCGCCCTCGCCGTCGGGATCGCGCACACCGAGTTCGACGCACTCCCCGGTCCATCGCTGTTTCTGTCCAGCTATGGTCCGGCCGTTGTCGAGGCCGACCGGACGGCGCGTTTCAGCATGGTGTTCGACCGTCGGAACAACGAATACGACGCGCGTCGCGGTCTGTTCGTGGAGCTGAGCGCGACGGTGGGGTCGGGCGGAGCGGGCTATACGCGATTCGCGAGCGTCATCCGCGGGTACGTCCCGCTCGGAGCTCGAACGTCGGCCGCGTTGAAACTCGCCGGCGCGCATGCCGTGGGGCGCCTGCCCCTGAGCGCGCGCTTCGAGTTCCCGATGTGGGAGGGCTCGGTCGACGTCCTCGGCGCACCGGTATCACACCGTGGGCTGCGCTCTCAGCGGTTTGTCGGCCGGGACGTGGAATTCGGGACCGTGGAGCTGCGTCGCAGCATGTTTCGGCGCGGTCGTATCGAACTCCTCGGTGCCGCGTTCGTCGACTTCGGGCGAGTATTCGAGGGAGAGCCGTTCGTCCTGACGGTCAAGGATCTGAAGCTCGGCCCGGGGCTGGGCCTTGGCGTGCGATTCAAGGGGAAGTCACTCGTCCACGTCTACGCCGCGCGCGGGCCGGACGGCGTCGTCGTTACCAGCAGAAGCGGCTGGGTGTTCTAGCGGCGCCCAGTCCCACCGGCCCCCGAGGCAACGGAGGGGCGGGCGCCTACCGACTCGGCGCCGGCGCCGCCAGATTCCACGCTCGGCATGCCCGACACCCCCGCTTCCCGTGCTCTCGTCATCCAAACCGCGTTTCTGGGAGACGTGGTGCTCACGACGCCGCTGCTCGCAGTGCTGGCCGCGCGGCACGGGCCCGTGGACGTGGTGACCACGCCGGCCGCTGCGCCGCTCGTCGAGACGCACCCCGCCGTGCGCCGCGTGATTTCCTATGACAAGCGGGGCGTGGACCGCGGGCTCGCGGGGCTCCGTCGCGTGGCGCGCGTGCTCCGAGCCGAGCGCTACGAGGTCGCGTATCTTCCCCACCGGTCCTTACGGACCGCGGTGCTGGCGTGGCTCGCCGGGATCCCGAAGCGCGTGGGCTTCGCCGACGGCTGGCGATCGCTGTACACCGATGTGCGGGGGCGAGCGCGTCAGGGTCACGAGATCGACCGACTGCTCACGCTCGCCGGAGACGCGACGCCGCATCTGCGGCCGAGCTTGCACATCACGGTAGCCGACCGCGCCGCGACGGAAGGGTTTCTGCGGGAGCACGGGATCCACGAGTCGTTCGTCACGTTGGCGCCGGGCTCGATTTGGGGATCGAAGCGCTGGCCGTACTACCGGGAGCTCGCGGAGCGGCTCGCCCCCAGGGTGGCGATACTGGTGGTCGGCGGGCCCGAGGACGCGGGCCTGGCCGCTGAGATCACCGCCGGCGTCGCGCGCTCGGGCGGTCGGGCGGTGAGCGCGTGCGGCCGGCTGACGCTGCGCGAGGCCGCCGAGGCGATCCGGCGGTCGTCGGCCCTAGTGACGAACGACAGCGCGCCGCTGCACCTGGCGCAGGCCGTGGAGACGCCGACGGTGGCGATCTTCGGGTCGACCGCGCCGGCGTTCGGGTTCGGACCCCGGGGGCCACGGGACCGCGTGATCGAGCTCGTGGGGCTGTCGTGCCGTCCCTGCTCCGCACACGGCCCGCCGAGCTGCCCGCTCGGGCATCATCGCTGCATGCGGGACCTGGGAGTAGATCGGGTGGTCGCAGCGATCGAGGACACGGGGGCGTTGAGACCGAGGTGAGCACATGATGCTCGTTCGCGACTACATGACGGCCAAGGTATTCACGATTCGCAATGACAAGAAGCTGATCGCCGTACAGGAGATCATGCACTGGGCGCGCATCCGCCACATCCCGGTGGTCGACATGGAGAATCGGATCGTGGGCTTGATCAGTCACCGCGACGTGTTGCACGCCGCCGTCTCGTCGGTCTTGACTGTCTCCACGCCCGAGCGCCGCCATCACCTCGGGACGATCGAGATCGAGGCGGTGATGAAGAAGTCGGTGCAGACCATCAGTCCCGATGCGGCGGTGCAACAGGCGGCGAAGCAGATGCGAGAGAGCAAGATCGGCTGTCTCCCGGTGGTCGCCGACGGCAAGCTCGCGGGGATCATCTCCGAGTACGACCTGCTCGGCATCGTCGAGCAACTCTAGGACGGCCATGCGCTACGTCGTCGGCATCGACATCGGCGGCACCAACATCGTCGCGGGGACAGTGGCCGAGGACGGGTCCGAGCTGCTGGGCCTCGTGTCCGAGCCTACGATGCCGGAGCAGGGCGCGGATGCCGTGCTCGGGCGGATTGCGAAGCTGGCGCAGGCGTCGATGGCGGCGGCACGCGGCAAGGAGATCGCCGGGGTCGGCATCGGCTCGCCCGGCCCGCTGAATACGACGACCGGGGTCGTGCTCCTTACGCCGAACCTGGGTTGGACCAACTTCCCACTGCGCGATCGCCTGGCGCAAGCGCTGGGGCTTCCGGCCACGCTCGACAACGACGCCAATTGCGCCATCTTCGGCGAGTGGTGGCGCGGCGCCGCACGCGGCGTCCGGCACATCGTGGGGCTCACGATCGGAACCGGGATCGGCGGCGGGATCGTGCTGGACGGCGAGGTTTACCGCGGGGTGTCGGACATCGCCGGCGAGATCGGGCATATGACCGTCGACTTGAACGGGCGGCGCTGCAAGTGCGGGAACTACGGTTGCCTCGAAGCCTACGCGTCGGGCCCTGCGATCGCCTCGCGCGCGGTGGAAGGCATCGAAACCGGCGCCGACACGTCGCTGCCGCAGTACGTGCATGGCGATCTCCGCCAGATCACTGCGCAGCTCGTGTACGAGGCGGCGAACGACGGCGACGACTTCGCCCTCGAGGTCGTCAAGGACACGGCAAGGTTCCTGGGCGCTGGGGTCGCGAACATCATCAACATCTTCAACCCGCAGGTCGTGGTCATTTGCGGCGGGGTGACGCTCGCGGGCGAGCGATTGTTCGGCCCGCTGCGCGGCGAGGCCAAGCGGCGCGCCTTCAAGCCCGCGATAGACGTGTGCCGGATCGTGCCGGGCGAGCTGACCGGCACGGCCGGCGTCTACGGAGCGGCCGCCGTGTTCATGCGGCGCACGTGGGGGCGGGTGTGAAGCGACTCGGGGTGATCGGGTCCATGGTGTGGGACACCATCTACGGACGCGACCCCGCGCAACCCGCCACCGAGGAGTGGGGCGGGATCGCGTACTCCCTCGCCGCCCTCGACGCCACGCTGCGGGAAGATTGGCAGATCGTGCCGTTGATCAAGGTGGGCCGCGACCTCGCCGGGCGCGCCGCCGAGTTCCTTGGCACGCTGCACCACGTGGCGGCCGGCGCCCGGTTCGTGGAAGTACCCACCCCGAACAACCGCGTCACGCTCCGCTACTACCAGCGCGAGCGCCGCTGCGAGCAGATGGCGGGCGGCGTGCCGCCCTGGACCTGGCCCGAGCTCGGACCCCACGTGGCGGACCTCGACGCGCTGTACGTGAACTTCATTTCGGGCTACGAGCTGAACCTCGAGACCGCGCAGCTGTTGCGCCGCGGCTTCCCCCGGTTCGTCTACGCCGACCTGCACAGCCTGTTCCTCGGCAAGGAGCCGGACGGAACCCGCGTTCCGCAGCCGTTACCCGACGCGCCAGCCTGGTTCGGCTGCTTCGACATGGTACAGCTGAACGACGAAGAGCTCGAGCAGCTCGGTGCAGACCCGTTCCTTGTCGCCGCCGGGGCGCTCGCGCGCGGATGCCGGACGCTCGTCGTCACGCTGGGGGCGCGCGGGGCCGCCTATTTCACGGGAAGTCCCGTGCGCACGGCCCGCATTCCCGCGGAGGGGGCCACGGTCGACGACGGCGATCCCACCGGGTGCGGCGACGTGCTCGGCGCCACGGTGGTGGCGTCGCTCGTGGCGGGCGCGAGTGTCGAGGAGGCGTTGCGGCTCGGCACGCGCATGGGCGCGCGCAACGTGTCGCACCGGGGCGCCACAGGGTTGCGCGACCACTTGCTCGGCAAGCTCTCGCCGGTATGACCCGTCTCGTGGAAGTGCCGGCCCAGTTCGACGACCGTTCGTTCGATCAATTTGCGGGAGCGTTCGCGGAAGCGACGAAGGACGGCGAGCGGCTGCTGTTCGACGCCCACGCGGCCGAGTGGGCGTCGCCGTACGGCTTGGTGGGGCTGCTCGCGGCGGGACAGGCGGCGCGCGGCGCGGGGAGCGACCGGCCGCTGCTCACGGCGCCGACACACACCGACGTGTTGACCTACTGGACCCGCGCCGGCTTCTTCCGCGAAGCGGCCGAACTGTTCGAGATCCACGGCAAGCTGCCGCGCGTGAAGGCGGTGGATGAGAGCGACGTGCTGCTGCCGGTAACGCCGGTGCGCGCCGCGGAGGACGTGCATGCCGTCGTCTCGAACATTCAGCAGCGTGCGTCTGCCATCCTGGCGTCGGAGCTGGGGCTCGATCCGAAGGCGACGATGGGCTTCGCTATGGCGCTTTCCGAGGCGTGTCAGAATATTGTAGAGCACGCGGGCACTGGCGGCTGGGTGGCGGTGCAGGCATACCACTGGCGCCGCAAGCTCGCCAAGCGGGTGGTCGTGATCGCGGTCGCGGATGCGGGCGTTGGCTTCCGCCACTCGCTCGAGCCGACACAGAGCAAGCGCTTCGGGGCACGGTGGAGCGACGCCGCCGCGCTCGAGGCGGCGCTGATCCAGGGCGTGAGCCGGTTCCGCGATCCCGGGCGGGGCCAGGGACTGGCTGGTATCCGGCGTTACCTGTCCCGCTGGGAGGGCAAGATCGCCATCCGCAGCGGCACGGCGCGCATCGCGATCGTGCCCCGGTGGGACGACGACGTGCCCTTGAAGGATGGTCTCCCGGCATTTCCGGGCGCTCAGGTCCTCATCATCATACCCGAGCAGGGGTTCGCGAAGCCGTGATACAGCATATCGATGTGCACGCAGTGCTCCAGGAATCGGTGTCGGGGGTGTACACGGACCTGGTGACGCGGCCGACGGGGCGGTTGGTACGGGAGCGGATCGAGCGGGTGATGGCCGCGGTGGAAACCGACGTGTCCATCGCCCGCATCGACTTCACGGGCGTGGGGTGCATCGACTACTCGTGCGCCGACGAGATCGTGGCGAAGCTGTTGCGCGGCCGGCCGGCGGTGCTGGTGCTCACGGGCATCTCGGACGGGCACCGGGAGGCGATCGAGCCGGTGCTCGCGGGCCACCGCCTCGCGGTCCTGATCGAGCGGCGCGACGGCACGCTCGACGCGGTGGGCGCCCCCGAGGCCGCGGCCGCGCTGCTCGAAGAGTTGGTGACGCGGCGGCTCGCCGCGCGCACCCCCGGAGGGACCTTCGCACTGACGCTGGCGTGAGCCGCGAGGGCCCGTGAAGCGCCGCCTCGGCTTCTCCACCCGCGCCGTGCACGGCGATCCGGAGGCCCTCCCGGACTGGGCGCCGATCGTCACTCCCCTCTACCAGAGCAGCACCTTCACGAACCCGGTCGGGTCGACGCAGGAAGTTCTCTACACCCGCTACGGCAACAACCCGAATCAGCTGTTGATCGCCAAGCGGCTGGCGCTGCTCGAGGGCGCCGAGGCCGCGATCTTCCTGGCAAGCGGCATGGGCGCGACTGCGCTCGCGCATCTCGCGGTGCTGCGCCCGGGCGATCATCTCATCTCCAGCGAGTGGATCTACGGCACGACCCACAAGCTGTTCCAGGGGGAGTTCGGGCGGCTGGGAATCGAGGTGTCGTTCGTCGACCCGCTCGAGCCGCGCCAATGGAAGCGCGCCCTGAAGAAGACGACCCGGGCCATCTTCGTCGAGACGCCTACCAATCCGTTGCTGCGCGTCATCGATCTCGAGCCGATCGCCGCTTTGTGCAAGACCGAAGGCCTCGCGCTGCTCGTGGATTCGACCCTCGCCACGCCCATCAATTACCGCCCGCTCGAGCACGGCGCGGACGTCGTGATCCACAGCGCGACCAAGTACCTGAATGGGCACTCCGACGTGATCGCGGGCGCCGTCGTGGGCTCCGAGTCGGTGATCGAAGAAGTGCGCAAGCTGATGCGCGTGTGGGGCCAGGCGATCGATCCGATGGCGGCGTGGCTGGTGGAGCGCGGGATGAAGACGCTCGTGGTACGGGTCGAGCGCCAGAATCAGACGGCCCTCGCGGTCGCCGAGTGGTGCAGCCGGCAAGCGCAGGTCGCCGCGGTGCACTACCCGGGCTTGCCGGGCCATCAGGACCACGACGTGGCGCGGCGGATCCTCAACGGCTTCGGGGGTATGGTGGGCGTGGAGCTGAAGGGCGGCGCGCGCGCGGCCGAGCGGTTTCTCCGGGCGCTCACGATCGCGGCCCACGCGCCGAGTCTCGGCGGGGTGGAGACGCTCGTGTCCGAGCCGCGCCTCACCTCCCACGCCGCGCTCACTCCGGAGGAGCGGGCCCGGGCTGGCATTCCCGACGGCTTCCTGAGATTTTCGATCGGACTGGAGGACGCCGACGACATCATCGCGGACTTCGCGCAAGCGCTGGCGCAGCTGTAAGTGATCAAGTTCACGAATGTCTTCAAGGCCTTCCCCAAAGGGGGGCTCGCCCTGAAGGACGTGTCGTTCCACATCGCGAAGGGCGAGTTCGTGTTCCTCACCGGCCATTCCGGCGCCGGCAAATCCACCGTCCTCAAGCTGATCTACGCCGACGAGCCCCCGACGAGCGGCGAGGTTCGCGTGTCGGGCTTCAACGCCGCTGAGCTCCGCCCCCGCGACGTGCCGATGCTGCGCCGCCGCCTGGGGATCGTGTTCCAGGACTTCCGCCTGCTCGAGGACCGGACGGCGGAGGAGAACGTCGCCTTCGCGCTGGAGGTGACGGGGGCGCGGCGCTCGTCGATTCCGGCGCGCGTGATGCGGGTGCTCACCCAGGTCGGGCTCGCCGCGAAGGCGCAGGCATATCCCCGAGAGCTGTCGGGTGGCGAGCAGCAGCGGGTGGCCATCGCCCGGGCACTCGTGAACGAGCCGACCGTCCTCCTCGCCGACGAGCCGACCGGCAACCTCGACGAGCGGGCAACGCGTGGCGTGTTCCAGCTGCTGCGCGACATCAACGCGAGCGGCACGGCCGTCGTGATGGCCACGCACGATCTCGATCTGGTGCGCCAGGCGCCGTACCGAGTGATCGAGCTCCAGGAGGGCGCGCTGGTGTACGACTCGGCGGTCGACGAGCCCCGCGACCAGGCGGTATCGCCGTGAACCTGACGGTGCGCGAGTCGCTCATCGCCTTCCGGCGCGCGCCACTCCTCTCGGCGCTGTCGGTGACGACGATCGCGTTCTCCCTGTTCGTGGTCGGCCTGTTCGGTCTCGTGGCCGTCAATCTGCAGGACGCGCTCCAGGGCGTGGCCGAGCGCGTGGAGATCGTCACCTATTTGCTGCCGGGCACGCCCATCGAATCCATCACGCTCGCCGAAAAGGACATCGAGGCGTTTCCCGAAGTCCAATCAGCCACGTACGTGAGCGAGGACTCGGCGCTGGGACGGGCCCGCGCCGAACTGGTGGAGTTCCGCGACGTGCTGCAGGAGCTCGAGCGCAACCCGCTCCCCGCGTCGATCGAGGTCAAGCTGAAGGCCCGCTTCCGCGACGCCGAACACGTGAACGAGGTCGCCGAGCGGTTGCGCGGCTTCGGGTTCGTGGACGACGTGCGGTTCGGGCGGGATTGGGTGGAGAAGCTCGACCGGCTGCGCCAGATCGCCGCGGCCGTGGGGCTCGTGGTCGGGGCGGCGTTCGCCGTGGTGGCCATCATCATCATCGGGACCACGATCCGCATGGCGGTGCTGCAGCGCAGCCGCGAAATCGCCATCATGCGCCTCGTGGGCGCCACCGACGGCTTCATCCGCCGCCCGTTCCTGCTCCAGGGGGCAATCAAGGGGATGCTCGGCGGGCTCGCCGCGATCGCGCTCTCGTACGGCGCGTACACGCTCATCAACCGCTGGCTCATCCACGCCGCGTTCTTCTCGAAGGAGCAGGCGATCGCGATCGTGGGGTTCGGTATGCTGATCGGCTTCTTTGGATCGGCGGCGAGTGTGGGACGGCACTTACGCAGAGTATGAGACGTCAAGTGTGAAACGTCACGCAACGACGTCGCGCACAGACCTCACGCGAGATCGTTGTGCAGGTCGCGGTTCTGCGCGACGATTCTGCGTGACGTTGCTGTGCTACGCCTTTTTTGTAACGTCTCTTGCCGCTCAACGTCCTCAACCGTTCGACCAGCAGCTCCGAGACAACCAGCAGCGTCTCGAAAGCATCCGCCGCGAGCGGTCTGACGTCGAGCAGGAGCTCGAGCGGCTGCGCACGCAGGCGCATTCCATCTCCGACGAGCTGGCGAACATCGAGCGGCAGAAGGAAACCACCAATCGCATCGTGAATGAGCTGGACCGCCAGATCAACGGCCTCTCCGACCAGCTCGACAAGACCACGGTGGACCTGCTGCTCGCCCAGAACGCGCTCGCCGAGAAGCGGGCGGTGCTGGAGCGGCGACTCGTGGACATCTACAAACGCGGACCGCTGTACGGCTACCAGGTGTTGCTCGCTGCGGAGAGTTTCGGCGACCTATTGTCGCGCTACAAGTACCTCTACCTCGTGAGCCGCCAGGACCGCCTGCTGGCGAACGACATGTCCAAGCTGCAGCGCCGCATCGGCCGCGAGCGCCAGACGCTGGTGGACGCCCGCGACGCACTGGGACGCCGCAAGAGCGAGCGCACCGAAGAGCTGGACCGATATCTCACCCTGGAGCGGGAGCGGCAGGCGTCGCTGCGCGAAACCCGGCGCAGCGCGCGCGAGGCGCAGCAGCGGTTGTCCGAGCTCGAGCGCGACGAGAAAAGCCTGAACGACCGCATCACGGCGCTCGAGCGCGCCCGCCGTGAGGCCGAAGCACGCGGGGCGGCGACCGCCGCCGCGATCACTACGGCGGACCTGGGCCAGCTCGACTGGCCGGTGGACGGACGGATCGTCTACCAATTCGGAACTGCCACCGGCCCGAACAACACGCGCATCCCATGGCACGGTATCGGGATCGCCGCGCCGGCCGGCACGCCGGTCCGGGCGATCGCCGGCGGGAGCGTGAGCCTCGCGGGCCCTCTCGGCACCTACCTCACGTCCGTGCTGATCGACCACGGCGGCGGCTACTACAGCTTCTACGGCTACCTGAGCGACGCGACCGTGACCCAGGGCGAGCGCGTGGTCAAAGGGCAAGTCGTCGGCCATGTGGGCGGCGGGTCGACCAGCCAGGGACCCCATCTCCATTTCGAGATTCGCGGCCAGGGCGGGATCGCTCTCGATCCTGTCAACTGGCTGAAGACTCGGCGCTGAGCGGCCGGCGGAAGCGACATGAATCGACATGCCCGGATGTTCGTCGCCGCCGCAATCCTGTTGTGCCCCGCCTGCCGGCGCGGCGCGGAGCAGTTGCGCGTGAGCGGCACCGTGGAGATCCGGGAGCTGCACCTCGCTCCCCTGACCGCGGGACGGTTGGTGCGGCTGCTCAAGGACGAGGGGGACAGCGTGCGTCGCGGCGACACGATCGCGGTGCTGGAGCAGCCGGGTCTCGATGCGCTCATAGGGCAGCGGCGCGCCCAGGCACGGGCGGCGGGGCTGCGGGTCAACGAAGTCGCGGGCGCGGAAGCGGACAGCGCGCGGGCGGCGAACGATCTCGCGCGCGCCGAGCCGCTGCACGCTCGAAGCATCATCTCTGAGCAGCAATACGATGCCCTCCGGGCGGCGGCGGCCGCCGCCGCGGCCCGGCTCGCGGCCATGCGGGCGGCGCCGAGCGAAGCCACCGCTGCGGGCGCCGCGCTCGCGGCCACGGTCGCCATCCGCGAGGAGCTGACGATCGTCGCGCCCGAGGAGGGGATCGTCGTGACCCGCTACGCGGACGTGGGGGAAGCCCTCTCGGCAGGCACGCCGGTCGTGTCGCTCGGCATCGTGCGGCGTCCCTGGATCCGCGCGTACGTAGGCGACCGCTCGATCAGCCGCATCAAGCTGGGCGAAGCCGTGACGGTGCGGCTCGACGGAGCCGACGGCGCGCTCGCGGGCCGGATCGTCGACATCTCGCCGCGCGCCGAGTTCACGCCCAGAGCCGCGCTCACCGAGCGGGAGCGGGCGGATCTCGTTTTTGGGATCAAGGTGGAGCTCGACGCGGGCGACGCCGGCGGTCGCGTCAAGGCGGGGATGCCGGTGACGGTCGAGATCCCGCTACTGCCGTGATCGCAGCGAGCGTCGAGACATACGGCCTGACGCGCCGGTTCGGCGCGGTGGCGGCAGTCCGCGACCTCACGATCCGCATCGAACAGGGGGAGGTGTTCGGCCTGCTCGGCCCCAACGGCTCGGGCAAGACGACCACAATCCGGATGTTGTGCGGCCTGCTCGAGCCGTCGGGGGGGTCGGCGACGGTGGCGGGGATCGACGTCAGCGTCGCGCCCGAGCAGATCCGGCAGCGCATCGGCTACATGTCCCAGCGGTTCGGGCTGTACGAGGACCTCACCGTCGGCGAGAACCTGAACTTCTACGCCGGGATCTACGGGCTCACCGGGAGCGGGCGGCGCGCACGTGTCGCGGAGATCGTGGCGTTCGTCGGCGTCGGCAACCGCTTGCAGCAGCTCGCCGCCGAGCTGTCGGGCGGATGGAAGCAACGCCTCGCGCTGGGCTGTGCCCTGCTCCATCGACCGGCGGTCCTGTTCCTGGACGAGCCCACGGCGGGAGTCGACCCCGCGGCGCGGCGCAGCTTCTGGCGGGCCATCCACGAGCTCGCTGCGGAGGGGACGACGGTGCTGGTGACGACGCACTACATGGACGAGGCCGAACGCTGTCAGCGGCTCGCGATGCTGAGCGGCGGACGCTTGATCGCCCTCGGCACACCGGCGGAAGTGGCGGCGCAGGTGGGCGGGAAGACGCTGGAGGACGCCTTCATCCTGCTCCAGGAGCGCGACGAGCAATGATGCCGCACCTCTGGCCCATGGTCCGGAAGGAGTTCATCCAGATGCGGCGTGACCGGCTCACGCTGGCCATCATGGTCGGGCTGCCTGTCGTGCAGCTGCTGCTGTTCGGCTTCGCGATTCAGACGGACGTTCGCAATCTCCCGACGGTGGTGCTCGACCAATCCCGGACGCCCGAGAGCCGCGACTTGGTCGCCGCATTTCAGAATACCGGGAACTTCCGCGTCGTGGCCCACGTGGACGACCGGCCTGCGCTGGACCGCGCGATCGAGCGGGGTGAGGCGCAGGCAGGCATCGTCGTCCCCTACGACTTTCCCCGCCACCTCGCCCGCGGGACGACGGCGGTCGTGCAGATCATCGTGGACGCCGCGGATCCGCTCGCCTCACAGGCCGCGATCAACGCGGCCGTCGGCGTCGCCGAGGTCCGGAACCTCGCCCTGCTGTCGCGTGCGGCGGGACGGGCCGCTGTGCCGCTCGAAGCGCGGGTGCGGCCGCGGTACAACCCCGGGCTGCGCAGCCCCAACTACATCGTGCCGGGGCTGGTAGGCGTGATCCTGACCATCACGATGGTTCTGATCACGGCGATGGCGCTGGTGCGCGAGCGCGAGCGCGGCACGCTGGAGCAACTGATCGTCACCCCCATTACGAAGACCGAGCTGATGCTCGGGAAGATCGCGCCCTATGTCGGCGTGGGTCTGGTGCAGATGACCGCCGTCCTGCTGCTCGGTCGCTTCGTGTTCGCGGTGCCGCTCACGGGCGACGTCGTCCTGCTCTATGCGATCGCGCTGATCTTCGTGGTGGCGAGCCTGTCGTTCGGCCTCTTCATCTCCACGCTGGTGCGCACCCAGCAGCAGGCCATGCAGGTGGCTTTCTTCTTCGTGCTGCCGAACATCCTGCTCTCGGGATTCATGTTTCCCCGGCAGGCGATGCCCGCCTTTTTCCAGTGGATCGGGCTGGCACTGCCGCTCACCCATTTTCTCAAGGTGCTGCGCGGCATCCTGCTGAAGGGCGTCGGTGTCGCAGCCTTGTGGCCGCAGGTAGCCGTGCTGTTCGGGTTCGCCGTAGTGATGATCGTCGCGTCGGTGCGACGCTTCCACAAGACGCTGGACTAGCCCTCCCCGCCCGCGACGCCGATCCGGTCCGGCGCGCTCTTCTTGCCGCGATCGAGCGCCGCCTCCACCTGCGTGAACAAGTCCTCGGGCCGCAGCACTTCGCCGTGCGGATATGCCACCACACCCGCGGACAGGCTCGGCACTTGACCGCGACCCATGTCGGGGAAGGTGTGACGCGCCAACAGCTGCCGCAGCCGCTCCACGAACCGGCGTCCGCCCTCGGCGTCGGTCTCGGGCAGCACCAGCGCGAACTCGTCGCCGCCGTAGCGCGCCACGAAGTCGGGCGCCCGGATCTCCCGCTGCATCATGGCACCGATCTCCCCGAGCACGCGGTCTCCCGCCTGCTGGCCCAGGCGCTCGTTGATGTCGCGCAACCGGTCCACGTCGATCACGACCAGCGCGAAGCGCAACGAGTAGCGCCGGGCGCGCTCGAACTCGTCGCGCACGCGCCGGTCCAGCCCGTCGAGGCTGGCGCATCCCGTGAGCACGTCGGTAACCCCCGCGCTGAGCTGCCGCCGGTAGATCGCCGCACGCCGCTCCTCATTCTCAAGCACCCGGGCCGCCGCCTGGGCGATGGTGTTGGCGAAGGCAACGTCGTGCGAGCGGAGTTCCGGGTCTCCCTGCACGGTGCGCAGGAAAAACACTCCCGCGGCGCGCCCCTGTACGAACACCGGAAGCGCCACGGCCGCCTGCACGTTCACCTCGATCTGCTGTTGCGCCCAGCGCCGGCGAATCGACTCGAACAGCGGGTGCTCGTGCACGTCGTTGATCAACACCGGCCGCTCGGTGCGGATCGCCTCCTGGATCTCCGGATATCGCTCCAGGTCGACCCGCAAGTCGCGAATCGCGGGGTTCTCATACACGGCCACCACGCGCCCTTTGTCCTCCCCCGGCGTCGTGAGCACGAACGAGCAGTGCGTCAGCCCGAACGCGTGGCCCACCCGGCGCACCAGCGTCTGAAAGATCTCGTCGGCCCGCAGCGCCGCAGACACCTCCTGGAAGATGTCGAACAGCAGGTCACGGGTGCGGAGCGCCTCGCGCGCTTCCTGTAGCTCGCGGCGCAGGCGCAGATCGGCGTCGATGCGGGCGCGCAGCTCGCCGAAGTGGACGGGGCTCGTCAGCGCTTCGCGAGCGCCAGCCTGGAGCGCCTCAGCCGCGGCGTCGGCCCCGCCGTCCGCCAGCAGGACGATCACCGGAGCGCCCGCGAAGCGCGCCGCCTGCGCCAGATCGCGCACCCCGTCCACCAGGCCCGCCGCCTGCGCCGCGACCGAGAAGATGACGAGATCGGGCGGCTGCGGCTCCGCCCGCTCGGGGCCGGACGGAGGATACGCCGCCTCGGTGACCTGGAAACCGCCGCGCACGAGGAAGCGCTCCAGCCCGTCCGGGCGGGCGGCGGAATCGCCGACGAGGAGGATTCGGTGTTGGAGATGTTCCGGCAACGGTCCTGGCCGCACGGTGGAGGGTGTCAAGCTATAGTTCACCCTATGGGACGGCAACCGCAGACGGCGGCGCGTGGGCGATCTCGCACCTGAGACGCGCCGCCAGCGGCGCCGCATGGTGGCGAGCCAGCTCGCGAACCGCGGTATCCGCGAACCCCGAGTGCTCGCTGCGATGGCGTGGCTGCCGCGCGAGTGGTTTCTCCCGCCGCATCTCGCTCGCGATGCGTACGACGATGCGCCCCTCCCGATCGGGAGCGGACAGACGATCTCTCAACCCCTGATTGTGGCACTCATGACGCAGGCGCTCTCGCTGCGGCGCGGCGCGCGAGTGCTCGAGATCGGCACCGGCTCGGGGTATCAGACGGCGATCCTGGCGCACTTGGGGCTCCGCGTCAGTACCATCGAGCGCCTCCCCGATCTGCTGGTCGAGGCGGAAGACCGGTTCCGCCGGCTGGGGCTCCGGAACATCGAAACCCGCTTGGGCGACGGCGCGGCCGGTTGGCCGGAGCACGCCCCGTTTCAGGGGGTGATCGTCACGGCCGCGGCGCCGACCGTGCCGCCGCCGCTCGCTCAGCAGCTCGCGCCGGGGGGGCGCCTCGTGATCCCGCTCGGTGACCTTGCGAGCCAGGAGCTGGTCATTCTCGAGCGGGGCTCGACCGGCTTCACCGAGCGGCGCGCCGGCGGCGTCCGGTTCGTGCCCCTCATCTCCCGGCTCGCGTTCGCCGAGGAGCGGTGGACGTGAAGCGGGCCGCCGCTGAGCGGGACGCCCAGCTGCTCGGCGCCCACGTCTCCACGCAGGGCGGCGTGGCGCTTGGCCCCGCGCGGGGCGCCGCCATCGGTGCGACGGCGATTCAGGTCTTTACGAAGACGCCGAACCAGTGGCGCGAGCCTTCGCTCACAGCCGCCGACGCGGCGGCGTTTCGCACCGCGCTCGCGGCGAACGGCATCCGGGCGGTCGTCTCGCACGACAGCTATCTGATCAACCTGGCGTCACCCGACGAGACGTTGCGCGCCCGGAGCATGCAGGCCTTCGCGGGTGAACTGGAGCGGTGCCGGGCGCTCAGCATCCCCTGGGTGGTTTCGCATCCGGGCAACTACATCGACGACCGCGCCGCGGGGCTCGGCCGCAACGCCCGCGCGTACGCCGAGTGCTTGGCGCGCGTCCCCGGGGACGTCGGCGTGTTGATCGAGGGAACGGCCGGGGCGGGAACGGCCCTGGGCAGCAGCTTCGCCGAGTTGCGGACACTGCGGGACGAGTTGCCGGCGGCGGGGCGCGCGCGCGTTGCGATCTGCCTCGACACGGCTCATCTGCACGCCGCGGGGTACGACGTAGCCGCGGGGCTCGAGGCGGTGTGGGAGCAGTTCGATCGCGAGGTCGGAATAGGACTGCTCAAGTGCTTGCATCTCAACGACTCCAAGGGCGCGGCCGGCTCGCATCTCGACCGTCACCAATGGATCGGTGAAGGAGCCATCGGCCCCGAGCCGTTTCGGAGCATCATGCGCGACCCGCGGCTCGCGCCGGTGATTAAGATTATCGAGACGCCGAAGGGCGACGATCCCGTCCGCCACGATCGGCGCATGCTGCGACGGCTGCGTGCCTATGCGCGCACCGGCCGCCCCAACAGGCGGATGACCTCAACCGTAGGCAGGGCGTGATCGCACTGACGACGACCCGTACGCGCTGGACCCGCCGCCTCGCCGCGTTGCTGCTGGTGCTCCAAGGGCTCGCCGGCGGCGCAGTGCCATTAGCGCACGCGTCGGAGCGGCTCAGCGCCCCGGCGCACATCGAAGCACAGCACGGGGCGGGCTGTCTCGCGTTGCACGACAGCCTGCGCTGCGGGTTGTGCCATTACGCTGGCTCGCAGGTGACGTCGCAACCGGTGCGCACGCAGCCCCCCGCTGCCGCCACCGTCGAGCGGGGCTCGACGGAACGCGACGCCGCGCCGCGGTGCCGCCCCGACCGTCGCACCTCCCCGCCCCGAGCCCCTCCCGTCTCCCGTTCCTAGCCGTACGGCGGCCGGCATGCCGGTGCGCCCCCCGCGCGTCCGCCCGGTGGCGGGCGCCCGCTCGCACCAATGGAACGGGAGCTTCACTCAGGATGACTCGACCTTACCAAGCCGTCGTGATCGCGGTCGCCGCCGCGCTCGCATGGCCCGCCCGTGCGTCCGCCCAGCAGCCCGCGGACCAGCGCCGGGTGGACTCACTCGCCGCGGAAGTCCGCGCCCTCAAAGCGCGGCTCGATAGTTTACGGGCACAAGTAGGCCGCGCGCCGGGTGCGGCGCCCGCCGCGCGGCCCGACACGTCCGGGGCCGACGAGCTCGCGGCGCTGCGGGCCTCGGCCGCCGCCGCCGTCGGCACGGACTCGGCCGCCAAGGCCGACACCGGCACCCGAACCAAGTTCGTCGGCCGTGAGCGCAGTCAGCCGCAGTTGAACCCGGAGATCAGCGTCACCGGCGACGTGCGCGCCGCTGCCCGGCAGCCCGGCGTGCAGCGCGACAATTTCGACGCCCGCGAATTCGAAATCGGCTTTCAGTCGCCCCTCGATCCGTACTCGAGCACCAAGATCTTCGTGAGCCTCGAGAACGGCGAGGTGAGCGTCGAGGAAGGATACGCCTACTGGACCGGCCTGCCGGGGCGCATCCGGTTCGACATCGGCAAGTTCCGCCAGCAAATCGGCGAGCTGAACCGCTGGCACCTGCACGCGCTCCCGGAGACCGAGTACCCGCTCGCGCTCCGGACCTACCTGGGGAGCGACGGGCTCGCCGGGACGGGCATCTCGCTGTACCGGGCGTTCGGCGGGCTCGGCACCCACGAGGTGACAGCCCAGGTGACGCGCAGCGCGAGCGACAACGAGCTGTTCGGCGGTGCCGGGCGACCGACGTACCTCGTTCGGCTGCTCAACTTCTGGCAGCTCAACGGCTCGACCTACGCCCAGCTCGGCGGCACGGCGCTGTACGGGACGAATCCCGACTCGAGCCTCCGAACCAAGGTGGGCGGGGTCGACTTTCGCCTCACCTGGCGACCGCCCGCGAGGGCGCTGTACCGCGAGTGGACACTCCGGGGCGAGCTGATCGCGCTCCGCAAGGAATACGGGGGCGCCGGCACCACCCGGCTCGGGTGGTATGCCGGGACGACCTACAAGCTGGGCCAGCGCTGGATCGCCGGCGCGCGCTACGATCATGTCGAGGACCCGCTCTCGGGGTTGATCACGCGTCAGGTCATTCCGTCGCTCACGCTGTGGGAGAGCGAATGGGTCGAGCTGCGCGCGCAATACACCTGGGCCAAGATCGCCGCCCAACCGTCCACAAATCAATTCGCCCTCCAGGCGGTCTGGGCGATCGGTCCACACAAACACGAGACCTACTGACATGTCGCCAATCATCGCGCTCCTGCTCGCGCTCCACACCCCGACGGACCTCCGGCCTCCGCACGTCGCGGACAAGGTCAAGGTCGTGGCGTCCCTCACGACCTATGCGGCGATCGCACGGGAGGTGGTGGGAGATCGCGGCACCGTCACCTCCATCGCCACCGGGGATGAGAACCCGCACTACGTGCAGCCGAAGCCGAGCTTCGTGCCGGCGCTGGGAGACGCGGACCTGTTCGTCACGACCGGCCTCGATCTGGAATTGTGGGTGCCGGCGCTGCTCGACAAGGCGAACAACCCCAAGGTGACCGAGGGAGGTCCGGGCTACGTGGCGGCGTACGCCGGCATCGATCTGCTCGACGTGCCCACGAGCTTCTCCCGCGCCCAGGGAGACATCCATGTGTACGGCAACCCGCACATCTGGACCGCGCCCATCAACGCCGTGCAGATCGCGCGCAACATCCTGACAGGCTTGAAGCGGGTTTCCCCCGAGAACGCCGAGTATTTCGCGGGGCGCGAGAAGGACTTCGAGGATCGCGTCTATCGTGCCCTGTTCGGCGACGAGCTCGTCAAGCTGCTCGGCGGCCCGACGCTCGCCGACCTGGACCGGCAGGGAAAGCTGTTCGACTTTCTCAAGTCGAAGCAGTATCAGGGCGCCCCGCTCCTCGGCCGGCTGGGCGGCTGGCTCAAGGAAGCGCTGCCGTTCCGCGGCAAGTCGGTCGCCTGCTACCACAAGGAGTGGGACTACTTCTCGCGCGAATACGGCGTCCCGTGCGTCGATTACATCGAGCCGAAGCCCGGAATCCCGCCCACCCCCGGCCACGTGCTCGAAGTGATCAACGAGATGCGCGAGCAGCACATCCAGGTGCTGCTCTCCACCAACTATTACGACCGGAGCCAGGTACTGGGAGTCGCCCAAAAAACGGGGGCGAAGGCCGTGATCGTACCGTCCAACACGGGCGGCGCAGCCGGGATCAACACGTACTTCGACCTCATGAACCTGTGGATTTCTGAGCTCGGCCGCGCGTTCGGACCGGGCGGCGCCGCGGCCAACTGACGGGGGAGGTGAGATGAGCGGTCTCCAGTTGATGATTCCGCCGTTCGTGGCATGCATGGTGCTCGTCGCCATGTTGTCGTATCTGGGGCTCCACGTGATCGCGCGGGAGGTGATCTTCGTCGATCTCTCGCTCGCGCAGATGGCCGCGCTCGGCGGCCTCTCGGCGCTGTTGATTCACGTGGAGGCCGACTCGACGTGGGCATACGCGTTCGCGCTGCTGGCCACGGCCGTCGGTGCCCTGCTGTTCGCGCTCACGCGCACCTCGCCGCGGGAGAGACGGCGCGTACCGCAGGAGGCGTTCATCGGCATCGTGTACGTCGTCGCCTCCGCCGCCGCCGTCCTGGTGGCAAACAAGGTTCCCGGCGGCGGCGAGGCCATCGAGAAAACGCTCACGGGCAGCATCCTGTGGGTCACGTTCAAGCCCACCATCATCAAGCTCGCCGCGGTCTATGCCGCCCTCGGTGTGTTCCACTACGCCTTGCGCCACCGCTTTCTCACAATCTCCTTTCACCCGGAAGAAGCCGAGCGCCTGGGCTGGAAGATCAAGTGGTGGGACTTCCTGTTCTACCTCTCGTTCGGCGTGGTCATCACGCTCGCGGTGCCGGTCGCCGGCGTGCTGATGGTGTTCAGCTTCCTGGTCGTGCCGGCGGTCATCGCATTCCTGTTCACCCGCGACATGCAGCGGCTCGCCTACATCTCGTGGGGCTCGGGGGCACTGGCCTCGATCCTCGGTCTGTGGCT
>JBGPDL010000021.1:0-38967 GCA_041482275.1 Gemmatimonadota bacterium | reverse complement strand
TACGGGGCAAGAAGCCCGACAACGTGACCGCCAAGGACTTTATGCTCGAGATCCTGCGGCACCCGTACGTGAAGAGTGGCCGGGCGATCGGCAAGCTGGTGGAATACTGTGGCGATGCTGTCGAGTCGCTGTCCGTCGACGAGCGGGCGACGATGACGAATATGACAGCCGAGGTAGGTGGGTTTACCGGCTACGTGGCGCCCGACGACAAGACGGTCGCCTACCTGATGGAGTACCGCGGGATGGCCCGCCGCGACGCGGAGCGGTTGTGCCGCGGTCTCGCGAGCGATGCCGACGCGCGTTATTGCGAGGTGATCGAGATCGACGCGTCGGCGATCCGGCCGATGATCGCGTTGCCGGGCGATCCGGGCAACGGCGTTTACATCGAGGAGACGGCGGAACGGGTTCGCGTGGACATCGCCTATGCCGGCTCGTGCACGGCGGGCAAGAAGGAGGACATGGACATGTACGCCCGGGTGCTCGATGAGGCCGCGGCGCGCGGCGACCGGGTCGCGCCGTGGGTGCGGTTCTACATTCAATGCGGGTCGCAGGACGTGAAGCGCTACTGTGAGGAGCGGGGATACCTCGAGCTGTTCCGGAAGGTGGGGGCCACGTTCCTCGAGCCCTCTTGCGGCGCGTGCATTAACGCGGGCCCCGGCGTCTCCAAGACTCGCGATGAAGTGACGATCAGCGCGATCAACCGCAACTTCCCCGGTCGTTCGGGCCCCGGCCAGCTGTATCTCGCCAACCCCTACACCGTCGCCGCATCGGCGCTGTCGGGCTACATCACGACCTGGGAGCCCGGCAAGGTTCCGGTTGCCTAGCGTTACGCCTCAGCGCCCGCCGCTCGTGCTGGACAGCGCGTGCTCCGCAGGCGGCGCACCGCTGGCTTTGGGGCGGAGGGCGCCGCGCTGGTACACGCTGCGCGGGTTCCACAGCACCCACGACGTTATGCCGAGATCTTCAACCGCGCGAATCTGCTCTCGGATTTCGAAGGGTGTGTAGCGCGGGAGGCGGCGGCCGAGCGTGAACGCTTGGAGGAAGGGGCGGATCTCGGCGGAGCCGGGAAGGGGGCGCGAGCGCTGCAGCGCGTCGGACAAGGCACTGCGCACCACCCGGTACGGCTGGCCGTTGGGCGACGCGAAGCCGAAGGAGCCGCGATAGTAGTGGCTGGGATACACCATCGGCAGCACCACGTCGGCCACGCTCACGAAGTCTTCCCACACCTGGCCAATGCCAAGGTCGCCCGTCGCGGAGGCGGTCAGCCCGAAGATATCGAACGTGACCGGCACGCCGAGCGGCTTCAAGCGATCCTTCAGCAGGGCGACCTGCTCGCGCACGGCCTCGCGCTGGGTCTGCCCAGAGCGGTGCGCGGGAAAGATGGCAGTCGCCATCCGCTCACGCGGCTCGTCCGGGAAGCGGACGTAATCGAACTGCACTTCCTGGAATCCCATCCGCGCGGCTTCCTGCGCGAGCTGGGCGGAGTAGATCCACACCGAGTCGTTGTATGCGTCCACCCAGGCGCTGTGAATCCGGTCGCGCCAGAGGGCGCCGGTCTCGCGGTCCTTCACCGACCACTGCGGCCTGTGCTCCGCGAGCAGCGGGTCTTTCGCCACGACGATCCGGGCGATCCGGTAAATGCCGTGCGCCGCGAGCGTGTCCAGCCGCGCCCGCGCGTCCTTCGCCCGCACGCAGTTATTGGCGCCGATCTGCTGCGCCGTCGGGACCGCCGATGGGTAGAGCAGGCACCCGGTGTCGTCCTTCACGTCGATGACGAATGCATTGATCTCGGTCTCGTCGGCGAGGCGCACGAGCTGCCACAGTTTTTGCGACCCGAACGCCCAGGCGTTGACGTACAGCCCCTTGATGGTCCCGGTGGGGGGGAGCAGCACCGATTCTTGCTGGACGTAGCGGATCTCGGTCGGGCGCAGCAGCACCTTCAGCTGGTCGGCCGGCGCGCTCGCCGCCGGGTCCGCGACCGTGCCGGTGTCGGCGCGATCCTGCGCAAAAAGGCCGCGACTCGTGAAGAGCGCGGCCAGCAAGAGGGCGCTTGCGTGCCGGACCAGAACCATAAGGGCCTACAGGATAGGAGTGCGGCACCACGGGAACAAGAGACGGCCATCACCCTACGGCGTGGTCAACTGCAAGCTGTTGAATAGCAATGGGTAAGTAGCGATGCTCTGGCCGCGATATTGCGGCCGGAAGCCGAACAGTACCACCCGGCCCTTCCCCATCCTGACCTCGAGCAACGCCGCCCGACCTGCCACCCGCTCCGGATGCAGCACCCAGCCCGAGAGCAGCAACTTGTCGGCGTCGGCGGGATAGCGTCCCACCACGCGCACCGCGCTCGAGTCAAGCACGTCGAACGCGGGGCCGTTCTCGTACCAGGCGATGCTCTGGGCCGGCATGCCGCGCGCGATCGGGTCGCTCGGGTCCAGCTCGAGCCGGAAGATCGACCCCGGCGCGTAGAACTCGTCGTCGGCCACGCCCTCGAGGACGTTGCGCACGGGGAGCAACAGCTGCTCGGTTGCGAAACGGCTGGCATCGTTCAAAGCGACGAGGGTGCCGCCGTCGCCCACGAACTGCCGGAGCGCCTTCACGCCGTCGGGGCCCAAGCCGCCGGCGTACGGCGCCGGGTACTGGGCCGGCGGCAAACCCTCGAGCAATTCGTGCGGTGACTGATCGGGCAGCACGATCACGTCGAAGGCGTCCTTGAGTTTACCTGCGCGCACCACCGAATCGACGACCGGGAGGTACGGCACTTTCCATGTCTCGAACACCCAACGTGTCCATCCCTCGTCGATGGGGGCCGCGTACGACCGGTATAGCCCCACACGGGGAGCATCGGGGCCAACCTGAGCCGGGCGGCCCGTGGTTGCCGCCGGCGGTTCCACCGGTGCGGAAAGACCGATCCGCAACGAGTCGCGCGCAGCCACGGCGGTCACGCCCATCAGCAGGGGCAGCGTGTGGGCGGTCACATCGTACGGCGGGAGCGGTGGACCGCCGGGGTAGAGCCGGAGGTCGGGGTAGTGTTGCGGCTCGAGCAGCGTCTTGGCGAATCCCGCGTATGGCTGCCGCAACACCACGACGTAGCTGCCCGCCGCGAAGCGCTGGCCGCCGAGCGCGATCGGGTGAAGCGCCGTACGAATCTCCACCTGGCCGCGGTGCAGGATGCCGAGCAGGGTGGCGAGTCCCACCGAGTCCTGATGCTGCCGCGGCAAGACGTAGGCGAAGGGCCATCCCTTCCACCCGCGCGCGGCTCGGCCTTCGACCGTCAAGAAGTCCCGGAGCCAGCGGTCGCGATAGCGGGCGGCGTGCTCGAGCAGGGCGTAGGCGCCGTCGGTCTGATAGGTCACGATGTCGCGCAGGGTCCAACGGCCGCCCGGCCACGGGGCCGTGAAGTTCCAGGAGCGCTCCCGCGGATTGAAGCCGCGTCCGCGCGTCGCCAGCTGGTCGAACGGGAGCTCGATCGGCGAGGCAAGGCTCGCGCTCGCCGCTTCCGACAGAATCCGGACGCCGCCGTGGTAGTGCTGGTACGCGCGGGCAGGCGTCCAGGCGTCGTATACGGCGTTGATGGCGATGCCGGTCTTGCCCTGGCCCGCGAGCGCCCAGGCCATGGCGGTGCCGAGAGCATTAACGCCGTCCACGAGCAGGGGATCGACGTTCGGCTCGATGGGATCGAGGTAGGGTGGCAAGAACAGGCGGGAGCCGTCGGTGTCTTGCTGGTGGATGTCGTGCACGATCTGGGGGTGCCACACGTTGTGGATCGAGTCCACCACGAGCTGCGTCTCGACCTGGGTGAACGCGTACCAGTCGCGGTTGTTATCGTGCCCGACGTAATGATGGTACAGCTCGGGGGGGTCGGTGCCTTCCGCCGCAGTGCCGAGCGTGCGGTTGTACCAGCGGGTCACGATCGTGACGCCGTCCGGGTTGAGCGACGGGACGAGCCAGAGAATGACGTTGTCGAGGATCGCCCGGGTCGCGAGGCTGGTGTCGCTCGCCAGCCGGTAGGCGAGCAGCGCCGGGGTCAGGTGACCGCCGACCTCGGTCGAGTGGATTCCGGACGTAATGAGGACCACGGTCTTGGCGTCGCGCAGCGCGTCCTCCGCCTCCTTGGACGTCTTGAAGCCACGGGGGTCGGCGAGCTTCGCGTTCACGTCCCGATAGTGGTCGAGGTGCTGCAGGTTCTGGGGGCTCGAAATGACGAGGGCGATGAGCGGCGCGCCGAGCGTGCTGTGGCCGAGCTCGCGGTAGCGCATGCGGTCGCTCGCGCGCGCGAGCGCCTGGTAGTACCGCACGAGGGTGGGCCAGTCGGCCAGTTTGCGATCGTCGCCGGGCTCGAACCCGAGCACGGATCGCGGGGTGGGGATGCGCGCGGCCGGGAGCTGGCGCGCCCGCGGAGATGGGTGGCGCCTGGGCTGCTGCGCCAGGGCGGGCGGCGCGGCGGCGAGCGCCGCCGCGAACAGGATCACCAGCATGCGGAACACGGGCCCGGGAACATACCGAGCCCGGGTCCCCGGCGCGACTACGGCAGCTTGTGCAGCTCCACGCGCCGGTTCTGCGCGCGTCCCGCGGGCGTGCTGTTGGGCGCGATGTAGCCCGATGCGCCGTACCCCTTGGCCGCCATGCGGATCGGCGGCACGCCCTTGCGCGCGAGATAGAAGCGCACGGCGGTGGCGCGGTTCTGCGACAGGCGCAGGTTCCCGAACTTGGTTCCCGTGCTGTCGGTGTAGCCGGCGATCTCGATACGGATGTCGGGATTCGCGATCAGGGACGCGGCAACCGCATCGAGCACCACGTAGGAGTCGCGCGTCAGGGCCGACCGGCCGGTCTCGAAGTTCACGCCCGTCAGGATGAGCGTAGGTCGCGGCGGCGCCCCGGGCGCCGCAGGCCGCGCCGCCTCAGGCGTGAACAGGATCATGCAGCCGTTGGCGTCGACCTTGCTTCCGGGAGGGGCGGGAGGACACTTCGCGGGCGCGCTCGGGGCTGGCGGAGCGACCACCTCGACCGGCAAAGGACAGCCCGATGCGTCTACCTTGGTGCCCGGCGGAGTGGTGGGACACCTGTCGAGGCCGTCGGGCACGCCGTCGAGGTCGCCGTCGAGCGGGCAGCCGTTCGCATCCACCGTCGCGCCGGTGGGCGTGTTGGGGCACTTGTCCACCCCGTCGGGCACGCCGTCCTTGTCCGAGTCGAGCGGGCATCCCGCCGCGTCCACCGTCACCCCGGGCGGCGTCGCAGGGCACTGGTCAACGCCGTCGGGGACGCCGTCCGCGTCACTATCCACCGGGCAGCCCTTCGCGTCCACGTGCACGCCCGCCGGCGTACCGGGGCACTGATCGATGCCGTCGGGGACGCCGTCGGCGTCTCCGTCGGTGGGGCAGCCGGTGGCGTCTACGTGCGCTCCCGCGGGCGTGCTGGGGCACTTGTCGAGCCCGTCGTACACGCCGTCGTGGTCGGAGTCCATGGGGCAGCCGCGCTGATCCACGACGGCGCGGGCGGGTGTGTCGGGGCACGCGTCCTTCTTGTCGTTCACGCCGTCGTGGTCGGAATCCTTGGACGGGGCACCCAGATGAAACACCGAGAGGCCGGCCGTGCCGACGTAGTGCGTAGCGGTCTTCGAGCCGAAGGCGGATTGCGTGTTGGGGCTATAGATCGCGCGCCCCTCGAGCCGGAGGGCGATCCGGTGGGTAAGGAACAGCCGGACGCCAGCGCCTCCATGTGCGGCGTTGTCGGTGAAGCGGTAGGGTGCGCGCGTGCCGAAATCGAGCACCGTGTAGCCGCCGAGGACGTACACCATGAGCCGGTCGGCGTGCACCGCGTTGACCACGAGCGAGGCGCTACCGATCAGCGGCTGGAGCGTCACGGACGTCCCGCTCGGGGGCACGACCGTATACTCGGGCTGGAACAGGAGGTCTCCCTCCACGCCGACGACGTCGCCGATCAGATAGCCGAGCCGTGCGCCGCCGCCCATCTTCTGCGCGAGCCCGAAGGCGGGATCGTAGCGCGTGTAGGACCCGAACGCGCCGACCTCGAACTGTCGGGCGTGCTGCGCCGCGAGTTGGCCTGAGGCGAGCAGCAGCACCGCGACCAGCGATCCCCACCGTCTCATGTCCGCTCCCTCGCGCCGCGCGCCTAGGGTAACTGGTGCAACTCCACCCGGCGGTTCTGTGCCCGCCCGGTGGGCGTCGTGTTCGTGGCGATGGGAGTCGCCGCCCCGTATCCCTTGGCGACCATGCGGTCCGGCGCGACGCCCTTGCTCCCCAGGTGCGCGCGCACCGCGTCGGCTCGCGCTTGAGAGAGCCTGAGGTTCGTCGCCGTTGCACCGGTATTGTCCGTGTAGCCTCCGATTTCGATCCGAATGTCCGGGTTCGCATTGAGCGACTGGGCGACGATGTCGAGCACCGTAAACGACTCGGGCTTGAGAGCGGACTTGCCGGTCTCGAACGTCACGCCGCGCAAGATGACCGGCGTGCGCTCGGGTGTGAACAGGATGGGGCAGCCGGCAGCGTCCACGCGCGTGCCCGGCGTCGTGCCGGGGCACTTGTCCTTCGCGTCGTCGACGCCGTCGCCGTCCGAATCCTTGAAGCGCTGGCACCCGACGCCGTCCACTTCGGCCCCGGCGGGCGTGTTGGGACACTTGTCGACGCCGTCGGGAACCCCGTCCTTGTCGGAGTCGAGCGGGCAGCCGGTGGCATCGACGACCGCCTGGGCGGGCGTGCCGGGGCACTGGTCGATCCCGTCGACCACGCCGTCGCCGTCCGCGTCCGCCGGGCAGCCCTTGGCGTCCACGTGGGCGCCGGCGGGCGTGTTGGGGCACTGGTCGAGTCCGTCGTACACGCCGTCGTGATCGGTGTCGATCGGACAGCCGATGGCATCGACGCGGGCCCCGGCCAGAGTCCCCGCGCAGCGGTCGAGTCCGTCGTACACGCCGTCGCCATCGGTGTCGGTCGGGCAGCCGCGCGCGTCCACGGCGACGCCCAGGGGCGTGTCGGCGCAGGCGTCGCGCTTGTCGGGGACGCCGTCGCGGTCCGCGTCTAACGCCGGCCCTCCGCCCGTGAACACCGACAGGCCGAGCGAGCCGACGATGTGACCGGCCCAGTCCGCGCCGGTGAAGCCCGAGGTGGGCGAGTACAGGGCCCGCACCTCGAGGCGCAGCGCGCCCCAGTCGCTGAGGAACACCCGGTCGCCGATTGCGCCGTGCACCGCGTTATCGGTGAAGCGGTAGGGCGCCGTTTTCTCGAAGTCCAGCCGCGAGTAGCCGCCCAACAGGTAGAAGAGGTTCTTGGCGCCGCCGAAATTCAGGACGAGACTGGCGCTGCCCGAAACGAGCGTGAGCGACGCGCTGCCCGTGCGGGGGTTGGGGCTCTGATAGCCGGCGTCGAGCTCCGCGCTCACGACGTTGGTGAAGAAATAGCCGAGCCGCGCTCCGCCGCCGATCTGGTTGTCGAGGTTGAATACGTGGTCGTACCGCGTGAACGACCCGAAGGCGCCGAGCTCGAACCGATGCGCGCGCTGCGCGGGGAGGCGGGAACTTCCGCACACGAGCGCCATTCCCAGGATCGCGAGTGTTCGCACCGACCGGCCGCTCCCTCCAGGGGGTGGCCCTACGGTAATAACTCCGCCTCCGGTTAGAAACCCCGGAGGCCGGTGTGGTGACGGGGGTCACGCGGGGCTAGAGCCGGCCGTTTTCTCCGCGCACGAACCGCAGGGCCTTGGCGAGGTTCTGGGCGAGGGCGACCAGCTCGGTGGCGCCCCGCGCCAGGCCCTCGATGGCGCGGAGCTGCTGCGCGGCGGCCGCGGCGACCGTTTCAGTCTCCTGGGTCGAGGAATCGACGCCGGCCTTGGCCTGGTCGAGGGACTGGCTCATCCGGCCCGCCCGCTCCCTGATGCCGCGCGCGAGGTCCGCAACGCGCTTGCCCGCGCGGGCCGTGCCGGATGCGGTGTCGGTGATGCGGGTCAGGTCCTGTACCCAGTCGGTCGAGCGCTGCACCACGTCGCCCAGATCGCCGCGGACGCGCTCGAGCAGCTGGGCGGCGCGGTCGAGGGCGCGGCGCGCCTCTTGGGCGGACTTGCCGACGTTGCGCGCTTCGCGACCGCTCTCCTCGGCGAGCTTGTGAACCTCGTCGGCGACCACGGCGAACCCACGCCCGTGAACGCCGGCCCGTGCGGCTTCGATTGTCGCGTTCAGCGCCAGCAGGTTCGTCTGGTTCGCGATGAACCCGATCGTTTCCGAGAATTTCTCGACTTGCTCGGCCACGTCCCGCAGACGGCGGATTTCGCGCGCGCTCTCTTCGGTGGTCACGCCAAGGTCGGTCAGGCGACGCACGGCGGTCTGGGTCGCGAGGCGGATCTTCTCAATGGTCTGCTCCATCTGCGCCCCGGACTCGCGGGTCTCCTCTCCCGCCGCAGCGACCTCGCCAGCATGCTCTGTGAGCTGCGCCGAGTCGCGCGCCAGCGCGCCCACGAGGCTCGCCGCCTGGGCGGCGCCGGCGCTGGCCCGACGTGCCGACGCCGCCACTTTCTCGCTCGAGGCGTGGATTTCCTCGGTCGTCGCGCTGAGCGTCTGGATGTAGGCGGTCGCGCGGTCGGATGCCCCCACCACCGGCTGGACCGACCCTTCGATCGCGAGCATCAGGGCGAGCTGCGGGGCCAGGAGCGCCAGCATGTCGCCGTCCGACTCGCGGTACATCGTCGGATCCGAGTGGCGGACGCTCCACAGTCCGACCAACCGCCCCGCGTGGTACAGGGGAACCAGCACCTCCGATCCGGGCTGCTCCCGGCCGGGGACCACGACTTGCTCGGCGGACAGGGCGCGTGCCACGACGGGGCGACGCAGCCGCACCGCCTCGCCCGTCAGACCGGCGTTCGCGTCGAAGCGGAATCGCCCGCGGTCGGTCGCCGCGGTGTCCGCGACGAGCTCCATCTCGTTGCTCCCCGCGTCGTAGCGTGCGAAGCCCATCTGCTCCCACGGCACCAGACGGCGAGCGAGCTCCTGAATGCGCTGAAAGGTCCTCGCCAGGCTGATGTCCCGGGCGATCGCCTGCGACAGGTCCTGAATGAGTGCGAGCTCGTCGGCGTGCACGGCCCGGCGGATCACCGACCCGCTGGCCACCGTGGCGCCCGCGAGCGCCGCGCCGATCACGACCATCTGGGTGCCGGCCAGGCCCGAGTGCGCCAGCGCGAGCCAGCCGAGCGCCAGCCCGAGCGAGCAGACACAGACGACGGCTTCCCACCGCGCGGTGAGCCTGGCGTCCACCCAGGCGAGCGCGCGGCCGAGCGCCAGCTCGAGGTAGAAGGTCCCGTTGACGACGCAGGGCAGCAGCACGAGCAATGCCACGAGCGGGAGCAGATTGGCGGGGGCGAGCGCGGCGGCACCCGTCGCCCCGCCCAGACGGGCGTACGCGAGCCCGGCCACCGCGCTGCCCGCTGTGAGGTGGGCCGCGTTGTCGAGCGCCGCACTGGCGGGCAGCCGCCGCAGCGCCAGGTCGCCGGTGACCATCGCCACCGGCGCGACGAGAACGCCGAACGGCCAGCCGTGGTCGAGGATCGCGTACGCCGTGACGCCGAGGATGTAGGAGGAGAAACCGTTCCCCGGGAGGGGGATCCCGTAGCGGCGGGCCAGCGCGCCCGCCACGGAGAGCACGACGATCTCTTGCACGATGCCCGCGCCCAGCGGCGCCCGTCCCGTCGCCAGCGCGGTCGCTGCCGCGGCGATCGCGCCCACGGCGCCGAGCGCCACGAGCGCCCGTACCAGCAGGCCCGGCGACGCTTTGAGACGGGAGAGGGAACTCATGAGGAAGCTCGGAGCAAAGTCGGCCCCTTGGCGTGACGTGTCAAGCGCGGCTATCGTTTACGGCATGCGCGTTACGATCGAATACTGCGTCGTCTGAAACTACGAGCCCCGGGCTGCCGGTCTGGCGGCCGAGATCCGCAAGGCCTACCCCCACGCTGACGTGAAGCTGATCCAATCGTCGGGCGGCGTGTTCGAGGTGGAAGTCGACGGGCGTCGTATCTTCTCCAAGAAGGCCCTGGGGCGCCATGTGGAAGCCGGCGAAGTGCTGCGCTTGATGCAGCAGAAGGCGCCTCCGCCGTCGCGTTGAAGATCGCGATCAACACCGGCGGCGGCGACGCGCCGGGGTTGATCGCCGTCATCTGCAGAGCCGTCCTCGCCGCCGTGCATCGCGGCTGGGAATGCGTCGGTATCCAGCGTGGCTACGGCGGTCATTGACGGACGGTCGGACAGTGTGACCGCCCCGAGTGACATCCATCTGCGACCGCCACTCCGCAGCCAACGGCCCCAACCTCCGTCGGTGCAGGGGGTTGGGCCCGCCTCCGCGCCGCTGGCACGGCCCTTCCAAGGGGATGGTTCACCGGAGGTGACCCCATGAAACACTGGATCCTGGCAGTCGGATTGGCGCTCATGCTGGCGGCGCGGCCCGCCGGCGCGCAAACGCGCGTCGCCGTCGTCGTTGGTTTCGGCGTTCCGCACCCGTTCGTGACGGGAGTCGTTGTGGTCGGCAGGCCGCGCCCTCATTACCCCCGCCGGACGTACGTCTACCGGGCGCCGCTCTTCGTGGAGCGCCCGCATGTGGCACGCTATCACCACCGTCACCATTACCGCCGCGACTACGACGACGACGAGTGACGGGCATCGGCCGTACCGCCGGAGTGCGGCGTGCAAGAGGATGTTCCGGATGCGGCGGCTGACGCCCTAGGCAGTGCCGCAGGTACGGTCTTTCCTTTCGCCGACCACGCGAGCGGGGACGCGAGTCAGGGGAGAGGGGTCACTATATTGCGACCGTGCGCATTTCCCGCGATCACTTCCTTCCTCCCGATCCCAACGCCTTCCTCGCCGCGGAGCCCCCAACCGGGCGGGTAGTCGTGATCGCTCCGACGCGCGCCGCGTGCGAGACCATCGAGCTGGCGCTGGGACTGGACATCGACACGCTCCTCGCCCGCGAGCACGGGGCGGACATCCAGCGCCTCGCGGCGTCGGGCCGGGGATTCGGCATCGTGGCAGGAACCGGTACCGGAAAGACGCTCGCGATCCGGTCCATTGCCGAGACCATCCTGCAGGCACCCCTCGAAGTCGGCGTCGTAAACCGCGAGCGTGAAGCGACGCCCGAGACGCCCACCTGGAACGTTGTCATCGTCACCACGGGGATCGCTCGTCGCTGGTTCCAGGACGGGCTGATCACGGAGCGGGACACGCTGGTCGTGGACGAGATCCACCAGACGTCGGCGGAGCTCGAGCTGTGCCTGGCGCTCGGCAAGCGCGCTGGGTGCCGCTTCATCTGGTTGTCCGCCACCGTGGATCCGGCGTTCTACGCCCGGTACCTCACGTCGGTCGAGGTGCTCGAGACACGGGCGTTCGATTCCTCCCGGGCGGCCGACGTGTACGTCCTGCCACAACAACCGCTCGAGTTCTTGAACGACCGATTCATGAAACGCGTCCTGCGGGAGCGACGGGGCGTGGGGGTGTTCGTCCCCACCCGGGCCGAGGTGGAGCAAATCGCGAAGGAGCTGGGGAACCGCTGGCAGGGACTTCCGACCGCGTTTTATCACGGCGGCGAGCCGATCCGCGTGATCCGGCCATTCCTCGACGGCGATGTGCGGCGGCCGTTCCTACTGGCGATGACCGCGGCGGGACAGTCTGCGCTGAACATCCGCGGTCTCGACACGGTCGTGATCTACGACGCGCGTTACACCAACGTCGTCGAACGGGGCCGCAACGTGCTGACGCGCCTGTACCTCGGCGCCAACGAGATCCTCCAGATGGCGGGGCGCGTCCATGGGCGCGTGGAAGGCGGCGAGGTCTACATCCTGAGTGACCGCGAACTCGCGTTCGAGCGCCTCGAGCCGACCCCTCCCGAATTCCAGCTCGCGGGAGATGCGGAGCGGGTGGCGATCACATGCGCGGCGCTCGGCGTGGACGCGCGGGAGCTCGAGCTTCCGGTTCCACTCGACCGCAAGGCGTACCGCGACGCCGTGGACCTGCTCACCAACCGTGGCTTGATCGAGCGCGGCCGCCTGACCCGCTACGGCCGCGAGGTGGAGGCCATGCCCGTCGAGCGACCCTGGGGCGAGCTGCTGTGTCACGCCGACGTCGACTTGGTTCCTATGGTCGCGGTGGCGGCCAACATCGAGTCGTTGCACCGCATGACGCGTGAGGAACGTGACCTGCGCGGTTTGACCGCGTCCGGCAGCGACCATCTCACGTCGTACAACGTGTACGCCGAAGCAGTGAACAAGCACGGATACTTGGGAGAGGTGTACGGCCTGCCACGTCACCTGTTCCGTGACGGCGTCGACCGCTGGGCCGAAGGCCGCGGCGTGCTCGTCAAGGCGATCGAGGACGTGGCGCTCGGACTGGCGTCCGTGTACCGCCAGCTGGAGCTCCCGCTCCCCGAGCGCCTCGCCTACGCGGGCGAGAACAGCGTCGCGGCCTTCGCCGATCTCGTGGCGAAGATCATGCCGTTCGACCTGGTGATCGACGAGGCAACCGCGGACGGACGGGAAGCGCGCGTGAGCCGCGGCTCCGTCTGCGGCAGCTGGGGTGCGGTTGCGGGGACGCTCCGCTACTTCGCGGACCGGTTCGGCGTGCCGCGCGCCAGTATCGAGGGCACGCAGCTGTCCGATCGCGCGATCCGCCGCTACGCGCGGCGCGGCGCCCCCGCGGTCGTGTTCGAGCGGCAGCGGCGGCGCGAGGGCCTGATGCTGGTCCGCACGGTGGGCTACTTCGGCTTCCTACTCGAACGGGAGGTCGAGCCGCTACCGACCCCGTTTTCTCCCGAGCTCGCGAGTCTCGCCCGCACGGCACTGGTTCAGGCCCTGCTCGCCGGCGAGACGCCGCACCCGGAGCAGGGACGGTTGCGGCGCGCGTTGGAGCGGTTGGGTGCGTACTGGCGCCGTTCGGGCGGGCGGCTTGCGCCGGCGGCGCCGGCACATGTGGCCGCCCTCCTCGAGGGGCAGCTTGCGGGCGTCTCGTCCTGGGAGGGGTTCATCAATACCCGGCTGGCGCTCGATGTCGAGGCCACCATTCCCGAAGCGCAGCGGGGCGCGCTGGACATCTTGCCGGACTCGGTGCACTTGTACGGCGACCGCGTCCCCGTGGACTACGAGGTGGAGCAGGGGGTGGGCGTCGTGCGGCTCCGGCTCAAGGAAGGGCAGGCCCGCCGGCTCCAGCCCCGGGACCTCCCCCCGCTCGACCGGCCGGTGCGTTTCACCGTGCTCCGGGGCAAGCGCGAGGCGGTACGGTCGGATTCGCTCGAGGACCTGCGCCGCCAGTTGAGCGGCCTGGCCCGAGGGGAGCGGCAGCGCTTGGCGCGGCGCGGCCGGCGGGGCCGGCGTCGCTAGCGCCTCCGGTTGGTGCGAACTTAGCCGGGGTGTGCTGCTGTGACCTCGGGACGCTCCCCGGGTCTTTCGTATAGCGCTCCTACCTGGAACTTTGACCCGGGAATTCGGCTATGCAAGGACGTATGGCAGCGAGAGACAAGACCCCCGGCACGCCACCGCAGGTCACGTTTGCCCCGCTCGGCCAGGCCGTGATGGAATCGGTCAGCGAGGGGGTAGTGGTGTTCGACCCGTACGGCAGGATGTTGTACGCGAACCAGCGCGCGCGCAGGATCATCGACGCCGCCGGGGGGGGGGACGTAGGCCGGGGTGACAAGCTGCGCGATCGGCTCGTGGCGTTCGGCGGCCGCACCCGCGTCCTGAAGCAGGGCTCACTCGAGCTCGGTGAGGCCGTGTTCCTGCCGGACGGCGATTCCGCCCGCACACTCGCCGAGCGGGAGCGGCAAGCCATCCTCGACACACTCGAGGTGACGCACGGCAAGCTCGCGGAAACCGCCCGACGGCTCGGGATCAGCCGTACCACGCTGTGGCGGCGCCTGCGGGCCTACGGGTTGCGCCCCAACGGGTACGGCGGCCCGGGGCCCGGGGCGCGCGGCTGAGAGCCGCGGCCGCATCCTGGCGGCCGCGTTTCAAGTCCCCTAGCTTCCCGCACGGATCCCACCGTTCGGGACGCGATGCCCGCCACGCCGTTCATCATTGAAGACTACGTCCGCTGGTCCGACGTCGACTTCGCCGGGATCATCTTTTACGGGTCCTACGTGCGCTTTTTCGAGATCGCGGAAACGGAACTCTTCCGCGCCTGCGGGCTCGCCTACGCGCGAGTGTTCGACCGCTACGACATTTTCCTTCCCCGCAAAGCCGTTCACAGCGAGTTTTACTGGCCCGCCCGGCTCGACGACCGATTGCGCGTCGCGACCTACGTAGGCCGGGTCGGGACGAAATCGATGACGCTCAACTTCGACGTGCTGCGCGACGGCTCGCCGACGCTGGGCGCCGCCGGATGGATGGTGCTCGTGTGCGTGGACCGTAAGCGACTGAAGCCGCACCCTCTGCCACCGGGGCTCGTCGAGGCCCTGGCCCCCCACACGCTGCCGGTGGCCGCAGCGCGCGCGCTGCTCGGGGTGGCCTCGCCGCCTCCGCCGCCCCCGTCTTCCCCGCTTCCTCCAGCGTCGGCGTCCTGCTGAAGACGGCTGCGGTCGCCGCCCTCGCGCTCGCAGGCCTGCTGGGTGCAGCCTGCGGGAGCGCCGTCGAGCCGGAGGGCCGGGTCCGCGCGCTCGTGACCCGCCCGCCGAAGGATACGATCCGGTTCACGGCGCCGGCACGAGCGAGCCGCTGTAGCAGCGGGCGTGGCCTGCTGCTCCAGGGGTCGACCGGAGGAAACGGCGTGGTGGTGTGGCTGCGCACGCGCGACTCGCTGGTCTCCGGTACCTGGCAGCTGCTGCAGCGCGGCGATACCGTATCGCCGCGCGGCGCGACGGTCGGTGCCCGGTTCATGGTGGGTGACGTCGCGCACGGCGTGGCGTTGGACAGCGGCGCTGTCGTCGTCGCCCGGACGGGCGGTGCCTTCAGCGTGACGGCGAGCGGCACCGGACTGGAAGTCGCGGCCGGTCGCGTGACGGTCGACGCCAGCTTCGACGCGGTGCCCATAGAACCGGACACCGTCTCCTGCGTGCCACGGCTGTGACGCTCCGGGTCGGCTTGATCGGCACGGGCTTCGCGCGCCGGGTTCAGCTCCCGGCCCTGCGGTTGGTGCCGGGGACCGTCGTGACCGCGGTGGCGAGTGGCAGCGTGGAGCGCGCTCGGGCCGTGGCCGCCGAGTTCGCTGTTCCCCACGCGTTCGGGAGCGGTGAAGCGCTCGCCCGTTCTCCCGAGGTCGATCTCGTCATCGTGTCGTCGACGCCCGACGCCCACGCCCGCCACACGATCGCCGCGCTCGAGGCCGGAAAGCACGTGCTGTGCGAGAAACCGATGGCGCTCACCGCCCCGGAAGCGGAGCGGATGCTCGAGGTCGCCAAGCGGAGCCCCGGGCTCGCCCGCGTCGACCACGAGCTCCGCTACGAGCCGAACCGGCGCAAGGTGCGCGATCTCATCCGGTCGGGAGCGATCGGGTCGGTGCTGCACATCGAGTTCGTCCTGAAGCCGTACCTGCGAGGCGATGGCCGACCGCAGGCGTTCGACGCCCCCTGGAGCTGGTGGTACGACGCCGCCAGAGGCGGCGGCATCCTGGGCGCCGTCGGCTCGCATCTCATCGACCTGTGTCGCTTCTGGACCGGCACCGACATCCTGGAGGTGAGCGGTCGCACCGCGACGTTCGTGCCCGAACGGTACGACGAGCAGCGAGTGCGGCGGCCCGTCACCGCCGATGACTACGCGAGCTTCGTGTTGGGCCTGGGCGGCGGGACGATCGTCACCGTGACGCTGTCCACCGTCGCGTCCCACGGGCCGGGACACTTCGCCCAGATCACGGGAAGCGGCGGCACGCTCGTGCTGACGGGCGAAACGCAGCTCGAGATGGGCCGGGCGGGTGCGGCGCTCGAGGACGTGAGCGCGGCCGATGACCTGTGGGAGAAGACGAGCCCCAACAACATGTGGGCCCGCTCGTTCGTGCGGCTGATGCGGGACCTGGCCGATGAGCTCGAGGGTCGGCCCGCCGCGGGGGAGCCCGCGACGTTCCATGACGGCCTCGTGGTGCAGCGTGTGATGGACGCCGTGCGCGCCGGCAGGGGCGTCCGGTTAGATTGACCGCGTGGAGCAGACCTACTTCCGGCGCGGCTTCGGACTCAAGGGGCACATCGAGGGCGCCCTCGTCGCGGACTACCACAGCTACGTGGTGGATCGCATCCGCGCCCAGGGATACGTCCTGACGGCGGGCGACCTGACGTTCAAGCTGGCCCGCGAGTTCGGGTTCTGCTATGGGGTGGACCGCGCCGTCGAGTACGCCTACGAAACCCGGACCAAGTTCCCCGAGCGGCACGTCTTCCTGGTCGGCGAGATCATCCACAACCCCCACGTGAACAGGAAGCTACAGGCAATGGGGGTCGAGTTCCTGGATCGCCCGGACGACGGCGAGTTCGACTTCAGCGGGGTCACCGCCACGGACGTCGTCATTCTCCCGGCCTTCGGGGTCACGGTGAAAGACTTCGAGCGGTTGCGTGCGATCGGCTGCGTGTTGGTGGACACCACGTGCGGCTCGGTACTCAACGTCTGGAAGCGCGTCGATTTCTACGCGAGAGACGGCTTCACGGCCGTCATCCACGGCAAATACCACCACGAGGAGACGAAGGCCACCGCGAGCCAGGTGACCAAACACCCCGGTGGGAAGTACCTCGTTGTGCGGGATATGGCCGAGGCACGGGAGGTGTGCGGGTACATCGAGGGAGTGGCGAGCGGGGAGCGGTTGCTGCAGCGTTTCGCGGGTAAGATCTCCCCCGGCTTCGACCCGGAGCGCGATCTCGTGCGGGTCGGCGTGGCGAACCAGACCACGATGCTGTCGGGGGAGTCGCTCGCCATCGCCGCGGAGATCCGGCGGAGCATGGCCCGACGCTACGGCGAGGCGAACCTGCCCGAGCACTTCCGCACCTTCGACACGATCTGCTCCGCCACTCAGGACCGGCAGGATGCCGTCCTCAAGCTGATCGCGGAGCCGCTCGACCTCATGGTCGTGATCGGCGGGTACAACTCGAGCAATACGACCCATCTCGCGGCGATCTGCCACGAGAGAGCGCCGACCTATCATATCGAGGACGCGAGCTGCATCGATCCGGAGGCTGGCACGATCCGGTTCCGGCCCGTCGGCGGCAAGGCTGAGGAGCAGCGGGAGGGGTGGTTGCCGCCCGGCCGGGTGACGATAGGGGTCACGGCGGGCGCCTCGACGCCGAACAACAAGATCGGGGAGACGGTCGAGCGGATAGCGGCGGCGCGCGGAGTGGCGCTGGAGGCGTTGCTCGCCTAGGTCACACCTTCGGGAAATCTTCGCCATATTTCAGGCATGTCTCTGTCGGGCTTTCATCCGGTCATCGAGCGCTGGTTCGAGTCGCGGTTCCGCGAGCCCACCGAGCCGCAACGCCGCGCCTGGCCCCTCATCCAAGCGGGCCGCAACGCCCTGATCGCAGCGCCGACGGGCTCGGGCAAGACGTTCGCCGCGTTTCTCGCGGGCGTCGACGGGCTGCTGCGCCAGGGCCTCGACGGGACGCTGACCGACGCCACGCAGGTGGTCTACGTCTCGCCGCTCAAGGCACTCTCGAACGACGTTCAGAAGAACCTGGCGGAGCCGCTCGCCGAGATCCGGGGGGCCCTCGAAGCCGCGTGCTTGCCGGACGTGGCGATCCGCACGCTGGTGCGCACCGGCGACACGCCGGGCGCGGAGCGGCAGGAGATGGTGCGGCGGCCCCCGCACATCCTCGTCACCACGCCCGAGTCGCTCTACTTGATTCTCACCTCCGAGCGGGCGCGCGACATGCTGAGGAGCGTGCGCACCGTGATCGTGGACGAGATCCACGCGGTGGCGCGCGACAAGCGGGGAAGCCACCTCGCGCTATCGCTCGAGCGGCTGGAGCGCCTCACGGGCCGGCGACTCCAGCGCGTCGGGCTGTCCGCGACGCAGAAGCCGATCGAAGAGATCGGGAGGTTTCTGGTGGGCGCTGGTCGGGAGCTGCCAGAGATCATTGACTCCGGCCACGCGCGCCCGCTCGATCTCGCGATCGAGATTCCTTCCTCGCCGCTCGAGGCGGTCATGGCCGGGGAAGTGTGGGAAGAGATCTACGAGCGGCTGGTGCAGCTGATCTCCGAGCATCGCACCACGCTGGTGTTCGTGAACACCCGGCGCCTGGCCGAGCGGTTGACGCTGCATCTTTCCGAGCGACTCGGGGCGGACCTGGTGACCTCGCACCACGGCAGCCTGTCGAAGGAGAAGCGGCTCGACGCGGAAAGTCGGCTCAAGGAAGGAAAGCTCAAGGCCCTGGTCGCGACGGCGTCGCTCGAGCTGGGAATCGACATCGGCACCGTCGATCTGGTCTGCCAGATCGGCTCGACCCGGTCGATCGCCACGCTGCTGCAGCGCGTCGGCCGCTCGGGGCACCACCTCGGCGCCGTGCCCAAGGGCCGGCTGTTCCCGTTGTCGCGGGACGAGCTCATCGAGTGTGCGGCGTTGCTCCGGGCGGCGAGCGAGCGGTTGCTCGACCGGCTGATCATCCCGGAGCACCCGCTCGACATCTTGGCACAGCAGATCGTCGCGGCAGTGGCGTGCGAGGAGTGGCAGGAGGACGCGCTGTACGATCTGGTGCGCGGCGCATACCCGTACCGCGACTTGACCCGCAAGGATTTCGACGCCGTCGTGCTGATGCTCGCCGAGGGATTTACCACGCGGCGCGGCCGGCGAGGGGCGTACGTGCACTACGACGGGGTCAACCGCCGGCTGCGAGCCCGGCGGGGCGCCCGGCTCGCCGCACTCACCTCGGGCGGCGCGATTCCCGACATCGGCGACTACCGCGTGATCCTCGAGCCGACGGAGACCTTCGTCGGCACGCTGAACGAGGATTTTGCGATCGAGAGCATGCCCGGCGACGTGTTCCAGCTGGGCAACCGGTCGTACTTGATCCGGAAGATCGAGTCGGGCCAGGTGCGGGTGGCGGACGCGCAGGGCCAGCCGCCGTCGATCCCGTTCTGGCTGGGTGAGGCACCGGGCCGGACGGCGGAGCTATCCCAGGAGGTCTCGCGGTTGCGGCAGGACACGGCCGCTCGTCTGGGGCCCGACCCACGCGACGCGATCGCGTGGCTCGGAGCCGAGATTGCGGGCCTCCCCGAGGCCGCCGCCCGCCAGGCGGTCGAGTATCTCGAGGCATCGCGGAAGATCCTCGGCGTCATTCCGACTCAGGAGACGATCGTGCTGGAGCGGTTCTTCGACGAGGCGGGTGGGATGCAGCTCGTCGTGCACGCGCCGTTCGGGAGCCGGGTGAACCGCGCCTGGGGCCTCGCCCTGCGCAAGCGGTTCTGCCGCAGCTTCAATTTCGAGCTGCAGGCGGCGGCCACGGAGGACGCGATCGTTCTGTCGCTCGGCGCCCAGCACAGCTTCCCGCTCGAGGACGTGTTCCACTACTTGAAGCCCGAGAGCGCAGAGCACCTGCTGGTGCAGGCGATGCTCGACGCGCCGATGTTCGGCTCGCGCTGGCGCTGGAACGCCACGCGGGCGCTGGCGGTGCTGCGGGCGCGGGGCGGGAAGAAGGTGCCCACGCTGCTCCAGCGCATGGACGCGGAGGACCTGGTCGCGGCGGTCTTCCCCGACCAACTCGCCTGCCCCGAGAACCTCGTGGGCGACCGCGAAATCCCCGACCATCCCCTGGTGCAGCAGACTATCGCCGACTGCCTGCTCGAAGCGATGGACTTCCCCGGCCTGAAGCGCGTGCTGGAGGCGATGGAGGCGGGGCAGTTCCGGCTGGTGGCGTGCGACACGACCGAGCCCTCGCCACTCTCACACGAAGTGATCAACGCCAAACCGTACGCGTTCCTGGACGACGCGCCGCTCGAGGAGCGCCGTACCCAGGCCGTGATCACCCGTCGCGGGCTCGACGTGAAGACGGCGGAGGAGTTCGGGAAGCTCGATCAAGCGGCGATCGATCGGGTGCGCGACGAAGCTTGGCCGGACGTCAGCTCGGCCGATGAGCTGCACGACGCGTTGCTGGTGATGGGCGCAGTCCCGATTGCGGAATACGGAATGCGGAATGCGGATTGGAAGGGGCAGTTCGAGGAGTTGGTTCAGGCTGGACGGGCGGGCACACTGCACACCGGCACGGGGCTGTGGATTGCGGCGGAGCGCCTGCCGATGTTGGAAGCCGTCTTCCCGGGGATGCGGTGCGAGCCGGCGCTGAACGTGCCCGAGCGCGAGCGCACCAAGACGTGGGTTCGAGAAGATGCCGTGCGCGAGCTGGTCCGCGGCCGCCTCGAAGCGGTCGGCCCCACCACCGCGAGTGCGCTGGCCCGCGCGTTGGGCGTGCCGGCGCCGGACGTGGAGTTCGCGCTCGGGGCGCTCGAGCACGAGGGATTCGTGCTGCGCGGCCGGTTCACGCCCGGCGTGGCGGACCTCGAATGGTGCGAGCGGCGGCTCCTGGCGCGGATCCACCGCTACACACTCGACCGGTTGCGCCGGGAGATCGAGCCGGTCAGCGCCGCGGACTTCATGCGGTTCCTGCTGCGCTGGCAGCGCGCGGCGCCCGGCGCCCGCGCCGAGGGACCCGAGGGGCTCGCCGCGGTGCTGGAGTTGCTGGACGGGTTCGAGGTGCCGGCAGGCGCGTGGGAGACGGACGTGCTCCCCACACGGGTGGCCCGGTACGACCCCTTGTGGCTCGACGGACTGTGCCTGTCGGGGGAGATCGCCTGGGGGCGGGTCAGTCAGGCGGCCTCCGGCAGCGGACACAAGTCCGGACTGATCCGCACGACGCCCATCGCGCTCTTCCGGAGGGAGCGGGGCGCGGTGTGGCGGTCCCTGGCGGTGCAGGGCGACCCGGCGGATCTCCCGCTCTCACATGCGGCGCGGACCGCGCTCGAGACGCTCGACCAGCGCGGCGCGTCGTTCTTCGGCGACCTGGTGAACGCGACCGGACTGTTGCGCACCGAGATGGAAAAGGGACTCGGCGAGCTGGTCGCGTGGGGGCTCGTGACCTCGGACAGTTTCGCCGGGCTGCGGGCGCTGCTGGTGCCGTCCGATCGGCGCCGTCCGGTGGGCGGATTCCGGCGGCGGGGCAAGGTGGCGCCGTTCGGCGTGGAGACGGCGGGGCGGTGGTCTCGTGTACGGAGTCCCGCTTCTTTCCCCGAGGAGGTTGTGGCGGAAGCGGTGGCGTGGCAGCTGCTGCGGCGCTATGGCGTCGTGTTCCGGTGCCTGGTGACGCGCGAATCGCTGCTCGCGCCCTGGCGCGACGTCCTGCGCGTGTTCCGCCGGCTGGAGGCGCGGGGGGAGATCCGGGGCGGACGCTTCGTCGGCGGGTTTTCGGGCGAGCAATACGCGCTGGCGGAGGCGGTGGGGCTGCTGCGCACGGTGCGGCGCGAGGAGCCGGTGGGCGAGCTCATCGCCGTGAGCGGCGCCGACCCGCTCAACCTCGTGGGGATCGTGACGCCGGGTGACATTGTCGCGGGGCTCGCGACGAACCGCATTCTATTTCGAGACGGGATCCCCGTCGCGCTGCGCGAGGGAGCGGGAAGCGCGGAGCGGTACCTCGTGGAGGCAACGCCGGACGAACGGGAGCGGTTCAGGTCCGCGCTGGTGCGCGGGCGCGTCGCACCGCTGGTGCGGACCTATCTCGGAAGGACTCGCTCGCGGCCGACCGCGCCGTCACACTCCGCCGACTGAGTCACGGCCGCGTCAGATCCACGGTCACCACGGGCACATCCCAATGCGCCAGGAGGATTTCGAAGCGCTGTTGCTCTTCGCGCCGAAACGTGTCCTGGTCGGGGAACAGGCGGCGGAGCTCGGCCTCGGGGAACGGCTCGTGCGGCGCCGCCGCGTTCTTCCAAACGATCGTGACCCGATAGTCCCAGCGGCCCTCCTCGGTGCTGTGGAACCTCGGCGCCTCCGCAGTGACCTGCTGGATGTGCCCCAACTCGATTTCGCGTTTCAAGACCGGGAAATGGTTCCTCTTGAAGAGCCGGATGAATTCGTCGGCGTGGCCCCAGCGGGCCTTGTAGTAGTACTCCACGACGAACGGCTCAGTCGAGCCGGCGGGCGGCGCCTGGGCGGCGCCCGAGATCGGTGCGGCGACGAGCAGCGCGAGGGCTGACCAGCGGTTCATGCTTCTCTCCCTTCTCAGGTAGCGCAGCAAGCGCTGCGCGGCGGACGTCACGCGGTGTCGGTGAGCCCTTCCAGCGCTAGGGCTGCGTCCACTGCTGCCGCGACCTTCAGGGGCTCCGCCCGCGGCTCGATGCCGACCGATGCGTGGCCTCCCGAGATCGGGCGCACGCACCGTCGCTGAACGCCTCGACGCGGGCGGTGTCGGAAAGGTGGCCGGGTTGCGCCATCAGATCGGTTGCTTCAGCCGGTCGAAATAGAGTTTGCGGACCTTCGCGACTTTGGGCGCGATCACGGCGCGGCAGTAGCCTTGATTGGGGTTGCGCCGATAATAATCGCGATGGTACTCCTCGGCCGGATAGAACGTGTCGAGCGGCTTCAGCTCCGTCACGACGGGCGCGTCCCACAGTTGCTCGGCCTCGAGCTCGGCGATGACCCGCTCGGCCGCAGCCTTCTGCTCGGGCGTGTGATAGAAGATCGCCGATCGATACTGCGTGCCGACGTCGGCGCCCTGGCAGTTTGGTGTCGTCGGGTCGTGTATCGTGAAAAAGACGTGCAGCAGATCGTCGAACGAGACGACCTGTGGGTCGAACTGGATCTGAACGACCTCGGCATGGCCGGTGGTGCCGCTACACACGTGCTCGTAGGACGGATTGGGGACCTGGCCGCCCGCGTATCCCGACCGTACACCCTCCACGCCCTTGAGCTCGGCGAACGCCGCTTCGAGGCACCAGAAGCAGCCGCCGGCGAGGGTTGCGACGTCAGGTTTGCCCATGGCAGGAAATTAACCCCAATCTTTCGACTCGGGCGCCACGCGGCGCAGCGATTTCAAAAAAACGAATGGGGACGAGGGAGGGGAGACGGAGGACGGGTGGTCCTCTGATGTACCCGTCCCCCATCCCTCTTCCCCCTTTCCCCGCACGTTCAGCCCCTTCACTTCCTCTGCGAGCACGTTGAGCGTCCCGTCGTCCTTCGCGAGTTTGCCGCGCACCCACAGGAGCGGCTCGCCGCGGATCGCCGTGCGATACCGCTCGTACACGTCGGGCCGCACGATCACGTTCACCATCCCCGCCTCGTCCTCGAGCAGCACGAAAACGACCCCCTTCGCCGTCTCGGGCCGCTGGCGCGCGACCACCAGCCCGGTGATCTCGACCCACGCGCCGTGCTCGAGCCTAGGGAGCGCGTCGCTCTGCACCACGCCCGGCGGCAACGCGCCACGTAGCAGCGACAGAGGATGACCACTCGCCGCGAACCCCAGGACGGCATACTCGGCGAGCAGCCGCTCGTTCGCCGCGAGGCCGCCGAACCGGAGCCCCTCGTGCGGATGGTTGAGCGACAGCTCGAGCTGGCGCCGGCGGCGCGCAGCGGCGTCGTGCTTGGCCTCGGGCGGCAGCCACAACCCCACCTGCCACAACAGCTCGCGCCGCGTGAGCCCGAAGCCGTCGCACCCGCCCACCCACACGAGAAGCTCGATCGCGGTTCGCTTGAGCTCGGTCGGCGCGCGGCGCACGAAGTCGCCAACGCTCGCAAACGGGCCGCGCCGCTCGCGCTCGATCACGACTGCCATCGCAGTCTCCTCACTCCAGTCACGAATGAACGAGAGACCCACGCGGACGGCACCCGCTCCGCGCTTCCCGCTCTCTCCTCCCCCTTCCACCGTGCTCCAGACGTCGCTCGTGTTCACGTCGGGGAGGTGGATCTCGACTCCGTTGCGACCGGCGTCGCGCCCCAGCGCGTCGAGCGAGTAGAACCCCATCGGCTGGTTGTTGAAGAGCCCGGTGTAATACTCGGCCGGGTGGTAGTGCCGGAGCCACGCCGACTGGTAGGCGAGCAGGCCGAATGCGGCGGCGTGCGACTTGGGGAAGCCGAACTCTGAGAACGCGATCACTTGCGAGAACACGCGCTCGGCGGTGCCCTCCGGGACGCCGCGCGCCGCCGCGCCGTCCCGGAACTCCTCCCAGAATCCGGCCATCAGCTCGCGGCTGCGCCGCCGGCTCATGGCGCGTCGCAGCGCTTCCGCCTGTCCCGCGGTGAATCCCGCGAGCGCCTGGCACACCTGCAGCACCTGGTCCTGATAGAGGATCACGCCCAGCGTCTCGGCGAGCGCTTCCTTGAGCAGCGGATGCTCGAGCGGCGGCTCGTACGGCCGGCCGGCGGCGCGGGCACGGCGTTGCTCCTCGCGGCGCCGCACGTAGGGGTTCACCGCGCCGCCCACGATCGGTCCGGGTCGCACGATCGCGACCTCGACCGCCAGGTCTTCTAGGTTCCGGGGTCGGGTGCGGCGGATCATCTGGATCTGGGCCCGGCTCTCGATCTGGAACAGCCCCACGGTGTCGCCGCGGCAGATGCGGTCGTACACCGCGGCATCCTCGAAGTCGATGCGGGAGAGATCGGGCGGCGCCCCACTGCGGGCGGCGACCAGCTCGACGCATTCCTCCACGAGCGACAGCATGCCGAGCGCCAGGAAGTCGATCTTGATGAAGCGGGCGTCGTCGCAGGAATCCTTGTCCCACTGGCACACCACGCGGTCTTCCATGGCGGCGCGCTCGAGCGGCACGATCTCGACGAGCGGCCGGCTCGAAATGATCATCCCGCCGACGTGCTGGGAGACGTGCCGCGGCAGACCCGCGATTTCCTCCGCAAGCTCACACAGCTCTTTCCAGAGCGGGGCGTTCCTTCGTCCCTCGAACCCGGGAAGCTGCTCCAGCTCGTCCGCCAGACTGCCTGACCGCCTGTCCGCCAGCTTGGCGACCTGCTCGATTTCTCCCGCCGGCAGGTCCAGCGCCTTGCCGATCTCGCGCACCGCCGAGCGCAGGCGGTAGGTGGGGAACGCGCAGACGAGCCCGGCGTGCTGGTCGCCGTAGCGCTTGTACACCCGGCGGATCAGCTCCTCGCGGATCTCGCGCGGGAAGTCGAGATCGATGTCCGGCACCGAGGCGAGGGTCTCGTTCAGGAACCGCCCGATGTAGAGGTGGGTCGCGACCGGGTCGACGTGCGACAGGCCGAGCAGGTAGCACACCACGGAGGAGACGGACGAGCCCCGCCCTCTCCCCGGCAGGAGATTGCCCCACGCGCGCCGCGAGCCGCGCCGCACGTCGGCCGCGACCTCGCGAGCCAGGTCGAACAGGTCGTGATAGACAAGGAAGAACCCGCTGAGCCCGTGGTGCTCGATGAGCCGCAGCTCTTCCGCGAGCCGCTGCTCCGCGTCGGCGCGGTGCGCCGAGCCGGCCGGGTAGCGCTCCTCGAGCCGCGCGCGGCACAGCTCTGCGAGCGCGCGCGGGGCGGGGGCGCGCGTGGCGCCACGGAAATCGGGAAACCGGTACCCCAGATCGCGCGTGAGATCGAAGCCCCGGCACCGCTCCGCCAGGACCAAAGTATTGGCGACAGCATCGGGACAGTCAGCAAACAGCGCAGCGACTTCTTCCGGTGGACGCAGGAAAAACTCACTGTTGGCACGCCGCACGCTGTGCGAGCCATCCAGCGTGGTGCGGTGGCGAATCGCGACTAGCACGTCGTGCAAGCGGTGACGCGGGCGGGCGTGATAATGCACGTTACCGGACGCCACGACGCCCAGCCGCACGTCGTGCGCGAGGGTTTGCAGCGCCCGGGTCAGGGCGAGATCGCCCCGAACGTAGTTGCGCTGCAGCTCGACGAAGCAGTTCTCTTTCCCGAATACCGCGTGGCACCGCTCGGCGAACCGGCGGGCTGCGGCGCGCCCGTCGCGACGCAGGACGGTGGGCAGCACACCCGACCGGCAGCCGGAAAGGACGATGAGCCCGGCGTGCCGGGCCTCGAGCGATGCGAAGTCGAGCCGCGGATCGCGCCGGTCCTCCCTCCCCAAATGCGCTTCCGTGATCAACCGGCACAGGTTCGCATACCCTTCGGGCGTCTCGACGAGCAGCGTCACGTGAGAGCCGTCGCCGAGCGTCAGCTCCGCGCCGGTGATCGCCTGCAGACCGAGCTGCTTCGCTTCCTGCGCGAACGCCATCGAGCCGTACAACCCGTTGTGGTCGGTGAGCGCGAGTGCGGGAAGCCCGAGCTGCGAGGCGGTGAGCGCGAGCTGCTCGGGGAGCGACGCACCGTCGAGAAACGAGAAGGCGGAGTGGCAGTGAAGCTCGATATACATACCAAATGTGGAATGCGGAATTCGGAATGCGGAATGGAAGGATTGGCTTCGATGCCGTGTTCCGACCACCGCGTTCGCTAGGGTTTTTGCACGAACCATTTCCGCGTCACGAGATCCACGAATAGCACCAGACGTGCTCCGCCTTGGAGAAGCACTTCGTGGTACGTCCGCGTGATGGGTTCTCTCCACCACTCATCATCGATCCGCCACGTCTCCCGGACGGTCTCGATCGTCACCATCACTTCCTCTTCACCACTCTGCATTCCGATCTTCGCCGGCAGCCCGTTCGGATCGAGCTCCACCTCTACTCGGTGTGGAACGTTGAGCGCACGAAGTCTGTCAGGTCCATTCCGCATTCCACACTCCGCATTCCACGCTACGGTTCATAGTCGATCAGCGCGTAGCGGCGCTCGGGGAGGCGTGACCATGGTTGCACCTCAATGACGTGATACAGCATCGGCCGTTTGACCCGGAGCGTGATCTCCCGGGCGGCGCTCTGGAGTGCGCGTCGCCGCCCGGCGCGCGCCGCGGCGTTCGCATCGCGCGCGAACAGCTGCAGCTCCGCGGTGCCCGGAGCGAAGCCGGTGAATTCGACGGCGAGCCGCTCCACCGCTCCCGCAGGCGGTGATCGCTCGAGCTGCGCCTTGAGCGGCGTCGCGAGACGCTCCCGGACGGCGGACGGCTCCTTGAGGGTCACCGTCGCGAGCCACGAGGCGCCGTGCTCGAGCTCGGCGCGCACTCGCACCACCTGCACCCGCCAGCCGGTGCGGCGCGGGTTGCGGAGCGCCCGCTCGAGCAGCTGATCGAGCGCATGCTCGAGCAGTTCCCGCTCGCCGACGGCCGAGAAGAACGTGAGCGCCGCCACGATCGGCTCGGGCACGACCCGCCCCACCACCGGCTCCGAGACGAGCCCCGCCGCGAGCCGCCACATACGGCGACCGGCGCGGCCGAACTGCGAGACCACCGCTTCTTCCGGCAGCGCGGCGAGCGCGCCCAGCGTCTTGATGCCCAGCCGCAGCAGCCGGCGATGCGTGTCGGGGTCGAGCGGCAGCGCGGCGATGGGCTGAGAGGCGAGAAACTTTCCTTCCTCCCCGGGCCGCACGATCACCGCTCCCCCCGGTCGCGCGCGAGTGGCCGCGACCCAGGAGACGAACTTGCCGATGCCCCACCCCACCCGGGATGAGGCGAACGACCCTTCACTGAAATTCCGCACTCCGCATTCCGCACTCCGCATTTGTATGGCTTCGACAATCTTCTCGGGCGCACCGTACAATCCCTCTAACCCGTCCGTCCCCACGAACACCCGCCCCAGCTCCGCCGGCTCGACCACCGGACTCACGGCACTCAAGGCGGCAAGCAGCAGAGCGAACTGCTCGTCGTAGTGCACCGGATCCGGCTCGCACAGCTTGAGTCCGGGACACAGCCCGATTGCCTGGCTGACCGTCATGTCGGGCTTCACGCCCGCGCGCCGGGCGAGCGGAGCGACCTGCCACAACCGGCGACCGGTGTCGGGAGCGAGCAGGGCGAGAGGCTGAGGATGAGAGGAGAGCTCGGGCCGCCGCGCCACCTCGCAGCGCAGCGCGAACAGCGGAAGCCAACAGCAGGCGGCGGAGTCGCTCGTCAAATGGGGCGGTCGGGTCATTTTCAGCTTCACCAATGGACCCGAATATATCCCGAAGATAGCTGAGCTGGCAAGAATTACGACCGACTGTTATAACATATTGATTCTAAACTACTTAAGCTTATAACTAAGTGCGATCACACCAGCAGCCTGGCCTCTTCGACGATATCGCGGCGCTGCTGCCGCCGCCGCCCGAGCTGACCACGCTCGGCCGGCGCGTCCCGCCATCCATCCGGTTCGGGACGTCCACCTGGACCTACGACGGCTGGTCGGGAGAGGTCTATCACCGGACCTACCGCGGCGCCCAGCCGGCCCGCCGGCTCGAGGAGTACGCGCGCTATCCCTTGTTCCGCACTGTGGGGATCGACAGCGCGTTCTACGAGCCGCCGGCTGAGTCGGTCCTCGCGGCGTACGCGCGGGCGCTGCCACCAGGCTTTCCGTGTGTGAGCAAGGTGTGGGACCGGATCACCGCCAGACGCTTCAATCAGGATGCGCGCTGGGGCAACCTCGCCGGTCAGCGCAACCCCGACTTCCTGAATGCCGACCTCTTCAAGGAAGCGGTGCTCGTGCCGTACGCGCGCGCGTTCCGCGATCACGCCGGCGCGTTCGTGTTCGAGTTTCAGACGATGCACGGGAAGGATCTGCCCGAGCCCGCTGCGTGGGGGAACGAGCTCGACACGTTCTTGCGGAAGCTGCCCCACGACTTCCGCTATGCGGTGGAGCTCAGGAATCCCGAGCTCTTGACCGATCTCCACGGCGCGGTGCTCGCGCGCCACGGCGTGGCCCACGTGTTCAATTCGTGGACCGGGATGCCGACGATCGGCGAGCAGCTCGAGCTACCCTGGACGTTCCCGGCCGGGTTCACCGTGGCGCGCGCGCTGCTCCGTCCCGGGCGGGCGTATGCCGACGCGGTGAAGCTGTTCGAGCCCTACGATCGCATCCGTGATCCCCAGCCGGCGGTGCGCCAGGACCTGCTGCGGCTGGTCGCCGAGGTGATGCGGCGCCGTATGGAAGCGTTGATCCTGGTCAACAACCGGCTCGAGGGAAACGCGCCGGGGACGATCCGGGCGCTCGTGGAGATGATGGAAGAGGGGAGTGACGCAGGCGGGTCTGGAAGGGTACGATAGGGGAAGATGTTCGACGAGGCCGCCCATGCGTCCTGCCTGGTTTGTGCTGTCCTTCGCCGCCGTACTCGCCGCCTGCGGCACCGAGCCCGACACGAGCGCGATGCCGACGTTTGTGAACTGGATGGAATGGCCCGCGGAAGTGGCGGTGGGCGCGCCGGTCGCGGTCCGGCTCATCGTCGATCGGCCGTGCGCCCAGATCGTTGCCCTCCGCGCTCCCGCGTTGGTGGATAATTCCGCGGTGACGTTCGAGCCGTTTTTTCTGGTGAAGAACGGACTCGTGTTCTGCCCCGCGGCAGCGGCTGCGAGGCCTTCGGTCATCGGGTATTTCGGGTTTGATACGACCGAGGTCGTCGATGGACTGCCGGCGGACTTCGATCGCGTCTACGACATGCGAGCGGCCGCGTCCGTGTACACGGTAGTACCCTTGGTGGCGGCGCTCCCGGTCCGCACGTTCGGCACGATCACCGTGCGGGTCGGCCAGCCGGATGCGAGCCGCACACGGGCGGCCGGATTCGCCTACGAGTACACGGACGGCGCGGGTTGCGTGCGCTTGCAGCCGCTGGGCGTCTACACCAGCGGCGGCTACGTGGTTGAGAACGTGGATAGCGCGAGCGTGCTTGGAGGGATGGTTCACGGCTACCTGTACCAGCCGGCGGCGCCGCTGTGCGGGGAGACCCGGGTGTTTCACCTGGAGAGCGGGAACTGACGCGCTGACTCTCCGTCGCGCGCTTGCCACGGTCCCGAAGTGATGGTAGGGTACGCCGTGTAGCATCGCGCAAACCGCACAAATTGCACGCCTCAGGGACGTTGTATGAACGCTGGCCGCCGGAGCGTTCCGACGCTTCCCGTGCCCATCCTGCGAGACGCCATCGCGCGGGAGACCGCTGGTCTCTCGCTGCGCCGGGCTGCACGTGAGATCGCGGTGAGCCCCAACGGACTGCGGAACTTCCTCAAGGGTTCCATCCCCCATCCCGCCACGCGTGCCAAACTGGAGCGCTGGCTGGGCACGCGCGGCCGGGGCAGCCGGCCGCCCAGCATCGGTCAGCTCATCCGTTTGGTTGGCGAGCTCGCCGCCGATCTCTCCCCGGGCCAGGCGGCGCAGCTGGGCCGCGACATCGCCGAGTTGCTCGCCCGTGCCTACGAAGTGCGGCGGCTCGGCCCCCCTCGCTGGGTGCTCGACCTGGTGCAGCATTATCGACCCCGCAGCCGCAAGAGCGAGTCGGTCGTGGCGTGACGGAGTCGCTCACAGGCCGAGCGTCGACTGCAGCGGCGGCCGTCGCGGCCGGTACCGATCCACCATCCCTGCGTTCACCGGAAACCCGAAGCGCGCCTGCAAGGCCGTGATGCGCGCGGCCAGCGCGCGCGCGTAATGGCGGGGCGCGCCGCTCTGCCGCATGTAGGCGTTGCGGTAGCGCAGCGCGAGCTCGGGAAAGTGCTCCGTCAGGATCGGGAGAAACCGCTCCCGCACGGCTGGATAGAGCCGCAGCGGACCGGCGTGCACGAATCTGGCGCCAGCCTCCCGGGCCGCCTGGAAGAGCGCTTCCAGATGGGGCACGGCGTCCGTGATCCCCGGGAGGACCGGCGCCACGATCAGCCCGGCGTGCACACCCGCGTCGGTGAGCCGCTTGAGCGCCCGCAGCCGGGTGGCGGGCGTCGGAGAGCGCGCCTCGACCTGTTTGATGAGCGCCGCGTCGGTCGTGATGAGCGAGACGTACACCTCGAGATCGCTCTGCTCCTGGATGCGCCGCAACACATCGACGTCGCGCGCCACGAGCGGACTCTTGGTGATGATCCCGACGTTCAGTCCTTCGCACAGCGCCAGCCGTTCGAGAATCTGCCGGGTGAGACGAAAGCGGCGCTCGGCCGGCTGATAGGGATCGGTCGCCGTCCCGATGACGATCGGGGGCGCCTCCTGGCCCGCCCCGGCCGCGCGAAAGTAGCGGCGCAGGTCGGCATCCAGCGCGGCGAGCACTCGCTGCTTGACGAAGATGCGGCGCTCGAATGCTTCCCAGCCCTCTGTCCCGCGGAACTCGCGAAACTCGGCCTCGCCCAGCCTCCCCGCGTCGTGGGCGCGCTCGACCGCGTAGCGGTGTGCGTAGCGCGCATAGCAGTACGTGCACCCGAACTCGCAGCCGATGTACGGATTGAGCGACCAGAAATCGACGCCCGTTTGCTGCGGAGAGTTGAGCACCGACCGGGGCGTGAGCTCCACGAACTTCGTGCCGCGGAGGCGCTGGTCGAGGACGGGGAGGCCGGACGGGCGGACGGGTGGACCGGCGGTCTGTAACAGCGGGAGCTGGGCCGTGTCCCGGACCCACCGACCGCCGGTTCCCCCGACCACCGGCGCGCGGTCTGTTACCCGCATCGTGCCCACCCGCACTGCACGCAGACGAGGCATGCCGATTGGCGTACGAGGCCAGAGCCGCAGTCGGGACAAGATGACGCAGGATGCGGGGCGGGGGACGGGTGGGGTTGGGCCAGCGGCTGTGCCATTGCAAGAACCCTCGTACTTCGGTGTTTGTTCGGGTACGAGGGCTAATATGACTCTGCGCCGGCGGACCGGCAAGGTCGGGGGTTCCGCAGGCTCAGACCGGGCTGCTGCGCCGCATCATCGCCCGCCACCCGAAATAGACCGGCACGCCGATCAGCACGAGGCCGAGCCCGAGAAAGCTGTAGGTGCGCGTCGCGTCCTGAGTGAGGAGATCCGCGGCGATCACGGCGGTCGCGAGCACGTACAAAGCCGGCAGCCAGGGATAGGCCGGCGTGCGGACGGGCCGCGGTGCGGCGGGCCGTTTGGCGCGCAACGCGAACAGCCCGACGGCGGTCAGGCCATAGAAGACGAGTGCCGCGAAGATGACGAAGTTCAACAGCTGGGTGTACGTCCCCGAAAGGCACAGGAGGCTGGTCCATGCCGCCTGGACGATCAGCGCGACGGCGGGCGTCTTGTATCGCGGATGCAACACGCCGGCGGACCTGAAGAACAGATCGTCGCGGGCCATCGCGTAGTACACGCGGGCGCCCGACAGGATGAGGCCGTTGTTGCAACCGAACGTCGAGATCATGATCGCGGCGGCCATGAGCTTGAGGCCAGAGTCGCCGAGGATCGCCTGCAGCGCGGCGGTGCCGACCCGGTCCTGAGGCGCGCTGGCGATCGCCGCCGCGGGAAGGACGTTCAGGTAGGCGACGTTGGCGAGCAGATAGAGCACAGTGACGATCAGCACCCCCGCCCCCATTGCGAGCGGCAGATCCCGTTCGGGGTTCTCGAGCTCGCTCCCTGCGAAGCCGACGTTGTTCCAGGCGTCCATCGAGAACAGCGAGCCGACCATCGCGGCGCCGACCGCTCCCACCCCCACCGCGACGCCGCCGCTGGACCAGAAGTTCCCGCCGAAGTTGGCGGCGAGCGCCTCGGCGTGCCTGCCGATGGTGAGGCCGAGTAGAATCAGCAAAGCCAGTGCGCCGGTCTTGACGGCGGTGAGCGTCGTCTGGATAATCGCCGCCGTGCGCACGCCGCGCACGTTGATCCACGTCAGGACGAGCACCGAAGCAACGGCGAGGATCCGCTGGGGCGAGAGGCCGACGGCGATATCGCCGATGGGCTTGGGAAAATGCAGGGTCGAGCCGAAGAACACGTCGGGGGAAAGAGCGGGCCAGAACACGGCGGTGAAGCGCGCGAACGCGACGGCGACGGCCGCGATGGTTCCGGTCTGGATCACGACGAACAGCGTCCAGCCGTACAGGTAGCCGAACAGCGGCGAGATCCCCTCGCGCAGGTACACGTATTGTCCGCCGGCGCGGGGGAACATGGCCGCCAGCTCGCCGTAGGTGAGCGCGCCCATCAGGGTGACGATGCCCGATACCGCCCACACGACGAGCAGCAGGCCGGGCGCCCGGACCTCGCGCAGGATCTCTGCCGAGACGATGAAGATCCCCGAGCCGATCATGGAGCCGACCACGAGGGCCGTAGCGTCGAGCCGGGAGATGGCTTTGACGAAGTCGGCCTGCGGCCCTTGGGTGGTCGCCATCCGGTGGTTCGCTCCCATCGGTCCAGGGTGGAGCGGGTAACCTAGTGGCTCCTCCGTGAGGCCGCTATGTTGTCGGGAATTCCCCATTACGCGAGAGGACGACCGTGCGCCTGCTGCCTCGGGAGGAAGAGTTTTTCGATCTGTTCGTTGCGGTGGCCACACGGAACACGGAAGCGGCACGCCATCTGCGGGAACTGTTCGAGGCCCCTCCGGATCGCCGCACCCCGCACGTGGAGGCAATCAAGCGGCTCGAGCACGAGGCCGACCAGGTGACGCACGAAGTGGTCAACCGCCTCGACCGTACCTTCATCACGCCGCTCGACCGTGAGGACATCCACCAGCTCGCATCCGACCTGGACGATGTGATGGACGCAATGGACGGCACCGCCCGGCGCACGCAGATCTACCGGGTGGGGGTCACGCCGGACGGCGTGAAACGGCTGGCGGAGGTGATCGAGCGTATGGTCGCCGTGCTGGCGGGTGGTGTGGGGCGGCTCAAGAAGGGCGACGACGTGATGAGCTATTGCATCGAGGCGAAAAAGCTGGAGGAGGAAGGCGACGCGATCTACCACGACGCGCTCGGTCGACTGTTCGACACCGAGAAGAACGCGCTCGAATTGATCAAGTGGAAGGAGATCTACGATAATCTCGAGCGCACCCTCGATCAATCCGAGGACGTCGCCAACGTGCTCGAGTCCATCACGATCAAGCACGCTTGACGGTGGCTTCGGCACCCGTCACCTACGTCCTCGCGATCATCCTGATCGCGCTCGTGTTCGACTTTATCAACGGGTTCCACGACGCGGCGAACTCGATCGCGACCGTCGTTTCGACCCGGGTGCTCGCGCCGTTCGCTGCCGTCGTGTGGGCGGCGGTGTTCAACTTCATCGCGGTCTTCCTGTTCGGGACCGCGGTCGCGAAGACGATGGGCCAAGGGCTCGTCGACCTGGCGGTAGTGGACGCCACAGTGATCCTGGCGGGGCTGGTCGGAGCCATCCTGTGGGACTTGATCACCTGGTGGCTCGGGCTGCCGACGTCGTCGTCCCACGCGCTGATCGGCGGCTACGCGGGGGCGGCGGTGGCGAAAGCAGGCTTTACGGCGCTGTTGTTCCCCGGCAAGTGGATCTCGACGCTCGTGTTCATCGTCGTGGCGCCCGTGATGGGGCTGACGCTCGCTTTGGCGCTGACGGTCGCGCTGTCTTGGGCGCTACGGCGCTCCCTGCCCCGCAAGGTGGATCGTGTGTTCCGCGTGCTGCAGCTGGGATCGGCCGCCGCGTACTCCCTGGGACACGGCTCGAACGACGCGCAGAAAACCATGGGGATCATCGTCGGGCTGCTGGTCGCCGAGCAGCGGCTGTTCGTCGACTCTCCGGTGCGAGCGCTCCACTTGACGGAGGTGGGCACGGTGCCGCTCTGGGTCATCGTGGCCTGCGGCGCGGCCATGGGGATCGGGACCATGTCGGGCGGCTGGCGCATCGTGAGGACGATGGGTCAGCGCCTCACCAAGCTGCAGCCGTTCGGCGGGTTCTGCGCCGAAACGAGCGGCGCTATCACGCTGTTCGTCGCGTCGCACTTCGGGATACCGGTCAGCACCACGCACACGATCACGGGGGCGATCTCGGGTGTGGGGGCGGCCCACCGACTCTCGGCGGTGCGCTGGGGTCTTGCGGGGCAGATCGTGTGGGCGTGGTTGCTCACGATCCCGGCTGCGGCGGGGATCGGAGGGCTCGCCTATCTAGTGCTGCGAGGACTCGTCGGTTGAACGCAGTTTCGACAGGTCGATCATCCGCACCCCCTAGCATGTTCACCCGCTCCCCTTCGATCGCCCGATATGGCGCGGACCCCAGGAAACCGACGACGCGGTTGCGCGCGTGCCGCGGTGCGGTCACAGTCCCAGCGCCTCCACCACGGCCTGCGCGATCGCCGCGTCCTGCACCCCCACGCCGGTCAGGTCCGCGACGGTGATCTCCTCCGCGCGCTCCCGCCCCGCCAGCCGGCCGGCGGCGAGGTCGCCGAGCTCCGCGTAGACCTTGTCGCGCGTCACGGCGCCGGCCGCGATGGCGTGGTGCAGGTTGCCGTAGCGCTCGGTCTGGGGGAGCCGGTCGGCCACGAGCTTGTCGGCGCGTGCGAGCAGCGCGGGCTCGAGCTCGATCTTCTCCGGGCTGCCTGTTCCCACCGAGGTGACGTGCGTGCCGGGCGCGATCCACGACGCCATGACGAGCGGCGTGGTGCTGGCGGTTGCAGTGACGATCACGCGGTGGTCGCGTACAGCGGATTCGAGCGCGGGGGCGATGCGGGTATCCACGACTTGCGCGAGCTCCCGGGCGAGGCTCTCGGCGCGCTCGCGCGTACGATTCCACAGGGTGAGCCGCGCCAACGGCATCTGCGCCACCATGGCGCGCGCGGTGTGCCGCGCGAGCGCGCCGGCGCCGACGAGGAGAGCTGCGCGCGCGTCTCTCGGCGCCAAATACTTGAGGGTGAGCGCCACCGCCGCCGCGGTGCGAAAGTCCGTGAGATAACCGTGCTCCTCGAGCAGCACCTCAGGCGAGCCGGTCACCGCATCGAGCAGCAGGAACATGCCGTCGCCCGACGGCAGGCCCCGCGCCCGGTTGCGGTAGAACCCCGTGGCCACCTTGAGCACGATGTGGCGCCCGCCCGCCAAGTGCGCCCCCTTGACGTGCACTTCGGCCTGCTGCTCACGCAGCTCCAGCACCATCGGGTCGGGAAGGGTCGCCTCGCCGAGCCCCAGCGCGCGGAACCCGCGCTCCACGGCGGCGATCGCCACGGCGAAGGGAATCTTGTCGCGGAACGCTTCGAGCGGGACGACCCGCATCTCAGTCCGCGAACGCGCGCTTCAGGCCCCGCTCCGTCTCGGCGAGTGCTTCCCGGAAGTGGTGCAGCTCCTCGCCGAAGCCCAGGCGGATGTGGTTCGGGAGCCCGAAGTGGTCCCCCGGCACGAGCAGCACGCCGTGCTCGGCGCGCATCCGCTCCACCAGGTCGAGGGCGCTCACCGCCTGGCGGTATTTCACCAGGCAAATCGCCCCCGCTTCGGGCGGGTGCCACGTGAACGTGTCCCCGAAGCGCTTGAGCCACTGCTCGAGCACGGGGTAGTTGGACCGCAGGATGCCGCGCGTGCGCGCGAGCACCCTTTCACGCACGCGCGGCTCGAGCGCCACGGTGGCGAGGTGGTCGCTCGCGCCCGCCGGCCCGATGGTCGTATAGTCGTGCCGCGCCCACGCCTCGGTCGAGAATCCCGGAGGCCCGACCACCCAGCCGATCCGCAAACCGGGCAGGCCGTACGCCTTCGAGAGCCCGTTCACCACGATCACCCGCTCGTAGCCGCCCCAGAACGACGGCGTCGTCGTGCCGTCCCGCTCCGCGCCCTGGTACACCTCGTCGGCCAAGAGCCACGCGCCGACCTCCGCCGCGCGCCTGACGATGACCTTCCGCATCTCCTCCGAGAGCACGTGCCCCGTCGGATTGTGAGGATTGGTGACGACCACCAGCTTGGTGCCCGGAGCAATGGCGCTGCGCACTTCCTCGGGCTCAGGCTCCCACTGCGCCTCGGCGCGTAGCGTGAAGGCGCGCACCCGCGCGCCGAAGTTCTGGGCGAGGCCCCACGTTTGGAGGTAGTTCGGCAGCATCACCGCGACCGTGTCACCGGGCTCGATCAGGCGCCAGCAGACCACGAAATTCGCCTCGGCGCTCCCGGTCGTGACGAGGATCTGCTCCGGTGAGACTCCTTCGTACAGCGCCGCGATGCGACCGCGCAAGAGCTCGGTCCCGTTCGACTGGCTGTACCCCAGCCGCACGTCTAAGAGTGGCTCCGCGGACGCGCCGGCCAGGGCGAGCAGCTCCTGGATCGAGAGCGGGTGGACGCCCGACTCGGAGAGGTTGTAGCGCACCCGGTTCTCCCAGGTACTCTGCCAGCGCTCCAGCTCGAACGGGACGAAACGCAAAGGTCCTCCGGCGTTGTCGGTCATCGGTCATCAGTCGTCAGTCGTCAGTAAAGTGAGGTCCGCGGGCCGTTCCAGCCAGTAATCGGGCTGGAGGTCTTCGAGGTCCGACCGGTCGAATGGTCCCCACAGGACCGCCGCCGTCTTCACACCCGCCGCGCGGCCGCACACCATGTCATGGCGCGAGTCGCCGATGAACACGGCGTCGGCGGCGAGTGTCCCCAGGCGCTCGAGCGCCGTGAGCACCGGCTCGGGGTGCGGTTTGGGATGCGCCACGTCGTCCGCGCCCACGATCACGGCAAACGCGTCCTCGAGCCCGGCCGCCTGCAGCCCACGAACCGCTCCGCTCTTGAGCTTGCTCGTAACCAGGCCGAGGGTCTTACCGGCGCGCTCGAGCGTTCGGACGGCGTCGACCACCCCGTCGTAGGGGCGCACCAGCTCGTCATGATGCGCGAGGTTGTAGGCGCGGTAGGTCGCGACCATCGCTTCGATTTCGGCCGGGTCCTCGGTGAACTGCCGGAACTGCACCCACAGCGGCGTGCCCAGGCCGTTCATCCAGACGTCGTCCGCAGGCTCGTGCCCGCGATGCGTGCGCAACGTGTGGCGGTAGGAGCGGAGGATCAGCTCGATCGAGTCGATGAGCGTGCCGTCGAGATCGAACAGGAAGGTGGATAGCGCCACGCCGGAAGGTAACTTTGGGAAGCGCGAACGTCATGCACAATTTCGAAACCGTCCTCACGCTGCTCGTCGGCGTGACCTTCCTGGCGCTGGTGGCGCGCCGCCTCGACGTCCCCACGCCCGCGCTGCTCGTCGCGGGCGGGCTGCTGGTCGCGCTGCTCCCCGGACTGCCGGTCGTGCAGTTCGACCCGCAGGTGGTCTTCCTCGTGTTCATCCCCCCGCTGCTGTTTCGGGCGTCGCTGCTCGCGTCGTACCGCGACGTGCGGGCCAACCTGCGGCCCATCCTGTCGCTCGGGGTCGGGCACGTGCTGTTCGCGACACTGGCGGTCGCGTGGGTCGCGCACCTGGCGATCCCCGGCCTGCCGTGGGCCTCGGCGTTCGCGCTCGGGGCCGTCGTGTCGCCGCCGGACGTGGCCGCGGCGACCGCGTTCATGCGCCGGCTGCCGATGCCGCGGCGCATCGTGACTATCCTCGAGGGCGAGAGCATGGTGAACGACGCAGCGGCGATCGTCGCGTACCGCATGGCCGTCGCCGCGGCGGTCACGGGCACGTTCTCGCTCGGGCAAGCGGGCATGCGATTCCTGTTCGTCGGTGCGGGCGGGATCGCCGTGGGTCTCGCGGTTGGCTGGCTCCTCGCCGCGGTGCGCCGCCACATTCACGACCCCGAGGTCGAGAACACGATTTCGCTCCTGACCGGCTACGCGGCGTACCTACTCGCCGAGCATCTCGGCGTGTCCGGGATCCTGGCCGTCGTGGCGACTGGGCTCTACCTGAGTCGCGTGGGCCCGCGGGTCATCGCGGCCGACACCCGCGTCCAGAATTCCGGAATGTGGGACGTGGTCGTGTTCGTGCTCGAGGGGCTCATCTTCATCATCACGGGGCTGGCGCTGCGGTCCATCCTCGGAGGCTGGAGCGGTCCGTTCGCGCGCGACCTGGTGCGGGGAGCGGTGCTCGTGAGCTTGACGGTCATCGTCGCGCGCATCGTGTGGGTGTTCCCTGCGACCTACCTCCCGCGCTTGCTGAGCCGGCGCATACGGGAGCGCGATCCCTACCCGCCATGGCGGTTCCCGGCGGTCGTTTCCTGGGCCGGCCTGCGCGGCGGAGAGTGCCTCGTGCTGGCCGCCGCCATTCCCACAGTGACCGCCAATGGTGCGCCGTTCCCCGGGCGCGACCTGATCATCGCGATCGCGTTTGCCGTCATTCTCGTCACGCTCCTTGGCCAGGGATTCACGCTCGCGCCGCTGATGCGGTGGCTGGGCGTGCGCGAAACGGGCGAGGAGGAGCACAGCGAGGAGATCGCCGCGCGGATCC
>JBGPDL010000020.1:0-40094 GCA_041482275.1 Gemmatimonadota bacterium | reverse complement strand
GCCAAGAAGCTCGTGGACATCGCTCGGGAGCTCCCGTCCGGGCCCGTCCGCTTCAACGCCGCGGGCGAATCCCGCGTCGGAATCGAATGCGGTCGCTCGAAATTCAAGTTACTTGGCCTGCCGCGCGAGGAGTTCCCGTCGTTCCCCGCGGTCAAGTTCGATGGCGCGTGGAAGGCCGCGGCGGGTGTGGTGCACAAGCTGGTGGGCCACGTCGCCTTCGCCGCCTCGACGGAGGAAAGCCGGCCGATCCTGAACGGGGTGCTGTGGGAGCTCCGGCCCGATCACATGCGCATGGTCGCGACCAACGGGCACCGGCTCGCCAAGATGGACGTGCCGGCGAAGGGCGGCTCGACCGCGGACCTGATCGTGCCCCCGAAGGCGCTCGAGCAGATCCGGCGGCTGTTCGGCGCCGAGGAAGCGCTCGAGATCGCGCGCAGCGACAATCACATCGGCTTCCGCGCCGGCGGGACGCTCGTGTTCTCGCGCCTGATCGAGGGGCCGTACCCGAACTATGAGCAGGTGATCCCGCGCGAGAACGACAAGTTCGCGACCGCGGACAAGGCCGCGATGGCGGCGGCGTTGCGCCGCATGAGTGTGGTGGCGAGCGACCAGACGCACCGGATCCGGCTCGCCTTCTCGGGCGGCGCCGTCAAGTTTTCGGTCCAGACGCCGGATCTGGGCGAGGCGCAAGACGAGCTGGCCGTCACCTACGAGGGCGAGCCGCTCGAGATCGGCTTCAACGCGATGTACCTGCTCGAGATCCTCAAGTACATGCCCACCGACGAGGTACGGCTCACGTTCAAGGCGCCGGAACGAGCCGCCACGGTGGAGCCGGTCGGGTGGGACGACCCGGCGAGCTACATGGCGCTCGTCATGCCGCTGCGGCTGGTCGACTGAAGACGCGGACCTGCAACGACTAGGCGCACAGATGCACAGCAGTGAACCGCAAGCGGTGGTCAGGGCACACTGTCCGGACTACCGCTATCTGTTGGGGGAGGGGCGTCGATCCCCAGCGAATCGAGCGCAGGTGGAATCGCGGGCCCCGGCAGGGGCATGGGCAGCGAGTCTGTCTCCTCTTCCGGCGGGATGTACACCTCCACTCCGCGATAACGGGCAAGGATGAGCCTGCGCCGGGCCAGCGTACGCTCAGGCCGGAAGGTGGGGTTCGACGTCCGCGGATGCGGTAGCGTGGCCGCGAGGTCGGCCGCCTGCTCTTCGGTGAGCCGCGACGCCGGAACGCCGAAGTAGGCGCGGCTGGCGGCCTCGACGCCCCAGATTCCCGGCCCCCACTCTGCCACGTTCAGGTACAGCTCCAGGATCCGGTCCTTCGAGAGCGCGAGCTCGAGCCGGAGCGCGGTCGCCGCCTCCTTCACTTTCCGGAGCGGATTGCGCGAGCCGGAGAGATAGAGGTTCTTGGCGAGCTGTTGAGTGATCGTGCTCGCGCCGCGCAAGCGGTCCCGGTGTCGCCACGCGGCGCCAGCGGCGGACCAGACGCCGTGCGCCTCGTCCACGCCGAGCGCATCGGCTATCTCCGCGACGTCGATCCCGTGATGCGTCCGGAACCGCGAGTCCTCGCCGATGATCACCATGCGCTGGAGCACCGGGGAGATGTCCTTGAGGGCGGTGGGGTGGAGGACCGGTGGGTGCGACTGTTCCGCCTGCCGCATCATCGCCGTCTCCCGCGGCCAGTGATCGCGCCACCACACGGGCGGGGGCCAGCCGGCAAACAGCCAGGCCAGCGCCGCGCCAACCATCCCTAGCGCCACGCGGCGCGCGTTCCTACGTTTCGCGTCCGCCATGCCGCTCGATCTCGCCACGCTGCGTCGCCGCCTCCAGAAAGCGCTTGGAAACGAATTTAGCGTCGGGGACCTCTTGGGCGAGGGCGGCTTCGCCGCGGTGTTCCGGGTCCGGGAGAAAGCGGCCAACCGCGACGTCGCGGTGAAGGTGCTCGACCTCGGGCAGACGCCGTCGCCCGCCTTGGCGGAGCGGTTCGTGCGCGAAGCACGCACCAGCGCGCAGCTCGAGCATCCGCACATCGTGCCGATCTACAAGGTCGGGGGCTACAAGAACCAGGTGCTGTACATCGTGATGCGCTGCCTCGACGGCCCATCGCTCCGCCGCTTGCTCGAGGCCGAGCAACGGCTCTCGGTGCGCGACGCCGCGCGCATCGCGCGGCAGGTCGCCGATGCGCTCGGCCATGCGCACCAGCACGGCGTCGTACACCGTGACGTGAAGCCCGACAACATCCTGCTCGACGACACGGGCCACGTGCTGGTCACCGACTTCGGGATCGCGAAAGCGGCCCAGGAAGCTGCGGTCAGCCAGCTGACCACGGAGGGAATGGTCGTCGGCACGCCGCACTACATGAGCCCCGAGCAGGCCACCGGGGAGCGCGTCGACGCCCGGTCCGACATCTATGCCCTCGGGATCGTGCTGTATCAGATGCTGGCCGGCGCTCCGCCGTTTGATGGCGAGTCGGCCCAGTCGATCCTCATGAAGCAGGCGACGGCTACGGCGGTCCCGATCCGGCACGTCCGCAAGGAAGTTCCGGCGGCGCTGGCCGCGGTGATCGATCGCACGCTGGCAAAGGACCCCGCCGAGCGCTTCCAAACCGCGGAGGAGCTGAGCCGCGCCCTGGTGGCGGCGCTGCCCACCGCCGCCCGCGACGTCGTACACGTACAACCCGGCCTGCGGTCGCTCGCCGCGCTGGGACGGGCGGGATGCCTCGTGGTCAGCGGCCTCGTCCTGGGGGCGATCGTGCTCGCACTGTCGGTGCTCTCGCACCCGCCCCACATCTCGGCCAGCGCGCCCCTGCCGGACAGCCTCGCCCGGGACCTGCGGCGGCAGGGGGCGGTTGGCCCGGCCGACGCGGCGCTGTACGTGTTCGGACCATCGGGCGTCGACGACACCACGCTGCTCGTCGTGACCCGCCGCCGCATCGCGGTGGCGACGCCGCACGGCGTACGCACGTATGCGAGAGACAGCGTGCGTGCGAGGTTCGGTGCGGCCGTGAGCGGCGGACTCCGGTTCCGCTTGATGCTCACACTGCCGCGCGCGCTCCGCGACACGGTGTTCACACACCTGTCGTTCCGCGATGTGTACGAGCTGGCGCCGCGGCTCGGAAAGCTGCTCGGGGCGGGCGCTCGCTAGCGCGAGAGGCGGCGCGTCGACACGGCGTACAAGCTGAGCGCGTCGATCCGGCCGAGGTCGCCGGGTGTGGTCGCGACCAGGCCCGCGGCGTCCGGACCCCCGAGCGAGAACCCGAATACCAACCCCGCACGGTGCAGTGAGCGATCCGTATCGAGACGCGCGGCGAGGCCGATCGGCAGCGGCGTCCCCTGCCGCAGGGTGGCGCGCACGCCGAACGCGTAGCCCTGCACGCCGTCGGTCGTGAGGCGGCCGAGCCCAGACAGAGCGACCCCCCGGCCCAAGAGCTGCAGCGTGGCGCTCGGCACGTAGGTGATGCGCAGCGTCGAGTCCCGCACGCGCGGTTGGCCGACGTTCTGAATCACGCCGCCCACGGTGAGCAGCGGCGTGCAGTCGTACAGCAAGCCCGCGTCCCAGCCGGAGCTCGAGCCACCGCCGCGGTACAGCGCCGCCGCTGCGCCGGCCGCAAAGCCGCCATGCCCCGCGGCGAACCCAACCCGGTACGTACCTCCCCGCACGCCGCCGTCGAACAGGTCGCGCTGATAACCGAACGATAGCCCGCGGGAGTTGACACCGATGGTGACCTGACGCAGCCGGCCGCTCGCTCCAGGATCGCCGACGGTCAGGTCCAGATGGAGCGACGCTTCCTCGAAACGCCCCAGCCCCGCGGGGTTCACCCACAGAGCGCGAGCGTCGCTCACCTCGGTGGGATGGAGATAGAGAGTCGTCCGGTTGGGCGCGACCTGCGCCCGCGCGGCAGCGGCCACGAGGAGCAGCAGGAACAACCGGCCGCCCGACCACCCGGCCGCGCGACCGCCTCCCACTACGGAAGCACCGCGACGGTCGTGCGGGTCATTTGGACCACCGGGACGGCGACGCCCTGCACAGGCAGCCGGATCGTCAGCGCGGTCGAGTCTTGCCATTCACCGCCTAGATAGCGCCCATCCGCCGCGATGAACGACACTCCGCTGCCCGTTCCGGCCCCCGAGAGCTCGAACGGCTGCCCCGCGTTCTTGCCGCCCCCGGCGACACGGTACGTCTGACTTCCGACCACCCGCACGCTGCGGGTGCCGAGGTAGTCCTCCCACGCGGCGGCCGTGGCCTGCGTGACGGTACGGCGCGAGACCTCCGAGCCGCTCCCCCTTTGGGTGGTCTCGATGGTGTCGGTCCATGTGGCGCCGGGCTTCACGCCGTCGATCGGCAGCCGCGGCAGGAAATCCCGGAAGTTGCCGAGCAGCTGGACTACCGACTGCGCGGCCGTGCTATCCGACGCGAGGGCGTTCACAAATTCCCCGCGCGGCGTCACGCGCCCGGCGAACACTAGCTTCCGCACCTTGTTGACGTTCTCGACGATGGGAGCGGCTGTCCCGGAATCGGTCACGAGCGAATCGACGGCGAACGTCGCCGGGTAGCCGACGCTGTCGGCTGGCCCCGTGATCGCAACGACCACGAAGATCCGCGCTCCGACGTCCTGCGCCTGCGTCTGGTCGCCCATCGCCTGCTGGATGTGGAGCCGCCGGTGCACGACGTAGCGCAGTGCGCTCGGTCCGTAGCGAATGGCGTCGGGTCTCCGGGCGGGCGTGGCGGGTGTCACCGAGGTCGTGGCGGGCGCCGGGGGCGCTGGCACCGCCACCGCCGGTGCCGCGCGACTTCCCGCGGCGCAGGCGGTGGCGAACGCCGTGCCCAGGAGCCGCAGCCCGCGCGTCACGGCGCACCACCCGATAGGCCGGACGCGGCGCGCTCGCTTTTCGTGCGCCCGAACACGGCCACCATTTCGGTCCCTTCGCTCGCCACGCGCAGCAACTTCCAGCCGCGCTTCTGCATGTCGGCGCGCCATCCGATGATCTTCTCCCATTCCTGGGTGGTGGTGCGGAATACCCGCAGGTCCGCCACTTGCTCCCAGTGCGGCGGATACGGCTTTGACGGTGAGGTCATGGGGAGGTGGGCGGTAGGGCCATAAGCCGAGTTCTGTTTGCCCGCCGAAACGGGCAGATGGTCATCTCTCTGGGATGGCTGTCGCCAGCCACCTCACGCGGCCTACCCGCAGCTCAGACGACCCGGGCCGGGTCTCGCTGCTTACTTGGCCTTGCTCCGACTGGGGGTTACCGTGCCACGCCTGTTGCCAGGCGCGCGGTGGGCTCTTACCCCACCGTTTCACCCTTACCCTTTGGATAAAAGGGCGGTCTGTTTTCTGTGGCCCTTTCCGTCGCCTCACGGCGCCCAGGCGTTACCTGGCAGTCTGCCCTCTGGAGCTCGGACTTTCCTCGGCACGCCGCTCCTACCAGCATGCCGCGACCATCGCGCCCTACCGCCACCCGTAGGAAAGGTATCCTCTGGAAGGGTCGGGGCAAGCCTACCGAACCAGCCGCCGCAGCAGGCGGCCTAGGCTGTCCGCCGCCAGGCGCGATCCGGCGCCCGGGCCCGTCATTTCTTCGGGTACGAGCCAAAAGCCGTCGTTGTCCCCGAACACGAGCCGCTTTAACCCCAACCCGTCACGCGCCCGCAGCGACGCCGAGACGAGGGCGACGGCATGCACCAGGTTGAGGCCCCGCGCCCGGTACAGTGCCAGGAGCTCGCGAGTCCGCACCTCCGGCGTGAGCAAGAGGGTGGGTCGATCCGGGAGGCCGAACCCGCGCAGCAGTCCCAGCGTGAACCAGTCGGCCGGCGGCCGCGCCAGCTGGAAGGCGAAGTAGAGGTCGCGTCGTTGCTTCAGCACCCGGTCCCGCAGCACCGCGGCGCGCGCGGCCACCTCGTCCTCGAGCGCCCGATAGTAGAGCGGTAGCAGGCCGGCGTCGCGCAACGCCGGGTACCGGGCCGGGTACGGCAGAGAGTCCCACGCCCGGGCAGCGCCGCCGCCCCACCCCAGGCCCACCAAGCCGCGCCGCCACGCCGCATCGCAGAACTCCTGGCCCATCGAATAGTCGCGGGCGCCGCCGACCTCCAGGCCGAGGGCGATGACGAGCGTCCGCTGCTCGGCGGCGAGCCGGCCGAGCGCGCCGTAGGCGGACGGAAGCCCGTCGGCCCAGAGCGTCGAATCGAGAGCGCACGGCGCGGGCAGCGCTTCGCCGCGGGCGCCTCTGGACGAATCGGCGGCGCCATGGCGCGCATCGCTGTAGTCGAGCACGGGGATCCACGCCACACTGGTCGGCTGGAGCCGCTTCACGGCGTCGGCCCAGGCACGTCGCACGGCGTCGCGCTCGTCCCAGCGGACGTGCACCGAGTCCATGCTCTCCGGTCGTGCGTCGCCGGCGAGCAGGTTGAACCCGCCGGCGTCGAGCAGCGACACGAGCGAATCGAGCGACGCCTGCGAGCGTGACACGCGATGCCCCTCCCGGGTCATCAACAGCGGTGTCACGAGCACGCGCATGCCCTGCTGCCGCAGCCACTCGGGCAGACTCGTCGCGCGGTACAGCTTTGGATCCGGCGCGAGCGGCAGCGATACGGTGTCGGGGCCGCGCGGCGGCGCGGCCGCGGGAGGCGCGAGCTCGACAGCGACGGGAGCCTGGGTCAGCACCAGCGGCGTTCCGCGCGCCGCGGGCGGGACGTGCGCCCATTCTGCCGGGCGGCGGGTCCAGCGCGCCAGCGCCGTGAGGAACTCGCGCGTTCGCGCGAGGGCCTCGACCTGCAGCGCGGGGGCCGTGCCGGACCGGAACTGGGGCCCGAGGGCGCCGAGCGCATGGCGGCTGATCACGACGACGAGCCCGTCGCCGATTCGCGCGGCGGCCACGACGCCGGCGCCGGGCCGGGCGGTGGGCACGCGCGGCGCGCGCACGAACGCGTGGCGCGAGGTGACCGCCAGCAGTTGAGTGGAGTCGCGCGCCGCGATGGCGTGATTGCGGTCGAGCGGGAACGGGTCGAACACGGAGCCGAGCGGTTCGTCGCCCACCGTCCGGGCGGCGGCCCACGGCTGCGGCCGGCCCGAGGCCGTCGGAGCGCGGGCCGTCGTGTCTTCGAGTAGCCGGTCGCCGATCGAGATCCCCGCCCCTTCGAATTCCAGCCAGCGGTTCGCCGTCCAGCGGTCCAGGTATCCTTCACCGTCCGCGTCATAGCCCAGCACCACGATGCCGCCCCGGAGCATCCAGTCGGTGAGCAGCGCGAGATCGCCTACCGTGAGGGCATCGGACGGGGCCTCGGGCTCCCGCCCCAAGAGGAAGACCAGAGCCCGGTACCGCTCGAGGTCCGCGCGGGTCAGATGGGGATAGAAGCGACGGTACTCCACGGTGTAGCCCGCGTCGCGCCACGGCTCGGCGGTGCCGTTCAGCAGGGCCGGCTCCGACAGGGCGAGGTCCAGAAGCAGCAGGTGGGTCGCCTGGGTCCGGCAAGCGGCGAGCAGCAGCAGAGCGGTCACGCAGCCATAGCGCATCCCGTCAGTGTAGCGAGCGCCGGGCGCTCGGGCCAGCGGTCAGCCGGTGGCGACGAACGGCACCAGCGCGGCCCGCATCTCGGCGGCGCGTTGCCAGCGCTCGCTCCGCGGCTTCGCCAACGCGCGTCCGATCACCGCCGCGAGCTCCTTAGGCACGTCGCGTCGCAGGCCGTGCAGGTTCGGCGGCGGGTGGTGCTGATGCATGTCCAGCACGGCCGCCGCGCTCACCGACGCAAACGGCGGTCGGCCCGCCAGACATTCGAACAGCACCACGCCGAGCGAGTAGAGGTCCGTGCGGCCGTCGACGTCCGGCAGCCCCTGTGCCTGCTCCGGACTCATGTACTCCTCGGTGCCGACGACGAACCCGCTCCGCGTCACGCGATCCTCCCCGGAGCTCGCGATCGCGCGCGCGATTCCCAGGTCGACGAGCACCGCGCCCTCGGGCGCGAGTACGATGTTGTCGGGCTTGATGTCGCGGTGGGCGATCCCGTGCGAATGGGCGTGCTCGAGCGCGTCGAGCACTTGGGTGGCGATGGCGATCGCGCGCGGGATCGCGAGCCGGGATTCCCGGCGCAGCGCCTGGCGCAGGCTATCGCCGGCGAGATACGGCATCACGTACCAGAGGAGGTAGTCCGTTTCACCGCTGTCGATCAGGCGGGCGATGTGCGGGTGGTTGAGCTGCGACGCGTAGCGGATCTCGCGCAGGAAGCGGTCGGCGGCGACCGAGACGGCGAGCTCGGGGTGCAACACCTTGATCGCGACCTGAACGCCGCCCGCATCGCGCCCCGCGAAGATAGACGCGTTACCTCCTCGACCCGCCGGCGTGATGCCGGTGTAGCGGTCGCGCAGGGCTGTGCGAACCCGCTCGATCAGGTCGCGTCCGGGCATGGCGTTTCGGGCTAACAATAGGGCTCGGCACCGCTGGGGGCCACTGCCGCCGGTCGCGCCGCCCGAGCGCCGGCTCCAAGACGCCCCCGCGTGTACCGCTACAGGGCGATCGGGTAGAGGTTGAGCGGCACCATCGCCGCGAGCACGATCCCGGCGAGGGCCGTTCCGGCGCACGGCATGACCCAGCGCGCTCACGGCGCTCGGTTCGCGCTACATTCGACCGTCATGGCGAGGCTCGAGGTGGTGCAGGACGACATTACGAAACAGGCGGTGGACGCGATCGTCAACGCAGCGAACACGACGCTGCTCGGTGGCGGCGGCGTGGATGGGGCGATCCACCGCGCGGCGGGGCCGGATCTTGCGGAGGAGTGTCGCCAGATCGGTGGCTGCCCGACGGGGGAAGCGCGCATCACCCGCGGCTACGGCCTCGCCGCGACCCACATCATCCACACCGTGGGTCCGGTGTGGAGCGGCGGAACCCGAGGCGAGCCGGAGCTGCTGCGGCGCTGCTACGTGAATAGCCTGCGGCTCGCTACGCGGCACGGCGTCCGCTCCATCGCCTTCCCGTCGATCAGCACCGGCGCGTACGGCTATCCCTTGGAGGGGGCGGCCCGGATCGCCGTGGCTACGGTACTGGAAGAGCTTCAGGCCTCGGACGGGGTGGAGCTGGTTCGGTTCGTGTGCTTCAGCGCGGCGGACTTGGCAGTGTATCGGAGGCTCCTAAGCGCGTGAGCCCCGCCCGGGCCGCCGCCACGTACGGCGCGAGCTCGGCTCCCGCCCCCTGCCCCACCACCAGTACGAAGCGGTATGTCGTGATCGCGGTCGCCCGGTCCCCTGTCCGCTCTGCGTCGTTGGCGTGCTTGAGCAGCTTCTCGAGGGTTGCCGGTTCCCGATAGATCAGCGCTGGGTCGCGCCGCACGTGGGACGCGAAGCGGGTGAACCAGAGGGCGCCTCCTGCCGCGAGGACGAGAGTCGCACCCACCAGCAGCATCGCCACACGCCGGGCGCGCGCCGGCGCGCGCGGCACGCCGTCAGGCTGCATCGGTCAGACGGGCGACCGCGCCCGCCGTGGCTTCCGTGACCATCGCCATGAACTCGTAGTCCAGGGTCGCCGCAGTGTCACTGGTCTGGTGGTAGTGCGGGTTGCGGAGGAATGCCGTGTCCGTCAGCATGAGCGACGGGTAGCGCGCGTCCCAGAACGAGGCGTTATCGGAGAGTCGCGTGAGCGGCAGGCGCCAGCCGCGCCAGCGCGTGCGGTAGGGAACGAGCGGCAGGTCGGGTGCCGCGGCCCGCGCGCCCGCGACGAACCCGTCCAGCAGGTCCCCGGAGCGCGCGTCTCCCACCGCCGCCAGGAAATCGCCGGTCCGCGGTATGTTGATACCGAGGAACGGCGGGACCGTCTGCGCGCCGAGGCCCGGGTCGCGATAGCCCACCATCTCGAGGATCAGCGCGCCGGCGAGCGGCTCACCCCGGGCTCGCTTGTCGTGCGCCAGGGCCCGGCTCCCGACCCGGTACCGGCCGGTGATCGTCTGCAGCTCTTCCAAATCGAACCCGACGAACTCGACACCCGCGAGCGGCCGGCGCGTCGCGATGAGGCGAGCGCACTCGAGCAGCGCGGCGACGCCGCTGGCATTGTCGTCGGCGCCCGGCGTGTGCGCGGTGGAGTCGAAGTGCGCGCCGACGAGCAGCCGCGGTCGCCGCGCGTCGCGTCCCGGCAGCGTGCCGAGGACGTTGTGGTACGTGGCCCCGCGGAACCGAAACGGGACGAGCTCGACCGCGAGCCCGAGCGTCCGCAGCTCGGCCGCCACGTGATCGCGCGCCGCGCGGTGCCGCTCCGGTGCTGCCTGCGGGTGCCGGACCCCCTCGAGCGCAGCGACCTGACGCCGCAGCCGCTGGGTGAGCGCGCTGCGTTGACCCGCGGTTGAGCCGGGCCGGCCGCCCCGCGCCGGGTCCGCACCGGGCGGCGGGGCACCTTGAGTGGGGGTTGATGGGGTCATGCTAGGGTTCCCCCATGGTGACCGTATGCACCGTCCTGCCTCCGCCCGAGCGTCCCCGCCTGGACGCCGCGGGCGATGGTTGCTTCACGACGATCCACGCCACCTCGTTCCGGGACGCGTTGCGGGCGGCCCGCCGCAAGCGGGTCGACGCGCTGGTGTTGTCGGTCCACGCCTGTCGCGGCGAGGAGCTGCCCGCGGTCGCGCGCTTCGTCCGCGAATTCCCAGCGATCCCCGCGGTGGCCCTTGTCTCGCGCCACGACCGCAACGCCACGGAGACGCTGCTCAAGCTCGGCGCCACGGGGGTCCGCTCGGCGGTCGACTGTACCGAGCCGTCAGGCTGGCGGCGGCTGCGCGACCTGGTCGGCCATCCAGCGTCGCCGGTCGCGGCCCGCATCCTCGCGCGACTCGTCCCCGCCCTGGGCGAAGCGACGGGAGACGTGCGGGCGTTCTTTGAGGCCGTCGCGCGGCTCGCTCCGGTGCTCTCGACGGTGCGGGGGCTGACGCGCCATCTGCGCATCTGCTCGAGCACGCTGATGTCCCGCTTCTATCGGGCGGGTCTGCCCTCCCCGAAAACTTACCTCGCCGGCATGCGGCTGGTGCACGCCGCGCACCTGTTCGCCAACCCCGGCCTGTCGGTGTCTGACGTCGCCTATCGGCTGGACTATTCCTCACCGCAAAGCTTCGGGCGCCATCTGAAGGCGATGCTGGGCGTCACGGCCGGAGAATTCCGCCGCCGCTTCCCCTTCGACGTGTCGTTGGCGCGTTATGTGGACCTGCTGATCACCCCGTACCGGGAGACGTTGCGCGCGTTCCGCCCACTCAACGCGGGATTGTGGGACCAAGGACCGGACGTGCCTCGCGTTTCCCGGCCGGGGTGATCAATCGGCGGCCGCACGGACCGCGGGCTGCTCCGTGGTCTCGTGCTCCCGCCGGAGCACGGAAAAGCGGGCGATGCTCGCGCGCAACCGCTCGGCCAGCTGGGCGAGTTGCTGAGACGTGGTGCTCAGGTCGCCCATCGAGATGATTTCGGCCTGCGTGGCCGCCGCGGCGCCGTCGGCGCTTTGCGAGGAGGCGCTCGAGATGGCCGCCACCTGCTGGAGTAATTGGGCGAGATCGGCGAGCCGTTGTGCCTGACTGCGGGAGACTTCTGCCGTCGCGTTCACCAGGTCGCCCACCAGCTCGATCCCCTGGTGCAGCTCCTGCAGTGCCGCGTCCGCTTCGGCGGACACGGCGCCGATGTCGCGGACCTTCGTCTCGCCCGATTGCATCGCGCGCGCCGCCGCGTCGATACCGGCGCGCAGATCCGACACCAGCTCCGCCACCTCGCGCGCCGACTTCCCCGCTTCCGCCGCCAACGCCCGCACCTCCGCCGCGACCACCGCAAAGCCCTCGCCGTGCTCTTCCGCCCGCGCCGCCTCGATCGCGGCGTTGAGCGCGAGCAGGTGTGTCTGGCGGGCGATCCGCGAGATCGTTTGGGCGAACACGCCGATCCGCTCCGACATCCCCGACAGCCCAGCGACCGTCGAGGCCGTGGCCCGCACTTCCTCGCCCACGGCGCGCAGCGTCTGGCTCGCGCGGGCCACTCGCTCCCGACCGCGTTCCGCCGCGGCGACCAGCCGGGCGGCGTCTACCTGCATCAGCTCCGCCCGGACGCGTAGCGACTCCGCCTGATCGGCGGCCTTGGCGCTCTCGCCCCGCGCCCCCTCCGCCGTGTCGCGCTGCTTGCCAAGGTCGCCCGCGAGCTGCTGCGCGGTGTGCGTGACGGTCTCCGACGTGGCATGCAGCTGCTCGGCCGATGCCGCGAGCTCCTCGGCAAACGCCGCCACCTCGTCCGCCTCGCGCTGTACCGTCGAGATCGTGCCGGCGATCTCTTCGAGCATGCGATTGAAGCTGCGCTCGAGGAACCCCAGTTCGTCCGATTCGCCGGCCGGCGCGCGCACCGCGAGGTACCCCTGCTCGGCTTCGCCCATCACGCTCCGTGCGTGGCGGATCCGCGCAATCAGCGTGGCGGGAATCCGCTTCAATGCCATCGCGACCAGGATGAACACCACCGTTTCGAGCCCCGCGGCCGTGAGACCTTGTTGCGGCTCGTACAAGGCGTTGTGTAGGAAGCTGGCGGCCAGGTAGGCGATTGCTCCCGTGAGCACCAGGAAGTTGCCCACCGCGTGGCCTTGGTCGAAGGCGTAGGGCAGCACCGCGATGAAAAGCGCGGCGATCAGGCCGCCGTGCCCGAACCACACGATCAGAACCGCCACGAGCAGGACATCGACGAGGGACAGGGCGTACACCAGCCACCAGCGGTACCAACCGCGCTCGTTGATCAGCCCCAGCAGCTCGTTCACGAACGCGGCCCCGCCCGCTACCAACACCATGCTCGCCGGCCGGGTCTTGACCGCGCCGAACCCCCACCCTACCAGCCCGAATACGAACCCCACCGCGACCATCACCCGGCGCCGGCGGTGGCTGCGCGCGATCGTTTCCAGGTCCTTGAGACGCTGCTCGAGACCAGTGGCGTCGTCCTTCCAGCCTCGCACGCGCGAGGCGAGGGACGGCCGGGACGGTGACAGCGGTGTAGTGCTCACCCGGGGCTGATCATACACCTCAGGTGATCAGGGCGGCAATCTCCCCCGCGGCTTTGGCTGCGCCCAGCTTGCGGTACAGCGCGGCGGCGCGCTCGCGCGCGGCGCTCGCCCCCGAGCGGTCGCCGCTCGCCACCAGCACCGCGCCCAGGTCCCGCTCGATCTCGGCTAGGGTGTGCGCGCTTCCCTGCCCTCGCGCGAGCTCCGCTGCCCGGCCGAGCAGCGCGGCCGCACCGGGGATGTCGCCCCGCGCCCGCGCGACGCCGGCCTGGAGCCGCCACACCTCGGCCAGGCCCACGGGGTGCTGCAACCGCTGGTACGCCGCCGCCGCGAGTGCAAGCTCCGCGCCCGCGAGCTCGGCGTCTCCCTGGAGCAGATGCAGCTCGGCCCGTCCGGCGATCGCCAGCGCCGAGAGCGCATCGTCGCGCACCCGCTGCTCGGCAAGCCGCACCGCCTCGTCGGCGGCCGCGAGAGCGCGGCGATAATCGCCCAGGTCGCGCCAGCTGATGCCGATGTTGTGCTGGGTCTCCGCCATCCCGCGCACCAGCCCCGCCTGCTGGTAGGCGGCGAGAGCCAGCTGGTAGCTGGTCAGTGCGCTGCGCGGATCGCCCTGCAGGTTGGCGATGATCCCCAGGTTGTTGAGGCAGCGCGCTTCGGCCGCATGGTCCTGGAGCGCCCGGGCGAGCTCCAGTGCGGCTGCGAAATGCGGCTCGGCGGCGTCCACGTCGCCGCGCTCCAGCGCGATCGCGCCCTGGTAATTCCGGGCCCGCAGCTCCGCATGGCGCTCGCCGCGGGACCGCGCGATCACCTGCGCCGCTTGCGCCCAGCGCTCCGCCTCGGCATGCGCCCCTAACCGGCCGTGCGCTTCCGCTGCCAACAACGCGAACGGCGTGCGCCGCTCCAGCGTGTCGGCCGACAGCCCCGCCAGCCGGCTCAACACCTCGCGGTGGTGGCCCCGCTCGGCGAGAGCGCGGAGCTCCGCGAGGAGTGCGGATTCGTCGGACAGCGAGCTCACCACGGCCTGGTCCTCACATCACCACGCCACGGCGTACTGGGAGAACGACACAATGTTCGCGTCGAGCTCTTCCAGCGACTCGAAGTTCACGCCGCCCTGCTTGAACCACAGCGTGCTCGGTGGGTCGTTCTTCCACAGGTCGAGCTGGCCCTGGATCGTCGAGTCGGCGGGGGTGACCGTCCCGTCACCGTCATAATCGTGGTCGCTGTGGGCGTATTCGACCTTGAGCCGGGCCGGATGGTTCGGGCTGAACTGCAGCCCCGCCGGCCGAAAATCGAACACGAACTTCTGAGCGTCCAGTACGGTCACGGAGATCAGGATCGAATCACCGGCTTGGAAGGTGCTGCCGTCCGGCTTGCGGAGCAGAGCGTCGCCCGGCACCTCGAAGCGCAAGAACTCCTCGCCCGTGCCCCCGCTGATGGTGTCCTTGTAGTAGAGGCGCAGCTCGCGCCCGTCACCCACCTTGGCGTAGAAGCTGTCCGCCGCGGTGTAGAGCGGGGCCGCGGAAATATCCTGCACCACGAAGTGCAACTGGGACGTCGGTACCGGCGGCGGGGAGTTCGGGCTGTTGCTGCTGGAGCACGCCGCCCCGAGCAGCGCTGCCAACCCGATGATCAGTCGTCGCATGAGGATCCTTCCGGCCTTGAGGGTCGCCCCCCGTAAGGGCAAACGCCGGGCCATGCTAAGTGCTTGTTGGTCAATGTGATGAGCGTCACGACCTGGGTCACGCCGAGACATCTGACTCAATTCGCATCAGGGTCGGTGTCATCCGCGCTCGCCTTCCCTTCGAGCAGGCGCTGCAAGCGGGAGCGGGAAATCGCGAGGCGCCGCGCCGCTTCGGAGCGATTGCCGCCCGCCTGGTCGAGCATGGCGCGCGCGGCGGCCCGCTGGATCTCGGCAAGCGTGGCGGGAAAGGGCAGGGGACCGCCCGTCGGCGGCGGCCTGCGCGGAGCCAACTCGGCGAGCGCGAACGTTCCGGGTGAGGAGAGGAGGACGGCGCGCTCGATCGTGTTGCGCAGCTCGCGAACGTTGCCGGGCCACGGGTGCGCGAGCAGCGCGCGCCGTACGTCCGGTGAGATGGTGGGCTGGGGCAGTTGGTACTGAGCGCTGAACTTGCGAAGGAAAACTTCGGCGAGGAGGATCACGTCGTCGCCCCGTTCGCGCAGCGGCGGCAGCTCGAGCGCCAACACATTCAAACGGTAGAAGAGATCTTCACGGAAGCGGCCGGCGTGCACGGCGGCTGCGAGATCGGCGTTGGTCGCCGCGACGATCCGGACGTCGAAGGTGCGGTTCGCGGTGGCACCGAGGCGCCGCACCGACTTCTGATCGAGGGCGCGCAGCAACTTGCCTTGCAGCTCCGGTGCGAGGTGATCCACCTCGTCGAGGAACATCGTCCCGCCGTGCGCCACCTCGAACAGGCCGGGTTTGGCGGTCCTGGCATCGGTAAAGGCACCACGCTCGTGACCGAACAGCTCGCTCTCGAGCAGCGGAGCAGGCAGGGCGGCGCAGTTGAGCTCCACGAATGGGGCGGCGGCCCGGGGGCCGCCGTAGTGCAGGGCGCGCGCGAGCAGCTCCTTGCCGGTGCCGGTTTCGCCGGTGACGAGAATCGTCGCATCGCGGTGAGGCACGACCCGAGCCGCTCGCTCCAAGGCGGCCTTGAGGGCCGGGCTCTGACCGACGATCTCACGGAAGGCGTGGGCTTGTGCCTCGAGATGAGCGAGCGCGGCCCGGCCCAGTGCGGCGCGCCGGCGCTGCACGGCCGCGGCGAGGGTATCGCGCAGGCCGTCGCGGTCGTCCGGAAGCGCAAAGTAGTCCGCGGCCCCGGCCGCCACGACCTGCGCCGCAATCCGGTGCGACGCCGTCGCGCCAACCGCGATGACGGGGATGCCGCTTTGCACGGGCAGCCGGGGCAGCAGCGCCGCGATTTCGGTTTCGTGTCCACCCGCCGCGATGAGCACGACTGCCGGGTCCAGCGGCGCGAATTCGCCCGCCGCGGGCGCCCACTCCGCGAGCACGGCGCCGACGTCGCGCGCCACCACCGGCCAGAAGTCGGCGAATGAATCACTCAGCCGCACGACGAGCAGCGTGATGTCGGGGGCGACCGTCACCGCAAGCCGAGCTCCGCGGCGGTGACGAGCACCTCGACCGCATGGCCGGCGTGCTCCAACGTCGCCCGCCCCCCCTCCTCCCGATCGACGACGGCGAGGACGCCGAGGACGCGTCCCCCCTCGGCGCGGACGGCGGTGATCGCCTCCGCCGCGGACTGACCGGTGGTGAGCACGTCCTCCACCACCACCACCGCGCCGCCCGGTGCAAAGCACCCTTCGATCCGCTTACCGGTGCCGTGCGTCTTGGCTTGCTTCCGGACGGTGAAGGCATCGAGCGAGCGACCCTGGGCCCGAGCGGCGGCGGCGAGGGCGTAGGCGACGGGATCCGCGCCGAGCGTGAGTCCGCCGACCAGATCCGGCGCCCATCCCCGCGCCGCGAGCCGCGCGAGGCCGAGGCTCCCGATCACGGCGAGACCTTCGCCCGACATGGTGGTACGACGCGCATCGATGTAGAAGCTAGAACGGCGCCCTGAAGCGAGTATGAAGTCGCCCCGCGTGATCGAGCGCTCGCGCAACAGATCGCACAGCCGTTGCTGTAGTGCCGTCATAGAAACCACAGTGGTATGATAGTAGTAGTGATTACTACTACTATGAGCCTTTCCGCCAGACAGCGCGCTTGAGCGTGTTCAACAAGCCCCCCTTCGGCGGGTCGCTCGCCGCGAGCCCGGCCGTGAACTCATCCGCGAACGCCTGGACGGTCGGCTGCCGCAGGCCGGGATCGCGCTCCAGGCCGCGCATCACCGCCGCCGCCTGCGCCGCCGGAAAGTGGCGCTCGGGCAGCGCGTCGTTGAGCGCGATCGGCGACTGCGTGAGCAGCTGCTGAAACAGCTCGCGTGGGCTGCGGCCCGTGTGCGGGTACCGGCCGGTGAGCAGCCAATACACGATCGTCGCGAGACTGTAGATGTCGGCGCGGCCGTCGACGAGCTCTCCCGACAGGGCCTCCGGTGCTACGTAGTTGAGCGTGCCTACGAAGAACCCTGTCCGCGTCAGGCGCTCCTCCGCTGGCAGCTCCGCGTCGCGGGCGATGCCGAAATCGAGCAGCTTCACCCGCCCGGCCGTCGGATCATAGATGATGTTCTCGGGCTTCAGGTCGCGATGGATGATTCCCGCCTGGTGCGCCGCCCCCAGGGCGCCGGCCAGTTGCCGCACCACGGCTCCCACGAGCGCCGGAGCGAGGGGCCCTTCCCGGTGTACGTAGTCGGCGAGGGACTTGCCCTCGGCCCACTCCAGCGCAAGGTAGTAGAGGCCATCCGCTTCCCCGTAGTCGTACGTGCAGACGACCCCCGGGTGCCGCACCCGCGAGCCATAGCCCGCCTCGCGCAGGAAGCGCTTCACGGCCGTGGGGTCGCTCGCAAGGCGCGGCCGCAATACCTTGAACGCACAGGGCCCGTGCTCGGGGTGGCTCGCACGGTACACCTCGGCCGTGCCTCCCTCGCCGACGCGCTCGAGGAGGCGGTAGCCGGCGATGGTCCGACCGGCCAGGTTCTCGCTGGGCATGGGAACGCGCGAAACTAACGCTCGGATTTGAGGTTAAGCAAGTGAGACGATTGGGGATGGCAGCACTCGGCGCAATCGCGGCGACGGCCTGTACGCCTGCCAAGACGCCGCAATCGGCTCCGCGTCCGGAGCCCGGCGCCGCGGTCGCCACGCTGTTCGATGCCGGCGCCGTGTACGGATCCATGGGCCTGCTGGTCTCAGGACCGCCCCTCCCGTTCGTGGCGACCGTGCATTACATCGCGGACGCCACGCCGGACTCCACGCTCGCCGTGTTCGCCCTGTCGCTCGCGAATCACGCGCTCAGCTTCCAGCGCGACGGCAACGGCTTCACCGCACAGTACCACGTGGACGTCGCGTTTCGAGCCGACAGCGGCAGTGTGCGCCAGTTCGCCAGCGACCAGACGGTCCGGGTGCGCACTTTCCAGGAGACCCTGCGGGGCGACGAAAGCGTGATCTATCAGCAGTTCATCGGCGTGCCGCCCGGCGTATATCGTGTGAACGTCACCGTACGGGACCGCAACGGTCCCGCGGCATCGCACCGGGAGCGTACCGACACGGTGCCGCGCTTCGCGGGGCAGGTCATGAGCGCCCCCGTCGCCGTGTACCAGGGTGCCGGCCGGAGTCGCCGGTCCGACGTCCCGCAGCTGCTCGTGAACCCGCGTGCCACGCTGTCCTACGGCGCGGATTCGCTCCGCTTCTACGTCGAGGCGTATGGGGCCGCCCCGGGCGCGCGCCTGGCGGTGCGCGCGCTCGACCAGGGCGGTCGCGAGATCTGGCACGATACCGTGACGCTGGGAGGAAGCGAGACTCTGGCGACGGCGCTCGCCGTCCTGCGTCCCGGTGAGCTGCCCGTCGGGGCAGGGCGCTTCGAGGTCGTACCCGTGGGCGCGGGCTCGGGCGCGGCCCGATCCGCTCCCTTTCTGGTGAGCTTCTCGGACCAGTGGGCCATCACGAACTACGACGAGATGATCAGCTTGCTGCGCTACTTCGACCGCCAGGACTGGGTGGATCGGCTGCGCCACGCCCCGCCCGACCAGCGCCCCGCCGTGTGGCGCGAGTTCTACAAGGCCACCGACCCTGTCGAGATCACGCCCGAAAACGAAGCGTTGGAAGCCTACTTCCGGCGCGTCCAGTTCGCGAACCAGCGGTTTCGCGAGTCCGGAGAGCCGGGCTGGCTGACCGATCGCGGCGAGGTGCTGATCTCGCTGGGCGAGCCCGACGACGCGTTTGATTTCAGCACCGACGTTTCGCGCTCGGGAGTGCGCGGCATTCGCTGGACGTACAACGCACTGCGCTTGACGCTGTTCTTCCAGGATCAGACGGGCTTCGGCCGGTTCCGCCTCACCCCGTTGTCGCGGGCGGAGTTTCAGCGCGCCCTCGCCCAGGTGCGGCACCGGTCGTGATCACGCGCGCGGCAGCGCTCTTGCTCGCGGTCGGCGCTGCGGCGCCCTGTTTCGCCGCGGCGCAACAGGTTCCGCCCGATCTCGCGTCCGAGCGCGCCGAGTCGCTTCGGCTCGCCGGCCGGCCGTGGCATGCCGCGGAAACGCTGCTCGCCGCCGCCGCGCGGGAGCCGCGGCTCAACGCGACCTTCGTGGTGGAGGGGGCCAAAGCGGAGCTGCACGCGCGTCGCTACGATCGCGCTCGCAGCCTCCTCGTCGGTCAGCCGTGGCTTGAGGACTACGGCGACGGCGAAGCAGTCGCGGTGTTGGCGGAGGCGGAGGCGCGGCTGGGGCAGGGCGCGGCTGCGGCCGCGCACTACGCGACTGCGCGGGCTCGGGCGCGCGGGACTCGCGCGGCGTTGCTCGCGGTGCGGGAGGGGCTCGCGTGGGAAGCGGCCGGGTCGCTCGACTCCGCGGCCTCCGCCTACTCGGCGGCGCGCGGCGCGGGGCTGCCCGCCATCGATGCCTGGTTGCGCCTCCGCTTGGCCCGCGTCACCCGCGACACCGCGGCCGCGTTCCGGCTGCTCGTCGATTTGCCGGCGCCCGCAGGGCGCGAAGCTGGAGCCGCCCGGGCGCAAGCCCTCCTCGCGGCGGGCGACTCCGCAAGCGCGCTCGAGGCCTTGGCCCGTGCCGGTCGCTCGCTCGACATGGCGCGACTGGCCCTCGCGCTCGGGGATTCGACCCGGGCCCGCGACGCGCTGTACGGTCTCATGGCGCGGGCCCCCGAATCGGACGATGGCGGCGCGGCCGTAGGCGTGGCGCTCGCGTCTTTGCGGCCGCGCACGCCGCCCGAGCGCGTGGCCCTGGCGCGCGCCATGAAGTCACACGGCGCGGCGGGCGATGCGCGCCTCGAGGTCGAGCGGGCCATCCGCCAGGGGGACTCGAGCGCCGCCACCCTGGTCCTCGCTGGCGAGCTGTCGGCCGCGGCCGGCCGCTACCGCGACGCGGAGCGCGCCTACCTGGCGGCGGCTCGGGACCCCGGGCTCGGGCCGCTTGCCGTGTATCGCCGGGCGCGGGTGCTGGCGCGCGCCGGAGACGCCGGGGCGCAGGCGGCGCTCGCGGGCTTCGCTCAGGCGTTCCCGGCGGACACGGCCGCGCCGACCGCGCTCTACGTGCTCGGGGACATGCTCGCGGATCGGGGGGACGGGACGGGGGCAGCGCGCTGGTTCGGCGAATTGATCGCCCGCTATCCGGCGGACCTGCGCGCGTCGCTCGCGCGCTTCCGGCTCGCCGCGCAGGCGCTGCGTGACAGTCTCCGCGACAGCGCGACAGCCCTGTTGCAGGCGGAGGTCGCGGCCGGCGCCCCGCAGCGTGCCAGCGCGCGCTTTTGGCTCGGCAAGCTCGCCTTGCTCTCGGGCGACACGGCGGGGGCGCAGGCGACGTGGCTGACGCTGGCGCACGAGGACTCGATCGGTTACTACGGGCTCCGCGCCCGCCGCGAGGTGGATCTGCCGCCGTTGCGCATCGCCGCCAGCCCGCTGCCGGCCGCCTCGCCCGCGGTCGGTGCGTCACTCGGCACTATCGACACGCTCATCCTCGCCGGCCTTGACACGGCCGCGCAGGCCGAGGTGCGTGCCATCCTCGGGCGCGCGCCGCAGCAGGACCTCGACGCTCTCCTCGCGCTGAGCGCCGGTCTCGCCGCCCGCGGCTTCGGTCCTGCCGCAGTGCGGCTGGCTTGGCAGGCGGCACTCAAGTCCCCCAACGATCCGCGCGTGCTCCGCGCCATCTTCCCGTGGCCCAACCGCCAGGCGGTGGAAGCGGAGGCCGCCGAGTTCGGCGTGGACCCCATCCTGCTCGTCGCCATCGTTCGCCAAGAAAGCGTGTTCGACGCCCAGGCGCTCTCACCAGCCGGGGCGCGCGGCCTCGCCCAGCTGCTCCCGGGCACGGCCGCCCTCACGGCGCGCGGTCTCGACGTCACGTTCTACCCCGAGTGGATCACCGTTCCGGATTTGAACCTCCATCTCGGCGCCGCCCATTTGCAGGAGCTCCTGGAGCGCTTCGGTGGGCGGGTCGAGGCCGCCGCCGCCGCCTACAATGCCGGCGCGGCGCCCGTGATGCGCTGGCTCGCCCGCCCCGGCGCCGGCGACGCGGACGAGTTCATCGAGCTCATTCCGTACCAGGAGACGCGCGGTTACGTGCGGGCCGTGCTGCGCAACCGCGACCTGTACCGCGCGCTGTACACGACCCCAACCAATTGACGGGACGCCACTTACAGATTCGCGCCGCCTCCGCATCTCGCTTTCTTGACAACCTTTCCGCCGCACGTCATTTCTATCGCGCCCGACACGACGCCGGGCCGGGCGCTTCGCGCCCTTCGTGCGACTTTGCAGGAGGCGGACCGAATGTCTAAGGGAAAAGTGAAGTGGTTCAATGACGCCAAAGGCTACGGCTTCATTGAGCAGGAGGGCGGCGAGGACGTGTTCGTGCACTTCTCGGCCATCCAGATGGACGGGTTCAAGACGCTCGCCGAGGGTCAGGCGGTGGAGTTCGAGGTGCAGGCTGGCGAGAAAGGGTTGCACGCCGCGAACGTCGTTCGCGTCTAGCTGGCTCGCGCCATTCGGCGTGCCCCGCCCGCGTCACCGGGCGGGGTTTTTCATTCTTCCACCCGCGTTATTCTTCGGCCCATGCACACCCTCTATCTCGTCGATGGGTACGCGCTGATCTATCGCGCCTTTTTCGCGATGATCGCGCGTCCCCTCACGACCCGCCGCGGCGAGAACACGTCGGCGGCATGGGGGGTGACCAACTTCCTCCTCCGCTTGCTCGAGCGGCGTCGCCCCGACTACCTGGCCTGGGTGCACGACGTGGGCGAGTCGTTCCGGCACCGGACGTACCCGGCATACAAGGCGACGCGGGAGAAACTCACCGCTGAGCTGCAGCAGGATTTCGACCGCTCGGTGGAGCGCATCGCGCAGATCCTCCACGCTTTCGGCGTCCGGGTGGTCGGAGTGGAAGGCTACGAGGCCGATGACGTCATCGGGACGCTCGCCACCGCGGCAAGCGCGCGTGGATTGGAGGCCGTGATCGTGTCGGGCGACAAGGACTTCTACCAATTGATCCGGCCGGGCATCGCGCTCCTGAACCCAGGGCGCGGCGGCCCCGCCGCCGTCGAAGAGCATTGGGTGGACGTGTCGAACGCGAGCGAGCGGCTGGGCGTGCCGCCCGAGCGCGTGGTGGACTACCTGGCGCTGGTGGGCGACAGCTCCGACAACGTGCCGGGCGTGAAGGGAGTGGGCGAAAAGACCGCGCTCGACCTGCTCAACACGTTCGGCGACCTGGACGCGATCCTGGCGGGCGCCAATCGGATCTCCGGAAAACGCGCGCGGGAGGCGGTGCTGCAGCACGCCGACCTGGCACGGCTGTCGCGCGAGCTCGTGACGATCCGGTGTGACGTGCCGCTGCCGCTCGACCTCGAGTCGCTGCGGATCGGCCCACCCGACGTGGCGCGGCTCACCGACCTTTTCACCGAGCTCGAGTTCCGCTCGCTGGTCCCGAAGCTCTCGTTACTGAACACGACACGTGGAGAGGAGCTCGCTCCGGCGGCCCCGCGGGCACGGGCCGTCACGGCGTCTCCCGCGCCCGCCACGCTCGCCCTGGCGCACGCGGAACCGACGCTGGTCGACGACCCCGCGGGACTCGCTGCCGTCGTCGCCGAATGCCGTCGGGCGTCGCTCGTCGCCCTCGACACCGAGACCACGTCGCTCGACGCGATGCGGGCGGACCTGGTGGGCCTGTCGCTCGCGGTCGCGCCGGGCCGATCGTGGTACCTCCCGTTCGCACATGTGGCGCCGGACGGCGAGCTCGCCGGCGGGACACCGCCGCGCAACCTGCCGCCCCTCGCGAGCGACGCGACGGCACCGCTGCGCGAGCTGCTGGCGGACGCGCGGGTCCCCAAGGCTGGGCACAATATCAAATACGACTGGCTGGTGCTGCGCCGGGCGGGCGTGGAGCTCGCCGGAGTCGGCTACGACTCCATGCTCGCCAGCTTCGTGCTCGAGCCCGGGCGACGCTCGCACGCCATCGACGAGCTCGCGCGCGAGCGGCTCTCCCTCGGGATGCGGACATACGCGGACGTGGTGGGCCGCGGGAAAGCGGAGCGCCCGTTCGCAGCCGTGCCCGTGCCCGATGCCGCACGATATTGTGCGGCCGACAGTGAGGCCGTGCTGCGGCTGCGGGCGGCGCTCCAGCCCGAGCTCGAGGACCACGAGGCGCTGCGCCTGCTTCAGGAGATCGAGCTACCGCTGCTCCCCGTGCTGGTGGACATGGAATGGCGGGGCGTGCGCGTCGATCTGGAGCGGCTAGGGGAGATCTCGCGCAGCTTCGCGCGTGAGCTGGCGGAGCTCGAGCGCACGATCTATCAGGCTGCCGGGACCGAGTTCAACATCAACTCCACGTTGCAGCTCCGGCACGTGCTGTTCGAAAAGCACCAGCTCCCCATACTCAAGAAAACCAAGACCGGCCCCTCCACCGACTTCGAGGTCCTGGAGCAGCTCGCGGCGATGGGGCACGAGGTGCCCCGGCTGCTGATCGAATACCGCGAGCTGTCGAAGCTCAAGTCCACGTATGTGGACGCACTGCCGGGGTTCATCAACCCCGCCACCGGCCGCATCCACACCAGCTTCAACCAGACCGGCGCCGCCACGGGCCGGCTGTCGTCGTCGGATCCGAATCTCCAGAACATCCCCGTGCGCACGCCCCGCGGTGAGGCCATCCGGCGCGCGTTCGTCGCGCCGCCCGGCGCCGTGTTGCTCACCGCCGACTATTCCCAGATCGAGTTGCGGCTGCTCGCCCACCTCTCGGGCGACCCCGCCTTCCTCGAGGCCTTCGAGCGAGGGGGCGACATTCACCGCCAGACCGCGGCCATCATCTTCGGCGTACCCCAGGACCAGGTCACCCCTGAGATGCGGGGGCGTGCCAAAACCATCAATTTCGGAACGATCTACGGGCAGGGGCCGTTCGCGCTGTCCCGCCAGCTCGGCATCACCCAGGATGACGCCCGGCGCTTCATCGAGCAGTACTTCACACGCTTCGCGGGCGTGCGAGCCTGGCTCGATCGCACCGTCGCGGCGGCGCGGGAGCGGGGTTATGTGGAGACCCTGTTCGGCAGGCGGCGCTACATCCCGGAGCTCAAGGACCGCAACTTCAACATCCGCGCCTTCGGTGAGCGCACCGCGACCAATTCGCCGTTACAGGGCTCGGCCGCGGACCTGATAAAGATCGCCATGATCCGCATCGCCGGCGCCCTGCGAGAGCGCGGTCTCGCGTCCCGCATGATCCTGCAAGTTCATGACGAGCTTGTACTTGAGGTGCCCCGGGGAGAGGAGGAGACCGCCACGGAGCTGGTAAAAAGCCATATGGAGGGGGCCGCCCAATTGCGCGTGCCGTTGGTCGTAAGTGTCGGTGTTGGAATGAATTGGGTCGATGCCAAGGGATGAGCATGGCTCTTGCAGGAACCAGCTGCGGCACTCACTATACTTGGCGCCGGGCTGTCGCTTCTGCCGAGCTCGGCGCCCTGTGGCGCCCGGAGGGTTGGCTGTGACGTCTCGACGCGGTTTCACGCTGATCGAGCTTCTCATCGTGGTCGTGATCATCGGGCTGCTGGCGACCATCGCCATCCCGAAGTTCTCGAACACGAAGGAGAAGGCGTTCGTTGGCGCGATGAAATCCGATCTCCGGAACCTCGCGACCGCGGAGGAAGCCTTCTTCTATGACAGCGCGCATTACACGACCAGCTTCACGCAGATGAACAATCTCGCGCCGTCCTCAGGAGTCGCGCTGGTCGTGAACCAGGCGACGGCGTCCGGTTGGTCTGCGACGGCCACGAGCGCGTACGCACCGGGTCGGCAATGCGCCCTGTTTTCGGGCTCGGCGAACCCTGTGGCGCCTGCCACCGTCGAGGGCCGCATTACCTGTCAATAGAACCGCCCTACCGGGAGTTCACACGCCGCCGCGAGGGGATGTGCTTCGCCCTCGACGGCGGCGTGTGGCTTCATCGTCATAGGATCCGGGCGGAGCCGATGGCGCATTTGGTCAGCGCCGACAAGGAGCGGCTGCTCGCGCTGGGCCGGGAGCTGGAGCTGCGGGCGGAGTGGCTGCAGTACAAGCCGCTCAAGGACCCCAGGACGGGAATGCGGGTCCCGGCCTGGCACTGGGATCTCTGGGGTTCGCATCTGGAACGGCTGCAAAGTTCCGTCGTTTAGTCGCTGTTCTCCCGCTCCAGCCTTGGAGCGCGCACGCCGGGCCACCAATTCCACCTCCCGGCGATGTGCATGATCGCCGGCACGAGCACCATCCGGATCAGCGTCGCGTCGAGCAGTACCGCGGCCGCGAGGCCGAACCCGATCAACTGCACCGCCAGTACCCGCGTGAAGGCGAACGTTCCGAACACCAGGATCATGATCAGCGCCGCGCTAGTGATGGTGGAAGCGGTTGCGGAGAGGCCTTCCATCGTCGCGTGGTCGTTCCGGCCGGTCTTGTCGAACACTTCCTTCACGCGCGTCAGCAGGAACACCTCGTAGTCCATCGACAGACCGAATACGATGGCGAAGACGAGCACGGGCACGACCGCCCAGATCGCCTGGGTCGGCCCTTCGAGCCCGAACAGGCGGCCACCGTACCCGTGTTGAAACACGAGCACGGTGAGCCCGAACGCCCCTCCCACGGAGAGGAGGTTCAACAGGACGGCCTTGATGGGGACGAGCAGCGAGCGGAAGGCGACGAACAGCATGATGGCGGTGATGCCGAGCACCAGCCCGACGGTTCCGGGAAATCGTCTCATCAGCTCGTGCTGGGTATCCACGTTCGAGGCTGCGAATCCGCCCACCAGGATCTCCCCGCCGCCGAGCCCGCGGATGCCGTGGGCGACTACGCCCCGGACCCGCCGCACCAACTCCATCAGCCCGGTGAGCGAGACCGTGTCCGCCGGGATCACGTCCAGCAGCGTGACACGGTTATCGGCGCTCAGGTACGCGTCATAGAACTTCGGGTTTTTGGTCCGGGCCGCGCCGGGGTCGCTGTAGTAGATCACGAGCTGGAGCGTGGACATCCCCGCCTTGACGCTGGCGACGCCCCGGACCTCGCGCACGCGCGGATCCTTGCGAATCGAGTCGGTGAGGACCTTCAGTCCCGGCAGGCGGCGGGCGGAGAGGGCCGACTCGCCTTCAGGGAGTTGGACCACCACGCGTACGGGCTGGATCACCCCGCTCGCGCCCATCTCGCGGAGCGCCTCGAGCCCCTGGCCGGATTCCGACTCCGGGGGGAACCAGTTGGTCGCGGGCAGGCCGAGCCGGATCTGGCTGAGGGGAAAAGTGAGCAGGGCCATCGCCGTCCCGCCCACGGCGACGGCCCGCCATGGGCGATGGCCCAACCAGCGGGCCCACCGTTCCCAGCCGGTGGGCGCGTGGAACCGCGCGAGGGGCCGGGCGAGCCACTTGGGGCGATCGATGTTCCTGCCCAGGAACGCCAGCACGGCCGGGAGAAACGTGGTCGCGAGCAGTACCGCAGCCGCCACGACGAACAGGCCCCCCACGCCCACCGAGCGCGTATCGGCCAGCGGCGTGGTGACGAGCGCCGCGAACCCCACGACCACCGTCAGTCCCGACGTCACCACGGCCGACCCCGCGGTCTCGACGGTCCGGATGGCCGCGTCCGCGGGCGAGAGGCCGCGGTTCAGCTCCTCGCGGAACCGGGTGACGATCAGCAGCGAGTAGTCGATGCCGACGCCCAACCCCACCATCGTGGTGATGTTCAGCACGAAGATGGACATGGGGGTGTAGTGCGCGGCGATGGTCACGAGGCCGAGCGCGATCGTGATCGCGAGCATGCCGACGATGACCGGGAGCGCAGCGGCGACCAGCGCCCCGAAAGCGACGATGAGCACGCCGAGGGTGAGGGGCAGGGCGCGGCGCTCGCCGCGCTCGGTGTCTTCGGCGCTGATCGTGCGCACGTCGTGATCCAGCGCGGGGAATCCGGTGACCATGACGTCGAACCCGTCCGAGCTGGGGATCTGCGCCAGCACGTTGCGGATCGTCGCGCGTAGGTCGGGGACGAAGCTGGCGCTCAGGTCGCGGGTGGATTCCGGCGTGAGGGCCGCGATGAGGAACGTGGTCCGCCGATCCTGACTCACGAAGGTCGACTCCCCGATCGAGCGGACGGAGATGACCTGGCCGACGTAACTCTTGCGCTCGACCGCCGCCTTGAGCGAGTCGAGGACGGTTTCGAAGCGCGGGTTGGTCCACCGCACGGGACCGTGCACGACGATCGCCACGTAGTCGGCGAACGGAGTCGGGAACGCCTGCTTGAGGAGCTCGGTGGCGCGGTTCGATTCGGTGGTCGCGCTGCCCCCGCCCCGGAGCGCGAGTACTTGTTGAACATGGCACGCTCGCGGCCCGAACAGCAGCGCAAGGGCCGTCCACGCCGCGATGACCCACCCGCGCCGGCGGATGATTGGTGCCGCGGGTAACGCGATCACTTACTCGCCAAACATAAGCAGGCCACAATCATAGAGACGCCGGCGGGTCAAAGCTAGCGGCGCGACCGCGCCCGTCCGCATATTGCGCGCATGTTCGAACGTCGCATCCTGATGCTCGTTTCCGCGATGATCGCGCTCTTGGCCTCGGCCGCTTTGTGGAAGGCGTTCGTGCATCCCGCCCCGCCCTCGTCGGCGAGTGCGACGCCCGTCGTCACGTCGGTGGAGACGGTATCGGTGGCGCCGGGCCCGCAGCGGGACACCGCGCGAGCGCCGGCCCCCCCGGCTCCCCCGGCCCTCCCGGCCCTCCCGGCCCTCCCCGCGCAGTCCGGGCCGGCGGTCGTCCAGCCGCCCGCCGGCGGCGGTACCAGCTACATCGTGCTGCTCGCCCGCTCCGAGATTCGTCGCCGCATCCGCGCCAGCGCGGGGCTCACGTATCTGAACGAGGTTCTGGCCGCCACCTCGGACTCGGCCCTGCACCGCTGGGACGGACGCGTCGCCTCCCCCGTGCACGTGTCCCTCGTCGTCGCCCCCGTCGCGAACTTTCAGCCGGCGTTCCTTGACGCGGTGCGCGCTGCCTTTCAGCGTTGGCAGGACGCCGGCGTGCCCGTGCGGTTCGACTTCGACGGCGACTCCGCCTCGGCCGACGTGCGGTTTCACTGGCGCATCCAGTTCGAGGGCGAGCGCTCGGGGCAGACGGACCTGCAGTGGGACGACGACGGACACGTGACCAGTGGCGTGATCACGCTCGCGACGTTCGATCCCAAGGGCCAACCGCTCGGACCGGACGACGTCCGGGTGATGGCGCTGCACGAGATCGGCCACCTGCTCGGTCTCGATCATTCCCCGGACGCGGGCGACATCATGTATGCCCAGCCCAAAGTGCGCGACCTCTCACCTCGCGACATCGCCACCGTGCTGCTGCTCTACGACCTCGCGCCGGGCCCGCTGCGCGTGGGCGGCTGAGCCGGTGGCTCCGGACGCTATATTATTGAGGAAAGGCCGCAGTCGGCGGGTCCCATGATGCATCGCGGTATCGTGTCCTTCCTTTCACATGCGGCGCCGGACGGCGGGGCCGCCACCCTCGCCCAGGCGCTCGACGCACGCGTGCGCGAGGGAGAGCTGATCGAGAAGCTCGAAGCAGGCGCGGTGCGCTGCTTCGCCTGCGGGCACCGTTGCCTGGTGAAGCCGGGCCGCCGCGGCATCTGCAAGGTGCGCTTCAACAAGGACGATACGCTGTACGTCCCGGCAGGGTACGTGGCGGCGCTGCAGTGCGACCCGACCGAAAAAAAGCCGTTCTTTCACGCGCTCCCCGGGTCCGAGACGCTCACGTTCGGCATGCTGGGATGCGACTTCCATTGTGGGTACTGCCAGAACTGGCTCACCAGTCAAGCGCTGCGGGACGATGCGGCGGGCGTGCTTCCCACCGACGTCACCCCCGACGGTCTGGTGCAGCTGGCGCTGCGCCAGGGCGCGAAGCTGGTCGGCTCGTCGTACAACGAGCCGCTCATCACGGCCGAGTGGGCGGTCGACGTATTCAAGGCGGCAAAGGCGCACGGCTTGAAGACCGCGTTCATCTCGAACGGCAACGCCACGCCCGAGGTCCTCGACTACATCCGTCCCTGGACCGATTGCTACAAGATCGACTTCAAGGCCATGGACGACCGGCGTTACCGTGAGCTCGGCGGCGTGCTCCAACACGTCCTCGATGCCATCCGGATGGTGTACGAGCGGGGGTTCTGGCTTGAGCTCGTGACGCTCGTGGTCCCGGGGTGGAACGACGACGCGGCGCAGCTGAGCCGCGCCGCCGCGTATGTCGCGTCGGTCAATCCGGAGATTCCGTGGCACGTCACCGCGTTCCACAAGGACTACCGCATGACCGACCCCGACAATACGACGGCCGAAACGTTGGTGCAGGCGTGCGAGATCGGGGCCGCGGCGGGGCTCAAGTTCGTGTACGCCGGCAACCTGCCGGGTCGGGTCGGCCGCTGGGAGCACACCTGGTGTCCCGATTGCGGCGAGCTCCTGATCGAGCGCTACGGCTACGTGATCCGGCAACAGCGGATCGGTGCGGACGGCCGCTGCCCGGCGTGCCGCCGACGGATTCCGGGCGTGTGGTGCTAGCGGCGCTCTTCCTGGTGCTGCAGCAAGCTGGACCCGCGCGGTCGAGCCCGCTTCGGCCGGCCTCGTTCGACGCCGCCACCTTCGATCCCTGGGTACTCAAGGGCATCAGCGCGGGCGCCTACCCCGGGGCGACGCTCATCGTCGGCCGGCACGACACCATCCTGTTTCGCAAAGGCTACGGGCACCTCACCTGGTCGGTGACGAGTCCCGCCGCCGATGCCGACAGCACGCTGTACGACCTGGCGTCGCTCACCAAAGTGGTGGCGACCACCACGGCGCTGATGCTGCTGGTGGAGCAAGGGACGGTACGCCTCGACGCGCCGGTTGCCACGTACCTCCCGGAGTTCCGTGACGACGGCACCGCGGGCATCACCGTCCGCCAGCTCCTCACCCACACGTCCGGCCTGCGCGCCGACCTTCCCGACGATGAGCTCAAAGCGATCCCCGACAGCGCAGGGTTGATGCAGCGCGTGTTGCGCGAGACGCCGCGCGCGCCTCCGGGGACACGGGTGATCTACAGCGATCTGAACGCCATCCTGCTCGGGGAAATCGTGGCGCGCGCGGCCCGCGACCCGCTGGACGTTTTCACGGCGCGCGAAATCTTCGCGCCGCTCGGACTCCGCCAGACCATGTTTCGCCCGCCCGCGCGGCTGCGCGCCCGGATCGCCCCAACGGGGGTTTGGCGCGGCCACGCGGTGGCGGGCAGCGTGAATGACGGCAGCGCGTTCAAGCTGCGCGGTGTGTCGGGCAACGCCGGGCTGTTCGCGACCGCCGCCGACCTCGCCAGGTTCGCACAGTTCATGCTGCGCGAGGGAGTGCTGCCCGATGGGCGGAGGCTGCTCTCCGCCGAAACGGTTCGGTTGTTCACGACCAAGGCGGCCGGTCTCGGACCGGGCCGCGAAGCGCGGGCGCTGGGCTGGCAGGCGCTGCCGACTGGGGAGAACGTGTCGAGCGCCGGAACGCTGTTCGGCCTCCGGAGCTACGGGCACACCGGGTGGACCGGCACGTCCCTGTGGATCGACCCGGATCGCGACTTGTTCGTCGTGCTGCTCACGAACCGCGCCTACGCGCCGCGCGCCCGCCGCTCCTTCACGGTGCTCAAGGGAGTGCGCGGCGGCGTTGCGGATGCAGCCGCGCAGGCGTCCGATGCGTCCTGACCGGCCTACGCTCGTCTACGACGGGGAGTGCGGCTTGTGCCGGCAGTGCGTCGACCTGGTGCGCCGATGGGACCGCGAACACCGGCTCGCGACGCTCCCGTTCCAGGATCAAGCGCGTGTGGCCGGATTTGGGATCCCGCTTCCCGCCCTCGCGGCCGCGATGCACCTCGTCCTGCCCGACGGTACGGTGTTCGCCGGCGCGGACGCGGCTCCGGAGGTCCTCCGACTCCTGCCGGGGAAGCGCTGGCTGGCGCCGGCGTTCGGTATTCCCGGCGTGCTGCCCGCGGCGCGGTGGCTGTACGCCCGGATCGCTGCGCGGCGACGCTGCCTGGTGCGGGGCTATGCGGCCGACTAGGTTGGAAGGGGAGGACGGCGAGAGGAGTCGTTGATGACTGCACCTGCGGTGGTCAATGGCGAAGCAGCCCGCAAGGCGCTCCGGCAAGTGAAGGACCCTGAGCTCGACATGAACATCGTCGACTTGGGGCTCGTGTACGACGTCGAGGTCGCCGGGGGCGAGGTGCGCGTGAAGATGACGCTCACGTCACCGGGCTGTCCCGCCGGGCCCATGATCACGAACGACGCCTACCGCGTGCTGCGCGGGCTCGAGGGCGTGACGGATGTCGACATCGAGATCGTGTGGGAGCCGTACTGGACCCCGGAGCGCATGGATCCGAAGGTACGGGCGCTGATGGGGCTCTAGCCAAGCACCGCGAGCAGCGCATCCCCGAGCACGTTGATCTGCCAGCGCCGGAGCTCTCCCACCCGGGCGAGCCCGGCGCGATCGTTTGGCAGGGGCTGGGCGCGGGCCACCGCCTCGAGGGTCGAGCGCCCGCACAATACCCCCGGGTCGAGCGCGAGCTCGGCCGCGACCCGGTTGCGCGCGGCCTTCAGACGCTCGACGCGCGCCTCGGCGGCGGAGTCCCGGGGTTGGCGAGGGGCGCGCTCCAGGCGCGGTAGCTCCGCTTCCGAGAGGTCCAGCGCGCGCCGCACGGCCGCGAGCAGCGCTGGGCCGTGCCGCCCCGCGAGCGTAGCGGGCAGCCCGGCGATGCCGCCGAGGTCGGCCGGCGCGCGGGGAAGCGCGTGGGCCACGGGGAGCAGGGCGTCGTTTCCGATGATCCGGAAGGTCGCCCGGTCCTGCTCCGCCCCGAGCGTCTCGCGCCAGCGGTACAGCTCCCGCAGCGCGGCGAGCTGGCGGGGCGCCAGCGCCTTCGCCCCCTTGATCCGCAAGAACGCGTCCCCGCCGTCGGGCGCCCCCGTCCACCGCAGCTGTTCCAGTCGCGTGAATTCTTCCTCCGCCCAGCCGAGCCGGCCCAGTTCCGCGAGGCGCGTGCGGAACCGCTCACGCAGCGCCGGGAGGTGTTGGGTGTCCGCGGCGGCGTAGGCGAGCATCGCGGGGGGCAGGGGGCGGCGCGACCAGTCCGCCTTCTGGTGCTCCTTGGCGAGCTTCACGCCGAGGTACTTTTCGAGCAGCGCGGCCAGGCCCACCGCCGGCTCGCCGGCGAGCTGCGCGGCGATGCGGGTGTCGAACAAGGAGCGGGCCCGGAAGCCATAGTCGCGATCGAGCGTGCGCAGATCGTAGTCGGCGTCGTGAAAGATCTTTTCGACCGCGGGGTCGGCGAGCAGCCGGCCCACAGGCGAGAGGTCGGCGAGGGCGAGGGGATCGACGATCTCCGTACGGGAGGGGCTCGACAGCTGGATCAGGAAGATCCGATCGCGATAGCGGTGGAAGCTCGCCGCCTCCGTGTCCACCGCGACGAGCGGTTCCCGCTCGAGCGCCGCGATCGCTTCGGCCAGCGCTTCCGGCGTGCAGATGTAGCTCACTCTTCCTTTTTGCCGAGCGATTCCAGCCCGGCCGCGATCTCCTCGAGTGCCTTGGCGAGGGTCTTGTAGAATTCGGGATCGGGCGGCTGGGGCGCACCGCCCAGCGGGTCGCCCGCGCACTTGCGGGCGGCGCGCGCTGCGTGGCGAATGTAGTCGGTGGCAACCCGCATCGGGGTCCTCGGGATCGGGGTACGAGTGGCGGATCCGGCGCAACTGACCCAAAAGATACGCGCGGCGCTGGCGCCTTGTAGCCTCGGCGCGTGGCCGACCCCGCTCGAGCCCGCGCCGACGCTCGCCCGCGCCCTCGGCGTGGCTGCGCTCGCCATCAAACGCGAAGACCGCTCTGCGACGCGCTACGGCGGCAACAAAGTGCGCGGGCTCGAATTCCTGCTCGCCGGCGCGGCCCCGGGCACGGCGTTCGTCACCGTGGGAGGGGCAGGCTCGACCCATTGCCTCGCGACCGCCGTGCACGCGGAAGCCGTAGCGGGTTACGCTGTGGTGGCGCAGTTTCCGCAACCGGAGACGGCGGCGAGCCGGGCCGTGGCGGCCACCTGCGCGGTGCGGGCGGCATTCGTGGTTCGGGCCCGGGCGCGAGCGACGTTACCCCTCGCCGTACTCGAGGCGTGGCACCGGGCGCGGGCGCTCGGACCGCGGCGCTGGATTCCCGGCGGTGGCGCGCACCCCCGGGCGGTGGTCGGCCACTTGCTCGCCGGGCTGGAGCTTGCACTCCAGGCCGCGGTGCCGCCCGACGCGATCGTCCTGCCACTGGGCACGGGCGGCACGGCCGCGGGCCTTGCGCTCGCCGTCGCCACGCTCGATTGGCCGACGCGCGTCGTGGGCGTGCGCGTGGCGCCGCGCCTCGTCGCGAACCGGTGGCGGACGATGGGACTCGCGCGCGGTGCACGGCGACTGCTCGCGCGCCACGGGATAGCGCTCCCCGCTCCCCGTTCCCTCGACATCGTGGAAGGGGTCGGGCGCGGGTACGGCTGGCCGACCCCCGCGGGCGACGACGCCCAGCGGCTCGGCGCCGAGCACGGGCTCACGCTCGACCCAACCTACGGCGCCAAGGCGTTTGCAGCGCTCAGGCAGCGGGCCACCGGTAGCATGCAACGGATCATCTTCTGGCATACGTTTGCCGTCCCGCCTGCCACTCCGGAGCTTGCCCCGTGACGCCCTTCGCGGCGATCGAGCTGAGGGTCTACCCGTTCGATTGCGACGCGTTCGGGCATCTGAACCAGGCGGCCCTGCTCGCGCTGCTCGAGCGCGCCCGCTGGGATGCGCTGGCGCGCGGACCGGGAATGGATCTCTTCGAGCGCAACGGTGTGTGGCCGGCCGTGCGCAAAGCGACGATCGAGTACACGGCACCGGTGTTTGCGCGCGATATGGTGCGCGTCGAGACCACGGTGTTGAATCGGGGCACGACGAGCATGACGCTGCGCCACGTGGTACACCGGGTGTCGGACGAGACGCTCGTTGCGGAGGCGGAGATCGTGTTCGTGTGCATCGATCGCCTGGGGCGGGCGACCCCGGTGCCCGAAGAGATCGTCCGCTTCCTCGGGCCCCGCCCGTCTGGCGCCCATGCGCCGTTGCGCGTGCCCGCCGGCGACGTCGAGCTGGCCGTCGACGTCCGGGGCGACGGCCTGCCGGTGCTGTTCGTGCACGGCTTCCCGTTCGACCGCACCGTGTGGCGGCACCAGCTCGCCACGTTGTCCCGGGTCCGGCGCATCGCACCGGACTTGCGCGGGGTGGGCGGCTCCGGGGCGCCCGCCGGAGCCGAGGGCTACTCGCTCGCGCGCCACGCGGACGACCTCGTGGCCGTGCTCGACGCCGTCGGCGTGCGGGAAACCGTGATGTGCGGATTGTCGATGGGCGGTTACATCATCTTTGAGGTGTTGCGACGACATCCCGGACGGGTCAAGGCGCTGATCCTGGCCGACACGAGATCCGAGGCCGACTCGGCCGACACCAAGCGGGGGCGCGACGCGCTGGCCGCGGTGGCGGAGCGCGAGGGGCCGGACGCCCTCCTCGAGCGGTTGCTGCCGCGGCTGCTCGGGCCGGCGACGCAGGCCACGCAGCCCGAGGTGATGGAGCAAGTGCGCGAGATGGCGCGCCGCTGGTCCGTGCCCGCGCTCGTGGGCGCGCAGCGGGCCATGCGCGATCGGCCCGATTCGACCGAGACACTCCGTAGGGTGCGGCTGCCCACCCTGGTGCTCGTGGGGAGCGACGATGCGATCGCTCCGCCCGCGGCGGCGCGCGCCATGGCGCGGCTCATCCCCGGCGCCCAATGCCACGTGGTGCCGGCTGCCGGCCACCTGGCGCCGCTCGAGCAGCCGCTCGCGACCGGTCGGCTCCTGGCCGATTTCCTGGCTGCGCTACGCTGAAAAAACGAGAGCCCCGGGGTCGCCCCGGGGCTTGGTGTTCACGATCCCTTGCGCTGCGGCTTGCCGGGTGGGGTCGGACTCTGAAACACGTCGCGATTCTTGGCGATGAACGACTTCCATTGCGGCGGAGTGTCTTCTTCGGGGAAGATCGCCGTCACCGGGCACTCCGGCTCGCACGCGCCACAGTCGATGCACTCATCGGGATGGATGTAGAGCATATCGTCTCCTTCGTAGATGCAGTCCACGGGACAGACATCCACGCAGGAGCGATCCTTCACGTTGATGCACGGCTCCGCGATGATATACGGCATTTGCACTCCCAGGAATCCGCGTCGCGCCGCGGCGCAACGGGCCGAATTGCAAACATAGAATCGGCGTCATTCCAGTCAAGTCCCGCGCGCCTGCGTTCTCGTCAGCGCGGGAAGACGGGGGCCGCGATCCGCGTCAGCAGGGAGAGGATGGCCACGAGGAGACAGTATTCGACGAGCGCGGTTTGATCGGGCTCCTCGGCAGCGGCGGCGAAGCCGGCGCTCGCGGCCGCGGCGATGCCCAGCAGCAGCAGCAAGCCTTCTCCCGTCGCGAACCACATCAGCGCGACGACGCCGGCCGCGAGCCAGCGCTGTGGCCGGGTCAACGCGCGGAACCCCCTGCCACCGTCGAGCTGCCACACCGGGATCAAGTTGAAGAGGTTCACCAACGCACCGAGGTGCGCGATCGCTCCCCATATCCCGAGGCTCGTGGCGCGGTACACGGCATAGGCTGCGAGCGCCGCGCCCAGGCCCCACAGCGGACCAGCGAGCCCGACCCGCGCGTCCTCGCGCGCATCCGCCGGGTACTGCTTGAGACGGATCACCGCCCCCAGGCCGGGGATGAACATGGGCGCGGTGGCCTTGATACCGTAGCGTTGCAGCGCCTGCACGTGACCCATTTCGTGGATGTAGATGGAGAGGACAAGGCCGAACGCGAACTTCCAGCCCCAGATGGTCCAGTACACGCCCGCAGAGAGCAGCATGCTGAAGAGCGTCCCGGCCTTCGTCAGACCGAGCAAGAGCAGCTTCGCCTTCGTGAGGACGAACACGAGCGCGAACTTGAACTTCGCGAGCAGCGCGCCGAGTGTGCCGAGGCCTGCCGCCCCCTTGCCCCAGCGGGAGCCCGGCTTGGCGCCGGCCGGCTTGCTGTCTACCGCGCGACTCAACTCGACCACCCGGCCCGAGATCACCTGATGCTGGGTCGAGTCCGGCGGCAACAGATCGAGCGCCTCGCGCCACGCCACCAGCGCGGCACTCACGTCGCCGGCCTGAGTCGCGCGTTCAGCGTCTGCGGCCAGGCGCTTCAACTCGTCGGCATGAACGAGGCGGCGGCAGGAGGGACAGGCGAGCAGGGCGGGCGCCACGTGCGTGCCGCACTGCGGACAAACTCCCGTCTGCTGCGGCAGCTCGTCGCTCATCGCACGGCGCTAGGCTGGAGCGCTCGGGGCTGCCGCCTGATAGGGTCCCGTGATGCGGAGAGCGACACCTCGGTTCAGCTTCCATGCCTCGTACAGGGCGATGCCGGCGATCACGAGGTGGAGCGGGCTCGAGACCCCGATCATGATCGGTGCCGCGTACGCGAGCGCGAGCAGTAGCGCGAGCCCGAGGCCGAAGGCGAGGAGTCCGGGTGCCTGGCGTTGCGGTTGGGACGCGCTGTCGGACCGGGCCGCGGCTCCCGCCGCGGCGCGTGCGAGCGCGGGACTCGACTCGGCGCTTGGCTTGACCGAGTCGGCGCGGGCCCGGAACTGCTTCGTGAGTTCGCGCGCGATGAGCGATGAATCGGTGGCCACCACGGCGCTGTAGGTGAGGAACATCGCCAGCGCCTGGTAGCGCCATCCGCCCCGACCGTTCGATCCCTTGCGCACCGCGCTGCCCACGAGCAACCCGACGACGATCGCCACCAGGCCCAACTCGTACCCGGTCAACGCCTCGATGCCAAAATACAGCGCGGCACCGAGCGCCGCCGCCGCCGCGCCCAGCCCCAGCGCCTTGGCGAAACGTTTTCGGGGAGAGCCGCGGTTCCATGCGGCCATGATCTGCCCGCGGCAACGCTGGCAGGCGACCTGCCCGTTGATCTCGAAATACGTCCCCGCAATGGGCTGCTTGCAGAACGCGCAGGTGGCGCCGCCTGCCGGGGCGACGTGCTCCGCGCGGTCGAACTGGAGACTCGGGTCGGTCACTGATCGCCTCCTCGATGGAGCGTGGGTCGCTGGTGCGCGGCCCAATCTTTAGGGAGTGCGATTGCCCGACGCAATCAGACGCAGCCAGTCGAGCGCAACAGGCACCGTGTGGCCCATCAGTTGAGATACTCAGGCGTATCTCATCCATGGTTCTGGGCGGGCCATTTGCAGTTTGGGATTCCAAATGGTATGGTAGATTCCCATGGGTATCGTCCGGAAGAGGCGCATGGCCGAGACGCGGACCATGCTCCTCGAGGCTGGCTTGGCTGTCTTCGCCGAGCGTGGGATCGAGCTCGCGACGCTCGATGAGGTGGCCCGGGTGGCGGGCTTCACCAAGGGCGCCATCTATGGGCAATTCCCTTCGAAGAGCGGGTTCTTGCTGGCGCTGTTCGAGCAGTACGCCGCGGTCGCCCGTGCCGGCGCCGGCGCGCGCCAGGCCACCTGGTTCATCCCGCTCACCCTGCAGTTCGCTGCTCACGCCATGCGCGACCCCCTCCTCAAGCGGCGCTTCGCCGTAGTGCTCGGGGAGGCGCCGGACGGCGCGTCGCCTGAGGGACCGTTACTCAAGGCGCTCGCGCGGGTGCTGCCCCCCGCGCAACCCGCTGCGTCCTGACGACCGCAATGTCCTGTTGGATCTGGCTGCTCGAGCATGCCGAGACGCGAGAGCTGGCGCTCGCCGCCGCGGTGTTCTCCGCGGCGCGCCCCGCGCGCCTAGTCGCGTGCTACGTGGAGCTGCCGAGCAAGTTCCGTGACGGCCGCAGCGTATCCGTCAGCAACAACCCGCGGGCGGGCGTGTTCACCCCCCGGCCGCCGCGGATCGTCGTCCGGTTCCCCGACGTACGGGATCCGGCACGGCTGTGTCGCATCAAGCGCGCGTACCTCGAGCGGTACTACAGCGGCATGGGGCGCGTGCCGTTCGATCACCAGGACGACCCCACGCGCTTCCTGTCGGAGGCGATGGTGCGGGCGTTCGCGGCACTTGCAAAGTGACAGTAAGCGTACATCATCGCGACAGTCTAGCGTAAGTAGTCCTCGAGCTGTGTCGCCGCGTCGGTCTTGTCGTCGCGGTATTTGACGATCACGGGTGCATACAGTGAAAGTCCCCATTCGGCGCCCGCTCCGTCGCGCAAGGCCCGGGCGCCCGGCACCACGACGGCGCCGCGCGGGATCTCGAGCGGCCCGCCCGCGGAGCGGCGGTACACCTGTTTGCGCACCAGGTCGTAGACCGGCGTCGAGCCGGTGAGGATCGTGCCGGCGGCGAGCACCGCCCGCTCGCGCACGATGGCGCCCTCGTAGATCCCGCAGCCGCCCCCCACCAGCACGTCGTCCTCGACGATCACCGGTACCGCGCCCACGGGCTCGAGCACGCCTCCCACCTGGGCGGCCGCGGACAAGTGGACGCGCTTGCCGATCTGGGCGCAAGAGCCGACGAGCGCGTGGCTGTCGATCATCGTCCCCTCGTCCACGTAGGCTCCGACGTTCACGTACATGGGGGGCATACACACGACGCCGGGCGCCACGTAGCTCCCGTCCCGGATGCTCGAGCCGCCCGGCACGATGCGAACCCGATCGCCGAGCGCGGTGGGCCGGGTGGGGTAGGTGTCCTTGTCGAAGAAGCGCAGCGTGGGGTCGACCGACATGTCGGTCAGCACGCCCATGCGGAAGCCCAGGAGAATCCCCTGCTTGACCCAGGCGTTCACGCGCCATTCCCCGCCTGCCGTGCGCTCGGCGGCGCGCACGGCGCCGCGGGAGAGCGCAGCACGGAACTCCGCGAACAGCACGCGGTCGGCGTCGCCGTACGAGGTCCGCTCCGCGGCCGCGAGTGCCTCGAGCCGCTCACGCAGCGACATGTGCGGCGCGGCCCGGTACCCCGAGCTCCTGGAGGATCTCGCGGAGGCGGGCTCGAGTTTCGTCCTGGACCGGGACGAGCGGCAGGCGCAGCCGCTCCTCGAGGAGACCCATCAAGGCCATCGCTGCCTTGACGGGACCGGGGTTCGACTCGAGGAAGTTGGCCTCCATGAGCGGCAGCAGGCGGTTGTGCAACGTACGGGCGTCCGCCCACGCGCCCCCGAGCGCCAGGTCGGCGAGCTTGGACATCAGGCCCGGCACTTCGTTCGAGGCGACCGAGATGATGCCCTCCGCGCCCAACGCCATCAACGGAAGCGTGAGGGCATCGTCACCCGAGAGCACGCGGAATCCATCGGGCCGGTCGCGCAAGATCGCCATGATCTGCGAGAGATTCCCGGACGCTTCCTTCACCGCCACGATGTTGTCCACGTCCCGCGCCAGCGCGAGCACCGTCCCTGCTTCGATATTCGAACCGGTGCGTCCCGGGACGTTGTAGAGCACCACCGGGAGCCCGGGGACCGCCGCGGCGACCGCGCGGAAATGCGCGATCAATCCGGCCTGCGTCGGCTTGTTGTAGTAGGGGGCGACGATCAGGATGCCGTCCGCTCCGGCGGCGCGGGCCGCCTGAGCGCGCTCGACGGTCGCGGCGGTCGCGTTGCCACCAGCGCCGGCGAGCACGCGGGCCCGGCCGTGCGCCACGGCGGCCGTGAGTGCGATGACCCGCCGCTGCTCGTCGACGCTGAGAGTCGCGCTCTCGCCCGTGGTGCCGCAGGGCACGAGAACGCGGACGCCGTCCGCGATCTGCCGTTCGACCAGGGCCCGCATGCGCGGCTCATCCACGGCCCCATCGGCCCCGAAGGGGGTCACCAGCGCGGTCGCGCAGCCGCGCAGCCAATCCACGCGCATGTTCGTACTCCTTGTCCGGCTCAGCGCCCGATGGTCGGGAGCATGTCGTTCACCACGTCGTCGAATGTGAACACGCCGCGCCGCCCGGCGATCCACGCCGCCGCCATGAGCGCTCCGGCAGCAAAGCCGTCGCGCGAGCGCGCAGTGT
>JBGPDL010000019.1:0-40928 GCA_041482275.1 Gemmatimonadota bacterium | reverse complement strand
GTGTACCCTGACCCCGACCACGGCGGGGACAAAGACCCTCACCGCCACCTACGCCGGCGACGTCAACTTCGGCGGCAGCACTTCGGCGGGCGTGGCCCACACGGTGAACGCGGCCAGTACCACCACCACCATCACTGGCGACACGCCGGATCCCTCGGTGGTGGGTGAGGCGATCACGGTGACGTTCACCGTGACCTCGGCCGGCGGCACTCCCACCGGCAACGTCACGGCGAGCGACGGAACGGTAAACTGCGTCGGCACCGTGGCGGCGGGCATCTGCACTCTGACCCCGATCACGGCGGGCGCCAAAACGCTCACCGCGGCGTACGCGGGGGATGGCACTTTCGCTGGGAGCGCTTCGGCGGGCGTGTCCCATACGGTGAACTTGGCCGGCGCGCCCAGCGCGAGTCAGTCGTCGGTGAGCGCGTCGCCCACCTCGATCACCGCGAGCAACGGCGCGAGCGCTTTGACGATCACCGTGACCGTGCGGGATCAGTTCGGAAACCCGGTGAGCGGGGCGACGGTGACGCTTTTGGGGACGGGGACCGGAAACGCCCTGACGCCGTCCGGGACCACCGACGCAAACGGGGAGATGACGGGGACGTTGAGCTCCACCACGGCCGAGGTGAAGACGATCACCGCGACGGTGAACGGTTCCGTGACGGTGAACGAGACCGCCGCCGTGACCGTCGATCCCGCCGTTGCGGACCACCTGACGTTCACGACAGAGCCGCAGGACGTGAACGTGGACAGCGCTCTCCCGACCGTGGTGGTGACCGCCTGGGACGCGTTCGACAACGTAGCGACGGGCTTTACGGGCGATGTGACGATGGCGATCGGCAACGACGCGAGCGCGTCCAAGACTGCGATTCTCAGTGGCACGACGCTGGTTGCAGCCGGGTCAGGAGTGGCTAGTTTCGGCGGCTTGAGCATCGATCAGGAGGGGGTCGGCTACACGCTTGCCGCGAGCGCCGGAGGCGTGACCGGGGCGACGAGTAATCCGTTTACGGTCCTCCCGTCTCCACTCCCATGACCGCCCCTGAGGCCGTTCCTGCCTCACCCGAGCCCGATCCGGTGGACGCGGCGGCGCGCCAGGACCTCCGCGCTCTGTTTGCCCTCGAGTCGCTGCACCGGCGCGGGCCCACGTCTCTGGTGTACCTGGCGCGCGATCTCGAATACGACCAGCCGGTCGCGGTGAAGGTGATGCGGCGCGCGCCCGACGCGGGGCCCGCCGCCGAGGAAGCGTTTCATCGCGCTGCCGCTACTGCCGCGGCGCTCGAGCACCCCCGCATCGTTCCGTTGTACTCGGCCGGCGCGACCGACCGCTTGTTTTGGTGGTCGATGCCGTACGTCGAGGGGCGGTCCCTCGCCGAGCGGTTGGCGAGCGACGGCCGGATGGAGCTCGCACCGTGCCTCCGCCTCGCGCAGCAGGTTGCCGACGCGCTCGACTTCGCCCATCGGCTCGGCGTGATTCACGCGGACCTGACGCCCGCCAACGTGCTGGTGGACGCGGCCGGCGACGCGCACGTGACGGACTTCTGGGTGCCGTGGACGCTGTCCCAGCTCGGCGCGCTCGCGCGTGGTGGTGAGGACGCGGGGTCCGCCCCGTACCTCGCCCCCGAGCAGCGCTTGCGGCGCGAGCCGGGCCCCGCCGGCGATCAATACGCGCTCGCGACCCTGGTCTACACCTGCCTCACCGGGGCGCCGCCGCTCGTCGAGGACGCTATAGCGGCGATCGCCGGGGGGCGGAACCCCCAGCCGCCACCCCGCCTCGGCGACGTCCGGGCCGACGTGCCCCCGTGGGTGTCCACCGCCGTCGAGCGGGCGATGAGCCGTGCGCCGGAAGGGCGCTACGCGACCGCCCTCGACTTCGTGGTAGCGGTGCAGGAACGGCGGTCGCCGGCGCCGAGCGGCGCCGCGATGGGCCTGCTCGGTTACGAGCCCATGGGGAGTCATCCGGCGCACGGGGCGAATTGGCGCTGGATCCCGGCCGGCTTGGTCACGCTCGTTGCGCTCGGGGCGGTGGTGGCTCCGTGGCTTCTGAGTTCGGGGTCCAGGGGCGACCAGCCGGCGGTCTCCGAGACAGCGTCCGTCCCCCCGCCACCAGTGGACTCGCTCGCCGGTGCGGCAGCCGCACCCGAGCGTCCCGACACGATCGCACCCGCCCCGAGCACGCTCGCCCCGAGCACGCCTGCCACAGGCGCGCTTGCCACGAGCGCGCTTGCCGTCCGGCCGCCCGTCTCGACTGACGCGCCCCGTCGCAGCAGGAGCGCGCCACCGCCGCCCCGGAACACGCCGCCTCCCCGTCCGACTCCCCGCGCCGGCGACGCCACAGACCGAGTTGGGTCGCCCGGGCGGCTGTTCGTCAATGCGACGCCGTGGGGACAGGTCTACGTGGACGGCGACTTGGTCGGCAACACGCCGCAGATCGGCGTGTCGGTCGCCCCCGGCGCCCACCGGCTGCGCGTGGTGCGGGACGGCTTCGAGCCGTATGAGCTCGCGATTCGCGTGGGGCCCGGCCAGGAGGTGCGCATCACCGACATCGTGCTGCGCGAGCTCAAACCGTGATGCGTAACGTCGCTCCGCTGTGCGCGCTCGCGTGGGCCCTCGCGGCGGGCGCGCCGGCGCCGGCCCGGGCCCAGGCCTCCGAATCCCCGTTCGCCGAGGGCGTCCGCGCGTACAAGAACCTCGACTTCGGGCTGGCGGCCGGGTTGCTGCGGCGCGACCTCGCGCGGCTGACGGCGGCAAATGCGCCCGCCGCCGAGCGCGCGCCGGGATTCGTGTACCTGGGCGCCGCCGACCTGTTCCGGGGGCAGCGGGACTCCGCCGTCGCGGTATTCCGGCGCCTGGTCCTGCTCGATCCGCGGTTCCGGCCGGACCGGCTCGTGTTTCCGCCCGAGGTGACGAGCGTGTTCGACAGCGTGCGCGCGCGTACCAAGGCGGTGGCGATCACGGTGCCGACGGACACCGCAGTGGCACCGGGCGCGGGCGCCTTCGGGGCGTGGCTCTTCGCCAGCTCATTCCAGACGGTCGAGGTGACGCTGCGCTACGAGGACGGCGGCCCGTTCCGCTCCCTCTATGCAGGGCCGATCGGCGACAGCCTGCGGGTGCCGTGGGACGGCCTCGACGCCGCCGGGGAACTGCCCCCGGTGAGCCGCGTGCTGCTGCGGGTCGCCTCCCGCGGGCCGACCGGGGAGCTGGCGGGGATCGTGCAGCTGCCGCTCGACTTGAAGGTCGTCCGGCCCGACACGCTGCCGTGGCCGTCACCCCCCGGCGAGTCCCAGTTCCTGCCCGAGCATGGCGGCGGTCGTTCCGCGACGCGCGCGCTCGTGGGCGGGGTGTTGCTCTCGGGCGCCGTGGCGGGGCTGCCCGCGGTCGTGGGCGGCAGCGGCACCTCCAGCGGACCGCGCATCGCCGTGGCGGGCACCATCGGCGTCGCTGGCGTGCTCGGCTACATCCTGCATCGGCCCGGCCGGCCGATCGCGGCCAACGTGCGGGCGAATCAGGCCCGCCGCGACGCGTGGCAGAAGAACGTCGACGCGGTCACCGCCGAAAACGTCCGGCGCCGCAGCAACGTCCACCTTGCCGTGCACGCGGGCGACGCGAGCGCTATGCAGCCGCGCGCACCATGAGGACCGGCATCGCGCTGTTCGCCGCCGCCTGCGCCACGGGCTCGGTGTCTGCGCAGGCACTGCACCCCGCCGCCCGCGCGTCGGTGGTCACGGCCCGAGTGCGGAGCGCCGTTCCGGCCGGCACCGACCAGCTCAGCGGCGCCGCATTTCTCGGCGAGGGCATCCTCTCCTTGGGGCGGCTCTCCCTGGGAGTGAGCTACCTGCAGGGGAAGCTCGATCCCGCGGGCGTGGCGGGCGTGGGGACGTCACGCGATCTGGTGGAAGGCACCGTGCTGCTCGGCGTGCGGCCCGCGGCGTGGCTCACGCTCGAGGGAGGCCCGCATGCCCGCGCCTACACGCTCACCGGCGGCACGCAGCGCTGGCTCTTCTGGGAGCTGCGGGCGCGCGCCGCCACCGCGTTCGTGGGCTCCGCGGTGCGCGGCTATGTAGAGCTGTGGCGCGCCGTCTCCGCCGACGCCAACGTGCCGGAGCCGTTCGACCACGCGCAGGGCGGGGAGGTCGGGATGCTGCTGCGACTGGCGCGGGCCCCACTCGAAGCGCGCGTGGGATATCGGATCGACCGTGCCGTACTCGGCGGCGGCTCCCGAGTGGAAACCGTGGACGGCGTCGTCATCGGCGCCGGTTTGAGCTGGCGATAGCTCCCCGCTCCCGTGTCAGAGAAGCCCGCCTCGTCGCAGTTTTCCCAGTTGGTCATAATGCGCCTCGTGCATCGCGAGCACTTCCGCGGGGGACACCGTGGCCACGCCCGATTTCCCCACCTCGACACCGGCCGCGTAGTTCGCGACGTGTGCTGCTTCGCGCACCGACGCGCCGGCGGCGAGTGCCGTGCCCGCCCACGCCGTGACCGTGTCGCCCGCGCCTGAGACGTCGAACACTTCGCGCGCCATCGTAGGAATCCGCGTGATCTCCTTGTCCTTCGTGACGAGCACCATGCCCTCGGCACCGAGCGTGAGCAGCAGGTTGTCGACGCCGAGCTTCTCGAGCGAGGTGGGGAGGGCGTTGGGGTGGGCCAGGTCGAGTGTCGCGCCCATCGCCTGCTCCAACTCGCGGCGGTTGGGTTTGAACAGGGTGGCGCCGCGATATGCGAAGAAATGCTTGAACTTGGGATCCACCACCACCGGAATGCCCCGCTTCTTGGCGAGCGTCATCGCGCGCTCGATCACCGCGGGCGTGAGCGTGCCCTTGTTGTAGTCCTCGATCAGGACCGCGTCGGCATCGCTCATCGCGGCGTCGAGCTGCCCTAGGAGCTGGTTCTCGGCGCGCGGGTCGATCGGGTCTTCCACCTCCTCGTCGATCCGCACCACCTGCTGGCCGCGCGCCGTGACACGGGTCTTGGAGGTCGTGGGGCGGGCGGCGACGACGACGATGTGGCGGTCAGGGAGCCGGTTCTGCGCCAGCTCGCCGCGCAGCGAATCGCCGCGCGCGTCGTCTCCGATCGCCGCCACCAGCCGGCACTCGGCCCCGATGGCCGCCACGTTCGCCGCCACGTTCGCGGCCCCGCCCAGCGCGTAGCGCCGGGTATGCACAGTCACTACGGGCACGGGCGCCTCGGGCGAGATCCGCTCCGCGTCCCCCGCCAGATAAATGTCCAGCATCGCATCGCCCACGACCACGACGCGCCGCGCCGCCATGTTCGCGAACAGCTGCTCGAGATGGTCGCGCGTGAGGCGGGGATCGGGGGTGGGAATGCTCATCGGTGGTCCATCCGGGTGGTTCCTCAGGGCAACGCTCCCTGCATGTGGAACCGGTAGCTCAGCGTGATTCCGCCCACCCACTTTGTCTCGCTCACGCCCGTCGCGTGGCCGGCGTTGTGAATGAAGTGCACGCCGCCGTTTCCGGTAAGGCCCCACGCGCCCTGCTGCCACCGAGCGCCGAGCGCGAGGCGCACGGTGCGTTCGACGACGCCGGCGAACAGCGTCGGGGTCGAGCCGTACGCCGCGACCGGCGGGTAGGGGCTCCGGAAGTCGCCCTGCCCCTGGCGCAACAGCGTTGCCTCCGGCTCGAGCAGCACGCCGGGGCCGGCGAGCACCCCGGCGCGCAGCGTGAACTGATCGTAATCGGAGAAATTCCGCCCCAGTCCCACGTTTCGGCTCGCCACCATCTCGGCGGGATTGGGCGTGCGGTAGGTGAGGTTCGCCACCCGCGTGTAGAAGCCGGTAAGCACCACGCCGCGCACCACCGTCTCCGCGCCGAGCGTGACGCCGTACGACGGCGGCTCGCTGTCGCTCGGCGCCTGGCGGTCGATCTGGATATCGTCCAGCAGCGCCTGGGCGAACACCTTCACGTGGTGGAAGCGGGACTCGAAGTCCACGCCGAGCAGGCTGTTGACCTTGACGTTGCGGTCGTACTCCACCAGCAGGCCGAGATTGATGATGTTCGCGAACCAGGGCTCGAGCGTGCGGGCCGGGCCCGCGGCGATCTCGCCTTCCCACAAGCCAAGCGTGGTGACGGCGCTGGGGCGCCACAGCAATCGATGCGCGACGAAAAACCGGTGGTTCGGCGCGCCCGTCGTGTCCGGTTGGTCGTCCAGCTCGGTCACGATCCCCTGGAGCTGGATGCGTCGCGTGCCGAGCGACAGGGCGAGGTGATCGTAGCTGTACGGGCTCGGGCTGACGAGGAGCCCCTCCAGCGCAGGTGGTCCCCAGTTGCGGTCGAGCGACCCGAAGAACAGCTCGCCGAACCGCCAGCGCGCGTCCACGTACGCCTCGGCGTTACGCCCGGCCACGATACGGTTTTTCTTGCCGTCGTAGTCCGGATCCCACTTGAGCCGGGTGTCGAAGTACGGATGGGTGACCACCGCCACGGGGCCGAGCAGCGCCTGGACGGCGACTCCGCCGGACGCGGTCGCGTGGCCCGGCCCGGCGGCACGCAGTGGGTCGCGCCGCGCCTGGCTCGCGGCCGCCACCGCCGCGCCCCCCTCCACACGGGCCCACGGCTTGCGGTCGGCGGGCGGCCGCGCGAGGCCTGAGAGCATAGCGCGGATCACGTGCCGCTCGGCGCCGCCGAGCCGGGTTGTGTCGGCTGCGGAGAGCGCGCGCACCACGTCCGCCTGCACGAACGGCCGGGTCAGGGGGCTGGGATCCGCGATCGCCCCGCGGGCGATTAGATGCTCCACAAAGGGCGTGGCCCAGTGCTCGAGCGGCAGGTACGGCGACGCGTCTTGCGCGGCGAGCATGGCCCCGCGCGTGAGCGCGGGGGCCGCGAGCAGCGACGTCACGACGAGCAACACGGTGGGGGAGCGCATGGCGCGCGCAATTTGGGGGACCGGCGGAGGGAGGGCAACCGGCGGCGTTTCCGCTATCTTGACGCGCCCATGTCCCCCCTTGGCGTGCTCATCGTGGCAGTGCTCGCCACCACCTACGCCGGGCCGATCGTGCGGTTCGCCGCGGCGCCGGCGCTGGCGATTGCGTTTTGGAGGCTGGCGCTGGTGCTGCCCGTGACGGGGGGATTGGCCGTGTGGGAGAGGAGCGAGGAGCAGGGAACCGTAGCGTTCGCTGCAGCGGAGGGTACCGCTCCCCGCTCCTGGTGGTTGATGGCCGCGGCAGGACTGCTGCTCGCCATGCACTTCTGGAGCTGGATCGCCTCCCTGCGTTACACCACCGTTGCCAGCTCCGTCGTCCTCGTGTCCCTGAAGCCCGTCTTCGCCTGGGGCATCGCGGCCGCGTGGCTGCGCGAGCATCCCACGCGCACCGAGGCGTGGGGCATCGCGCTCGCCGTGATCGGCGCGAGTCTCATCGGCCTCGCGGACGCACGCCTGTCACTCGGGGCGCTCGGCGGTGACGGGCTCGCGCTGCTCGGCGCCGTCACCGGCGCGGCCTATTACGTGATCGGGCGACGCGTGCGCCAGGGGGTCGGGATCTGGCGCTACGCCACCGTCGTGTACGTCGTGGCGGCCGGCGCGCTCGCGTTGCTGGCCCTCGCCCGCTCCACCCCGCTCGCGGGATTCGCGCGGCGCGACTGGGCGGTCTTCGGGGCTCTGGCAGGAGGACCCATGCTGATCGGACACACGGGGATGAACTACGCGCTCCGGTACTTCCGCGCCACGACGGTCAACGTGGCGGCGCTGGGCGAGCCGGTGGGAGCGAGTGTGATCGCGTGGCTGGTGCCCTCCATCCATGAGGTGCCCTCGCGCACGGCAATGGCCGGAGGAGTGTTGGTGCTTCTGGGGATTGCGCTGTCGCTGGGAGCGGGGAGCAGGGGGTCCCGACCGGGAAGGCGGTAACTCGTGAGAGTTGAACAGTTGCGTGGCGAGGTGGTCGAAGCGGTCCACGACGTCCACGTCGCGGTCGTGGATGCGGGAGGGCGGCTGGTCGCGCGCAACGGTGACCCGGATCTCGTCACGTTCTGGCGTTCCGCCGCCAAGCCGTTCCAGGCGCTGCCCCTCGTCGCGGACGGCGTGATGGAGCGGTTCGGCTTGACCGACGCAGACCTCGCGCTCGCGTGCGCGTCGCACTCGAGCGAGCCGGGGCAGGTCGCGCGTGTGCGTGAGTTCCTCGCCAAGGTCGGCTGCTCGGAGCGCGATCTGCTGTGCGGCCCGCATCCGCCGCTGTCCGAGCGCGTCGCCCAGGACTACCAGACGAGGGGGTTGCGGCTCACGGCCGTGTACTCGAACTGCTCGGGGAAGCACGCCGGCATGTTGGCGCTCGCGCGCCACCACGGTTGGCCCACCGCGTTTTACACGCGCCTCGAGCATCCCGTGCAGCAACGCTGCCTGGTGGAGGTGAGCCGTTGGACGGACGTTCCGGCCGCCGAGATCAAGACCGGGGTCGATGGCTGTGGCGTGGTGTGCTTCGGGATGCCGCTACGCAACATGGCGCTCGCCTACGCGAGGCTGGCGATTGCGGATTTTGGATTGCGAATTGCGGATTCGCAGGGCGCGCGTCCAATGCGCAATCCGCAATCCGCAATCGTGGAATCGATGCTCCGCCATCCCGAGCTCGTCGCCGGTGAAGGCCGCCCCTGCACGGACCTGATGTGCGCCCATCCGGGTCGCGTCATCGCGAAGGTTGGCGCTGAGGGCGTCTACTGCGCGCTGCTGCCCCAGGAGGGACTCGGCGTCGCGTTGAAGGTCGCGGACGGCCACGGGATCGCGTCGGCACTCGCGCTCGCCGCGGTGCTGGAGACGCTCGGGCTTCGGCCCCGGCCGGACTCGCTCGGTGCCCGGCCCAACGTGAATACCCGCGGTGAGACGGTGGGGGAGCTGCGGGTAAATGGGGGATTGGAGCAATGAAAGGATGGGGGTCGAGGGACGGGGGACGAGTAGTATGAGTGAAACGAACGCCCCGGTCCTGGACGCACGCACCGCGGCGCTGGTACGCGTGGCTGCAGCCGTTGTGGAGGGCAGGGTCCCCGAGCTGCAGGCGCGGTTCGCCGCCGCGCGCGACGCCGACGTGCCGGCGCTCTGGATCGAGGAGCTGCTGCTCCAGAGCATGCTGGTGGTGGGCTATCCGCTCGCGTTGGTGGCGTTCGGCGTGTGGCGGGCGGTGGACGGGCCGGCACCCGCGCCCCAGAGCGGCGCCGAGGACCTGGCGCACGCGGACTGGGAGTCCTGGGCTGCGCGCGGGGCCGGCGTGTGCCGCGAGGTGTACGGCCGCGCCTATCACAAGCTGCTGGTGAACCTGCGCGCGCTCCACCCCGCCCTCGAGGACCTGGTGCTGGTCGACGCGTACGGCAAGGTGATCGGCCGGCCGGGCCTCGACCTGAAGCGGCGCGAGCTCACCACCATCGCCGCGATCGCGGTGCTCGGCACAGCGCAGCAGCTGCATTCGCACCTGCGCGGCGCGCTCAACACGGGCGCATCGGCGGCGGAGATCGAAGCGGTGCTGGCGCTGGTGGATGGCGATCTGGATCCGGAGCGCCGCCGGACGGCGCGGGAGCAGTGGGAGGACGTCAGGAGGCGGAAGCGATGATTGTGGATTGCGGATTTCGGATTGCGGATTGACATGGCGGGCCCGGTGACGCGCGACGTAATCCAGCGCCGCATGCGGACGCTGGCCGTGGACACGATCCGACTGACCGGTGCGTTGCCGCGGACTCCCGCTGCAGACGTCATCGGCCGACAACTCATTCGGTCGGTTACGTCGGTAGCCGCAAACTACCGATCGGCATGCCGCGCTCGATCGCGAAAGGACTTCATGGCAAAGCTGGGAATCGTCGAAGAAGAGACGGACGAAACCGCTTTCTGGTTGGATCTCCTGGTGGAGTGTTCTCTCGCGCCTCCAGCTCGACTGGTACCGTTGTCTCGGGAAACAGGAGAGCTGCTCGCGATCACGGTCGCGTCCATTCGGACCGCCCGAATGGGTCGCGGAGGAAGGCTTGCCAATCCGCAATGTTCATAGATCGCGCCGTCGTCCATGTCGTCGGCGGGGCCGGCGGTGCCGGTGCCAGCTCGTTCCGCCGTGAAAAGTTCGTCCCCAAGGGCGGGCCCGACGGCGGCGACGGCGGGTCGGGGGGCAGCGTGTACGTGCGGGCCGACGCGAACCTCGCCACGCTGCTCGATTACCGTTACCGCACCCGCTGGAACGCGGAGCGGGGACAGCATGGTAAGGGGAAGAACATGTCGGGGAAATCGGGCGCCGATCTGGTGCTGCCGGTGCCGCCCGGCACGCAATTGCGCGATGCCGCCACGGGAGAGTTGCTGGGCGAGGTGCTCCACACCGGCGATACGCTGCTCGTGGCATCCGGTGGACGGGGCGGGCGGGGCAACGCCCGGTTCGCGACCCCCACGCACCAGAGCCCGCGCGAGTGGGAGCCGGGCGAGTATGGGACGGAACGGCAACTGGAGCTGCTGCTCAAGCTGATCGCGGACGTGGGGCTCTTGGGCGAGCCGAACGCCGGCAAGAGCACGCTCCTCTCCGTGATCTCGGCGGCTCGCCCCAAGATCGCGGACTATCCCTTCACGACGCTCGAGCCGCACCTGGGTGTCGTGGCCCTGTCGGACGACCGGACCTTCGTGGTTGCCGACATTCCCGGGATCATCGAAGGCGCCCACGCTGGGAAGGGGCTCGGCGTCAAGTTCCTCCAGCACGTGGAGCGCACCCGTCTCATCGCGGTGCTCGTGCCGGTGGACAGTCCCGATCCCCAGGCGACCTACGAGCTGCTGCGGCGCGAAGCCGGGGCCTATTCTCCGGAACTCGGGGAGAAACCGCACGTCGTGGTGCTGACCAAGCTCGATCTGGTCCCCGCTCCCCGGACTCAGCTGCCGCAGATCCGTGCGGTCGGGGGCGCCCCGGTGGTCGCCATTTCCGCGGTGACGGGTGAGGGGGTGCCGCGGCTGCTCGAGACTCTGTGGCAGACGCTCCGGGCCGGAGTCGCGACGAGCTAGCGGCCTATCTGGCGCTCGCCCAGGTCCCGGGGATCGGGGCCGCGCGGCTGCGCACGCTCGTCACCGCGTTCCAGAGCGCGGGCGCGGCGTTGCACGCCCCGCACGGCGCCATTGCCGCGCTGCCGGGCTTCAGCCGCGCCGCCGCGACCGCCATCCGCGCCGGCTCGGCCCGGGCCGGGCACGCCATCCTCGACCAGCTGGACCGCTGCGCCGCCGCCGTGCTGCTGCCCGACGATCGGGCCTTCCCGCCGCTGCTCGCGGACATCCCCGATCCGCCGGCGCTGCTTTACGTGTGGGGCGACGTGGCCCTGCTGGCGCGTCCCGCGGCCGCCATGGTGGGCAGTCGCGACCATTCGGCCTACGGCGCGGAGGCGGCGCGCCTGCTCGCTGCAAGCGTGGCGAGCGCGGGCGTGGTCGTGGTGAGCGGGATGGCGCGGGGCATCGATGCGGTGGCCCACGCGGCCGCCCTCGATGCCGGCGGCAGGTCGGTGGGGATACTCGGGAACGGCTTCGGCGTGATCTATCCGGCGGCGAATCGCACGCTGTACCAGCGTATGACCACCGCTGGCTGTCTCGTCACCGAGCTCCCCCCGGGCGAGCGGCCGCATGCCGGCGCGTTCCCCAGACGGAATCGTCTCATCTCGGGGCTCGCCGCCGTGACGGTAGTGGTGGAAGCGGCGCCCGGCTCGGGTGCGCTGATCACGGCCGACTGCGCGCTCGATCAGGGCCGGGCGGTGCTCGCCGTCCCCGGCCCCATCACGAGCCCCACTTCGCTCGGCTGCAACAAGCTGATCCAGCAGGGCGCGAAGCCGGCGCTCGCGGCGGCGGACATTCTGGAGGAGCTGGGGCTACCGGGAGCGGTGGCAGGGCAGCTCTCGATTGGCCCCGGGGCACCGCCCCGGGGTCAGCCACCCGACTTGAGCGACCTGCAGCGGAGCTTGTGGGACGCCCTCGCGGCGGAGCCGAAACACGTGGACGTGCTGGTGGCGACCGCCGCCGCGGAGACGGGTGCAGTGCTGACGGCGCTGACGGAGCTGGAGATGCGGGGAGTGGTGAAGCAGCAACCAGGAATGATTTTCGGCTTGTCGTGAACCCCGGGGCATCGCCCCGGGGTCTACCCAGCCGGGGTGACCTCCGACGCTCAGGTTCCGAGTACTTTTCGCTGGTATGCGCCACCTCTACCTCCACGTCCCTTTTTGCGTCCGACGCTGCTCCTACTGCGACTTCTCCATCGCGGTCCGCAAGCGCATCCCGGCCCGCGAATACGTGGACGCCGTGCTCCGGGAGCTGGAGCTCGTGCGCGCGGCTGACCCCGGGCCGGCGGCCCGGGGTTTCTCCGAACAGAGAACGGCCGGCGGTCTCGACACCCTGTACTTGGGCGGTGGCACGCCGTCCCTCCTGCCGCCCGACGCGCTTGCGACGCTGCTCACGTCGCTTCGTGACGCTTTTCACGTGACGTCGTCTCGTGACGATGTCGAGATCACTTTGGAGGCCAACCCCGAAGACGTGACATGCGACTTGGCGACCGACTGGCGGCGCGCCGGAGTCAACCGCGTCTCGCTCGGCGCCCAATCGTTCGACGACCGCGTTCTCGCCTGGATGCATCGCTCCCACGACGGGACGCGCATCGGCGATGCGGTGCGCGCGCTCCGCGCCGCGGGGATCGAGAACGTCTCGCTCGATCTCATCTTCGCGCTCCCGGCGGAGCTGCGGCGCGACTGGGCCCGCGACCTCGACCTGGCGTGCGGCCTGCAGCCGGCTCATCTGTCCCTGTACGGGCTCAGTGTCGAGGAGCGGACGCCGCTCGCCCGCTGGATCTCGCGCGGAGCCGCCTCCGCTCCGGACGAGGACCGCTACGCCGAGGAGTACCTGTTCGCGCACGAGCGGCTGGCGGGAGAGGGCTACCGCTTCTACGAAGTCTCGAACGCCGCGCGCGACGGCCACCGCTCTCGCCACAACTCGGCGTACTGGTCAGGCGCGGCGTATCTTGGCCTCGGGCCGGCGGCGCATTCCTTCGATGGTCGGGCGCGGCGCTGGAACGTGTCCGCCTGGGAGGACTACCGCCGCACGGTCGCCGCGGGCGGCTCGCCCGTCGAGTCCGCAGAAGTGCTCACGGCCGAGCAGCGCGAGCTGGAGCGGCTCTACCTTGCGTTGCGCACCATCGAAGGGTTGGATCTCGCAACCCTCCACTATCCTCCACCATCCTCCACCGCCCGTTGGGCGGGGCAGGGCTGGGTGGAGGAGACCGGGGGCAGCGTGCGGTGCACGCCCCAGGGCTGGCTGCGCCTCGATGCGCTGGTGCACGCCTTGACCGGCGCGGCTCTAATTGGCTAAATTGTTAGCCACTAACAGGTTGGCCGCCATGGCTGGATCCCTCACTGAGCGCGAGCGCCAGGTGCTCGAAGCCGTCATCGAGACCTACGTCGCTACCGCCGAGCCGGCGGGGAGTCGGACTATCTCCCGCAAGTTCGGCCTGGCCCTCTCGGCGGCCACCATTCGCAACACGATGAGCGATCTCGAGGAGAGGGGCTACCTGTACCACCCCCACACCTCGGCGGGCCGCATTCCCACCGATCTCGCCTACCGTGTGTACGTCAACTCCCTGATGCGGCTTTCGGAGGTCTCGGCGTCCGACTCGCACCAGATCCGTGAGGAGCTCGCCGAGCGGAACGCGGTGGACCAGATCCTCGAGCGCGCCGCGCAGGTGCTCGGCGTGCTCACGAAGGAGCTTGGGGTGGCGGTGGGTCCGTCGCTCGAGCAGGCCGTGCTCGAACGGGTCGAGCTGCTGCAGGCGGGGTCGGACCGGCTGCTGCTGGTGCTGACGCTCAAGAGCGGCGTGGTGCGCACCATTTTCGTGGAAGTGCCGTCGCACCTGGCGCCGGAGGCCGTCGTCAGCGTGGCGGTCGTGTTGAACGACCGGCTGGCCGGGCTCACGCTACGCGAGATCCGCGCCACGCTCCCCGCGCGGCTGCGCGATGCGGCGCCCGACGCCGGCTCGAGCGAGCTGCTCAACATCTTCATCCAGGAGGCGGACGACCTGTTCGACGTGCAGCCGGCCGCGGGCAGCGCGGGTGGGGTGGTGCTCGGCAGCGCCCAGCTGCTCGCTGGCCAGCCGGAGTTCGCGACCAAAGAACAGTTTCAGGGCCTGCTCGAGGTCACCGAGCGGCGCGATCTGCTGCGCGAGGCACTGGCCCGGCGACTGGGGCAGGGGCTCACGATCACCATCGGAAGCGAGCACCAGGATCCGTCGCTCGCGCCGTTCACGCTCGTGACGGCCTCCTACCGGCTCGGCCCCCTGGCCGGGGTCATCGGCGTGATGGGTCCGACCCGCATGCCCTACGACAAGATCGTTGCGCTCGTGGACCACACCAGCCGCCTCGTGGGTGAGCTGCTCGAGTGATGCACGACTACTACGCGGTACTCGGAGTGAAGCGCGACGCGGAGGAGGCGGAGATCAAGAAGGCTTACCGTCGCCTCGCGATGCAATACCATCCCGACAAGGTCGAGGTTGCGGAGAAGGATGCGGCCGAGGCGCGGTTCAAAGAGATCACCGAGGCGTACGAGGTGCTGCGCGACCCCGACAAACGCGCCGCCTACGACCGCTACGGTACGGCCGGGCTCCGCGGCCGCGGCGCGGGAGCGGGTGGGTTCACCCACTTTGATCTGTCGGAAGCCCTCAACGTCTTCATGCGCGATTTTGGCGGGCTCGGCGGGTTCGATGCGTTCTTCGGCGGCGGCGAGCGGAGCCGCCGCGAGCGCCGCCACGGTCAGGATCTCAAGGTCACGCTGAAGCTCAGTCTCACCGAAGTCGCGACCGGCACCACCAAGAAGGTAAAAGTGCGCACGCTCGAGCGCTGCGCCGCGTGCGGCGGCATCGGGGCCGCGCCGGGGACTCAGGCCACGCGTTGCGGCACCTGCGGCGGCTCGGGCGAGGTCCGGCGCGCCGCGCGTTCGATGTTCGGACAGTTCGTCTCGGTGTCGCCGTGTCCGAGCTGCGCCGGCGAGGGCACCGTCGTCCAGCACCCGTGTCCCAAGTGTCAGGGAGACGGGCGCGTGCGGGCGGAGCAGGAAGTCGAGATCAACGTCCCCGCGGGCGTCGCCGACCACCACTATCTCACGATGCGCGGGCACGGCGTGCCCGGGCCGCGCAACGGGCCGCCGGGAGACCTGATCGCCGTCCTCGACATCGCCGAGGACTCGCGCTTCGAACGGCACGACGACGACTTGATCTACGACCTGGCGGTTTCGTTCAGCCAGGCGGCGCTGGGCGCTGAGCTCGCCGTGCCGACCCCCTACGGCGATACGATGCTCAAGCTCCAGCCGGGCACGCAGACGGGGGCCGTCTATCGGGTGCGCGGCAAAGGGTTGCCGCGGGTGGGCGAGGCGGGCCGCGGCGAATTGCACGTGCGTGTGCACGTCTGGACGCCCGTGAAGCTCACGGTCGAGCAGCGCGTGCTGCTCGAGCAGCTCGCGAAGATCGAAAGCCGGCCGCCCGCCGAGGAGCACACCGGCAAGAAGTTCTGGGAGCAGCTGCGGCAGGCATTCGGGGGGTCATCGTCCTAGATGGCCGGCTGCGTGTTCTGCCGGATCGCCGCCGGGGAGGTCCCGGTGACCGTGGTGAAGCGCGGTGACGGCATGCTCGCGTTCAGGGACCTGAACGCGCAGGCGCCGACGCACGTGCTCGTGATCCCGACCTACCATGTGGCGACGCTCAACGACGCGAAGGACGAAGCGTTGCTCGGCAAGCTGCTCGGCTTCGCGCGCGACGTGGCGCGCGAGGTCGGCGTGGCCGAAAAAGGGTATCGCGTCGTGCTGAACACCAATCCTGACGGGGGGCAGACGGTATTCCATCTCCACCTCCATGTCCTCGGTGGCCGGGCGATGACGTGGCCGCCGGGGTGATGGCTTGCGGGGCCCCAGGGGCGCGGCTAAGTTTTTGCGACAATCAGAGTTAGCGAGAGGATATGCCGGAAGTCATCATTCGTCAGCGCCGCGCATAACGTGGCGAGCTTGCCCGAGCGGCTCCGCGCCGCGATGAACGACGCCAGGAAACACCGCGATCAGCCGCGTACGCTCCTCCTCTCCACCATCCTCGCAGACCTCAAGAACCGCGAATTCGAGCTCCAGCACACGCCCTCCGACGACGAGACCGCGGACGTCGTGCGGCGCGGCATCAAGCGGCGCCGCGAGGCGGCCGAGCAGTACGCCGCCGCCGGGCGCGCCGATCGGGCCGACCTGGAGCTGGGTGAAGTCAAAGCGCTCGAAGAGTTCCTGCCCGCGGCGGTCGACGCCGACGAGATCCGCCGCGCGGTGCGGGAAGCGATCGCCGGGGGAGCAAGCGATCTGGGCAAGGTCATGGGGCAGGTGATGCCCAAGTTCAAGGGCCGGGCGGACGGCAAGCTGGTGAACCAGATCGTCCGCGAGGAGCTGGCGGCCGCCGTATGAGCGTCGGGGGAGGGGTCGCGCCCTCCGTGCTGGAGACACTGGAGTTCCCGGCCGCGTTGGAGCGGGTGGCGGCGCACGCGGCGGGACCGCTCGGCGCTGGTCGGGTGCGGCAACGCGTCGCCGGCGCCGATCCCGACGTGATCCGCGCGGCGCTCGCCCAGGTGGCCGAGCTCGCCGCGCTGCTCTTGAACGACGACACGCTTCGCGCCGAGCCGGTTCCCGACGTCGCACCGGCGCTCGGGCTGCTCGGCGTGGCCGGCAGCGCGCTCGAGGGCCCCGTGCTCGCGGAGCTGGGCCGGGCGCTCGCGGCGGCGCGCGTGGTCGCCGCCGATCTCGCCCGGCTGGCGGACGCTGCGCCGCGCACCGCCGCGCTGCGCGTCGATCCGCCGCCCCGCGCGCTCGAGCAGCGGCTGGTGGAATCGCTCGACCCGGATGGGCAGGTGCGGGATGCTGCGTCACGTGGACTCGCCCGCGCTCGCCGCGCCGTGCGCGAGGCGCGCCAGCACCTCGTGCACCGACTCGAGTCCCTGCTCGGCGCGCTCGATCCGACGGAGCGCGCGCCGGATGCGGCCGTGACGATGCGTGGCGGCCGCTACGTGATCCCGGTGCGCAGCACCGCCCGCGCGCGCATCGGCGGCATCGTGCACGACGAATCGGCCACCCGCGCCACCGTATTCGTGGAGCCGCCCGAAGTGATCGAGCTGGGCAATGCGTTGCGCGCGGCCGAGGCGGAGGAGCAGCGCGAGGTGCTGCGGGTGCTGCGCGAGCTCACCGACGCCCTCCGTCCGCACCGCGACGCTATCGCCGCCGCGTGCGAAATGTGCGTCGCCTTCGACGATCTGTGCGCCCGGTCCCGCTACGCCGTGGAGGTGAACGGCTTCGCCCCGGCGATCGGCACAGGCCCGCTCGAGGTTCGCAGCGGTCGGCATCCGCTCTTGGTGAGCGACGCGACTGCCGTCGTGCCGTTCGACCTGCTGCTCGCGCCCGATGAGTTCACCGTGCTCGTGTCCGGTCCGAACACCGGCGGCAAGACGGTGCTGATCAAGGCCGTGGGTCTGTTGTGCCTCATGGCGCAGAGCGGCATCATTCCCCCGATCGGGCCGCAGTCCACGCTTCCCGTGTTCACCGGCGTGTTCGCGGACATCGGAGACCGGCAGTCCATCGCCGCGAGCCTGTCCACCTTCTCCGCCCACCTCGCCCAGCTGCGCGACATTCTCGAGCATGCGGGCGCCGGCTCGCTCGTCCTGCTCGACGAAATCGGAAGCGGCACCGATCCCGCCGAGGGAGGCGCGCTCGCCGCGGCGGTCCTGAAGACGCTCACCCGCCGCCGCGCCGTCACCCTGGCCACCACGCACCTGGGGGCTCTGAAGCAGCTCGCGGCGGAAACGGTCGGGATCGTGAACGCCTCGCTCCAGTTCCAGGCCGAGACCCTCACGCCTACGTACCGCTTGTTGAAGGGCGTCCCCGGGCGATCCTACGGTCTCGCCATCGCGCGGCGCCTCGGCCTGGCGCGCGACGTGCTGGAGCTGGCCGAGCGCGCCGTGCCCGACGCCGACCGAACGCTCGACGCGCTGCTCGCCGCCGTGGAGGCCCGGGCGCGCGAGCTCGAAGCCCGGGAACTGGACCTCGCCGCGCGCGCTGTCGCGCTGCGCGCGGACGCGGAGCGGGTGGACGCGCGCGCCGCGGACATCCACGCGCGTGAAGCGGACGTAAGAAGCCGCGCGCAGCGCCTCGAGCACGACGCCCGCGAGCGGGCGCGTGCCTACCTGCTGGAGGCGCGCAAGAAGGTCGAGGAGGCGCTCGGCCGGGCTCGGGCGGCGGTGGACGAGGCGACGGCGAAGGAAGCCCGCCGGCTGGTCGAGCAGGCGATCGAGCAGACCACGGAGGAAGCGGGAAGCGGGACGAGGGACGGGTGGATGTCGTTGGACGAGTTGAGGCGCGCACGCAAGACACCTCCCTCGGCCGACCTCCACCGGCTTCCACCGACCTCCACCGCCCCGCCACCGGCAGTCAACGCCACCACGGAGATCTCTCTGCTCGGCCTCCACGTTTCGGAGGCCGAGCCGCTGCTCGTGAAGGCCCTCGACGACGCGGTCCTCGCCGACCTGCCGTATCTCCGGGTGATTCACGGCAAGGGCACCGGCGCGCTGCGCCAGCTGGCGCACGACGTGCTGTCGGCCGACGGCCGCGTGAAACGCTTCGGCTTCGCCCCTCCGAACCAGGGCGGGTCCGGCGTCACGCTGGTGGAGTTCACGGCGTGAGCCTCATCCCCGACGACGTCATCGAGCAGGTCCGGGAGGCCGCGGACATCGTGGGGATCATCGGCGAGCACGTCGAGCTCAGGCGCACCGGGTCGGATTTCCGCGCCCCCTGTCCCTTTCACGGCGGCACGCACCGCAACTTCGCCGTCATCCCCCGCAAGGGGATGTTCTACTGCTTCGTGTGTCACGAAGGGGGCGACGTCTTCACCTTCTTCATGAAGAAGCTCGGCATGGACTATCCCACCGCCGTGCGCGAGGTCGCCCGCCGCGTGGGAATCACGATTCCGGAGCGGGGATCGACGGGGCCCGATCCCCATGAGCCGCTGTACGGTGCTGTGGCCGCCGCCGCCGACTGGTTCGCCCGCCAGCTGCGCGAGAGCCCCGAAGCCGACGTCGCCCGGCAGTATCTCGCGTCCCGCCACCTGGACCTCGAGACCGTGCTTCCTGTGGGCCTGGGCTACGCTCCCAGAGGGAGGGCGTTCCTCGATGCAATGAAAGGGTTGGGCCTGCGTGACGAGGTGTTGCTCGAGGCGGGTCTGTTGGCTAGACGGGAGGATGGCACACTCGTCGCGCGGTTCCGCGGGCGGTTGCTGTTCCCGATCCACGACCTGCGCGGGCGCGCGGTCGCCTTCGGGGGCCGCATCCTGGGTGAAGGCGAGCCCAAGTACCTCAACTCTCCCGACACCCCGATCTTCCACAAGGGGAAGCTGTTGTACAATCTGCACGTCGCGAAACACGCGATGCGCAAGGCGGAGCGCGCCATCCTGGTCGAGGGGTACTTCGACGTGCTGCGCGTGGCGCTCGCGGGAATCGAAGAGGTCGTGGCGCCGCTCGGGACCGGGCTCACTTCGGACCAGGCGCAGCTCGTCAAACGCCACGCGCCGCACGTGATCCTGGTCTACGACTCGGACGAGGCGGGCTTGCGCGCCACGTTTCGCGCCGGCGACGAGCTGTTGCGCGAGGGTCTGCGCGTGAGCGTCGCGACGCTGCCCGTCGGCGAAGACCCGGACACCCTGGTGCATGTCCGCGGCGCGGCGGGGCTCGAGAAGTTCCTCACGGACGCGGTGGATGTGCTCGAGCGCAAGATCCAGATCCTCGAGCGCAAGAGCTTCTTCGCGACGCTGCCCGGCCGGCGCCGCGCGCTCGACCGGCTGCTGCCGACGATTCGAGCCGCGAAAGACCCGATCACGCGGGAGCTGTATGTCTCCCGCGTAGCCGAAGCCGCCGGTGTCCGCAAGGATGTGTTGGAACGGGAGGTCGCGACCCGGGGAGCGGGGAGCGGGGAGCGGTACCCTGCGGCGCGGTCCGAAGGGACGGTGAGCACCGGAGGGAACCGCTCCCCGCTCCCCGCTCCCGGTTTGCCGGCCAGCGCCGAGAAAGCCCTCCTGCTTCTGATGCTCGAAGGCGAGCCGTGGAAAGCGCGCGTGATCGACGCCGTCGACCCAGAAGAATTCGAGTTCGTGCCCTACCGCGCGGTGTTCGAGAGCGTCGCCGACGACGCGGTGCTCGCCCTCGACGACACCTCGGCCCGCGCCTACGAGCACCTCAAAGCGGAGGGGCTCGGTGGGCGCGATCCCAACGCCATGTACGAGATGGCCCTCAACTGGCTGGAAGCCCGGCGGCTCGAGCGGCAGATGCAGCAGCTCGACGATCAGCTCCCGTTTGAGAGCCCCGAGCGTCAGGCGTCCCTGATTGCGGAGAAGCGCCGTGTGTTCGACGAGCTCCGCAAACGATACCCGCGTTACAAGATCGCTGCGAGGAGGCGAGGTGCACCCGGAACTTGAAGCGTTGTTGGTGTTGCAGGAGAAGGACCAGGCCGTGTCCGCGTCGGACACGGCGATCGCCGCGCTCGCACCCGAGCTCGCGACGCTCGACGAGGCGTTGGCTGCCGCGGAGCGCACCCTCGGCGCAGCGCGTGCGGCGATCCAGGCTGCGATGGACCGGCGCGACGAGCTGGAAGGCAAGATCGCGAACTACCGTGCGATGCAGGAGCAGCGGCGCCAGCGGCTCGAGTGGGTGCGCGGCGCCAAGGAGGCGTCGACGCTGATGGCCGAGCTCGACCTCGCGCGCTCGGTGCTCGCCAAAGAGGAGGCCGAGTTCATGCGCTCCGGCGACGCCGTGGGGGAGGCGGAGCACAAGGCGGCGGAAGCCGAGCAGGCGCTCGAGCACCTGCGGGCCGAGCAGGCGTCACAGCGCGAGGTGCTGGCCGGCAAACGCGACCAGATCGCGGCGGGGCGGGAGGGCGCGGTGGCGGAGCGGGAGCGGGCCGCCGCGCGCGTGGGCGCGTCGGCGCTGGCGCGCTACGAGCGGATCCGCCGCGGCAAGGCGCCGCTCGCGCTCTATCCGCTGCACGGAGATGCCTGCGGGCACTGCTTCACGGCGGTCCCCACGCAACGCCGGTCGCTCATCCTGCGCGGCGCCTCGATCGAAGGCTGCGAGGCGTGCGGCGTACTCCTCTACACCAACGCATGATCCCCGCCCGCTGGACGGTCACCGCGCCGCCCGATCCCCGGCTCACCGCGGCCCTCGTCTCCGACCTCCGGATTCCCGAGCCGCTCGCCGCGCTCCTCGTGCAGCGCGGCCTCGCGGCGCCCGAGCGCGCCAAGGCGTTCCTCCGCCCCGATCTCGAGCGGTTGTCGGACCCGCTCGCCTGGGCCGACATGCCGCGCGCGGTCGAGCTCGTCGTCGCCGCGGTGCAGCGGGGGACGCCCATCCTGGTGCACGGCGACTACGACGTGGACGGCCAGTGCGCCGCGGCGCTGCTCGCCCGCGTGCTGACGAGCGTCGGCGCCCGGGTCCACGCGTTCGTGCCGCACCGCTTGCGGGACGGCTACGATTTCGGCGAGGCCGGGCTGCGCGAGGCCCAGCGCGTGCGCGCCGGGCTGATCATCACCTGCGATTGCGGCATCACCGCGGTGGAGCCGGTCCGCGCCGCGCGCGCCGCGGGCATCGACGTCATCGTCACCGATCATCACCTCCCCGGCGACGAGCTGCCGCCCGCGTCGGCGGTGCTCGACCCCCGGCGCGCCGACTGCGGCTCCGCGGACAAGGAGCTGTGCGGGACCGGCGTGGCCTTCAAGCTGGCCCAGGCGCTGGTGCCCGCGCTCGGCCTGTCCCCGCACCTGCCGCTGCACTTCCTCGACTTGGTGGCGCTCGCCACGGTGGCAGACGTGGTTCCCCTCATCGGCGAGAACCGCATTCTGGTGCGCCACGGGCTCAAGATGCTCGCCGATTCGCGCTGGACCGGAGTGCGGGCGCTGCTGGACGCGGCCGGGCTCACGGGTCGGCCGCTCAAGTCGGGGCACGTGGGATTCATCCTCGCGCCCCGCTTGAATGCGGCGGGACGCATCGGCGACGCGCGCGACGGGCTGCGGCTGCTGCTGTGCGACGATCCGCAGGAGGCGGCCGCGATCGCGCGCGAGCTCGAGACGCTGAACGCGCGCCGCCAGGCGCTCGATCAGCGCATCCTCGACGAGGCAGTCGAGCTCGCCGACCGCGTGCTCCAGCCGGAGGACCGGGCTCTGGTGCTCGGTGCCGACGCGTGGCACCCGGGCGTGATCGGCATCGTGGCCTCCCGGCTGGTGGAGCGGTACGGGCGGCCGACCTTCCTGATCGGTTGGGAGGGGGACACCGGGCGGGGCTCGGGGCGGAGCATTGCGGGGTTCGATCTGCACGGCGCGCTACACCGGGTGGGGCACCACCTCGAGAAGTACGGCGGCCACGCCATGGCGGCCGGCTTGACGATCCGGCGCGACCGCTACGAGGCCTTCCGTGTTGCGTTTCTCGAAGTGGCGGGCGAGCTTCTGGCCCCGGAGGACCTCGTGCCCGCCCAGCGCGTGGACCTGGAGTTGCCCTTGGGTCTCGTGAGCGACGAGCTGGAGAAGCTGATCCGCTATCTCGAGCCGTGCGGGCCCGGCAATCCGGCGCCGGTGTTCGGCGTGCGGCACGCACGCGCGGTGGGCGCGCGGCGCGTCGGCACGAACCACCTGCGCTTCATGCTCGACGACGAGTCGGGCGTGCTTCCGGCGATCGCATTCCGGTGGGCCGACGCGATCCCCGACCACTGGCTCGCCGACCGCCTCGACGTCGCATTCCGGCTGGAGCGCGACGAGTGGCGGGGTCGGGCGACACTCCAGGCACGGGTCGCATCCATGGCGCCGAGTGCGTGACTCATGTACTCCGCATGATCCGCATCATCGCGGGCGAGTTCGGGGGTCGTCGCCTCAAGACTCCCGCCACCGACAAGGTGCGGCCCACCGCCGACCGGGTGCGTGAGGCGTGGTTCTCGATTCTGCAGCGCGCGCTGCGCGGGGCGCGCGTGCTCGATCTCTTCGCGGGATCCGGCGCGCTCGGCATCGAGGCGTTGTCGCGGGGCGCCGCGACCGCGGACTTCGTGGAGATCCACCGGATGGCCCTGACCGTGCTCAAGGCGAACATCAAGACGCTGAAGCTCGACGATCGCGCCGCGGTCCAACGGCTGGACGCGCTCAAGTACGTGGAGCGGCTCCATCCGGGGCAATACGACGTCGCGTTCGCCGATCCCCCGTATGCGGGCGAGCAGGCGGCGCGGCTGGTGGCCCTGTTCCGTGTCAACCCGTTCGCGCGCATCTTTTCGATCGAGCACCCGGCTGACCAGTCCATCCCGGGCGACGACACGCGACGCTACGGAGACACCGCCGTGACCTTCATCTACGCCCCGTGACCGCCCCCCGCATCGCCGTCTACCCGGGGTCGTTCGACCCGATCACGCGCGGGCACCAGGACCTGATTCGCCGCGCCAGGAGCTTCGCCGACCGCGTGATCGTGGCGGTCGCGGTGAACGTGGCGAAGCAGCCGCTGTTCGAGCTGGAGGAGCGAATCGCGCTGATTCGCCAGGCGGCGGACGACCCGGCGGTCGAAGTGCGCTCGTTCGACGGCCTGCTCGCGGACTTCGCGCGCGCCGCGGGCGCCAGCGTGATCGTGCGCGGCTTGCGGGCCGTGAGCGACTTCGAATACGAGTTTCAGATGGCGTTGATGAACCGCAACTTGGCGCCCGGCGTCGAGACGGTGTTCCTCGTGCCGGCGTTCGACCTCACCTACCTGAGCTCGAGTCTCGTGCGCGAAGTCGCGCGCTTCGGCGGCGACGTGTCGCAGCTCGTCCACCCTGTGGTGCAGCAGGCGCTCCGGAAAAAGTTCGGCAGGTGACGTTCCGCGACTCGGTGTACGAGCGGGCGCGGCGCGCGCGCCGCCGCATCGTGCTTCCCGAGGGAAACGACGACCGGGTGCGTGCGGCCGCCGCGCGGATCGAAGCCATGGGGCTCGGGAGCGTGCAGCTCCTCGAAGGTACCGCTCCCCGCGACCGTCAGGGCGTCCTTCAGGGCTCCCTGCTCCCGGACGCGGTGCGGCTGCTTCGCGCTCACCATCCCGAGAAGTTTCCCAGCGACTCCGCCGCCGCCGCCGCGCTCGAGCATCCCCTCACCCTCGGCGCCGCACTGGTCGCGCTGGGCCAGGCCGACGTCATGGTGGGCGGCGCCACGTTCCCGAGCGGCGACACGATCCGCGCGGCCCTCTGGACGGTAGGCACCGCGCCCGGGATCACCACCGTGAGCGGCGCGTTCTACATGGTGCGGGACGACGCAGTGCTCACCTTCGCGGATTGTGCCGTCGTACCGGAACCCACCGCCGAGCAGCTCGCCGATGCGGCTGTAGCGGCGGCGCGCGACCGCCGGCGCATCGTGGGGGACGAGCCGGTCGTCGCGCTCCTGTCCTACAGCACGAAGGGCAGCGCCGCGGGGCCGCGCGTGGCGCGAGTGTGCCGGGCCGTGGAGATCCTCGCCGCCCGCCGCCCCGATTTCGCATTCGATGGAGAGCTCCAGACCGACGCCGCGCTCGTGGCCGACGTCGCCCGGCGCAAGGCGCCGGGGTCGCGGGCAGCGGGCCGCGCCAACGTGCTCGTGTTTCCCGACCTTGACAGCGGGAACATCGGGTACAAACTGGTGCAGCGGCTGGGGGGGTGGGAGGCGATCGGTCCGATCCTCCAGGGACTGGCGCGACCCGTCGCCGACCTGTCGCGGGGCGCCACGGCCGACGATATTGTGGACACGGTGGCGGTCGCCGTCCTTCAAGCCGGGGAGCAGCCATGAGCTTCAGTCTCAAGAAGGACAAGCACGGCGTGGTGGTGGTGGGCGTGGACGGTCAACTGATCGTCGGCAACCGCCAGGAGCTGAAGCAAAAAGTGCTGGACGCGCTCGACGGCGGCGGCAAGAAATTCGTGATCGACTTCACCAAGACCGGGTACATCGATTCCTCCGGCCTCGGCGTCCTGGTGTCGCTCTCCAAGAAGATCCGCGAGCAGGGCGGGGACCTGCGGCTGTGCGGCCTGAACGAGGACCTGCAGACGCTGTTCGAGCTGACCAAACTGGACACACTCTTCGCCATCGCGCGGACTCCCGAGGAGGCGCTCGCCGCCTTCTAGCCGGTGACCACGCCGCTGCGCCTCGACGTCCGCCGGCGGGCGACGGGAGGCGAAACCGAGACCGAGCTATCGCTCGACGTGCCGAGCGATCTCGAGTACGTCGGTCCGGCGGTGGAGCTCCTGGCCGAGGAGTTGCCGGGCGGACCGCTTTCGCCCCGCCGCATCCGCTTCAACTTCCGCACCGCGCTCGCCGAAGCCCTCGCCAACGCCATCGCGTACGGCAATCGCCACGATCCCGCCCGCCTCGTGCGCGTGCGGGTCGAGGTGACCCGCGACGCCGTCCGGCTGCACGTGACGGACGAGGGCCATGGCTTCGACCCCGCCGAGGTGCCCGACCCCACGCGCCCCGAGCGGCTGGAGCGAGAGGATGGGCGCGGTCTGTTCGTGCTGAAGAGCCTGGTCGATCACGTCGCGTTCAACGAGAGAGGAAACTCGGTGTGCCTGACGCTCCGGGCGGGATGAGCCGGGTCGAGCGGCTGCTGCCGCAGCTGGGGCGCCTTGCGGGAGCGCGCCTGCGCGTGTGGCGCATCGACGCCGGGCGCGCCCGGCTCGCCGCCGGGGCGGGCGCGTCCGACTGGGTTCCGCCGCTCGACGGGGGCGACGCGGGCCGCCGGCTCGACACCCCTGATGGGCCGGCGTGGTTCGAGCCGGTGCGCGGCGCGGAGGGCGTGTGGCTCGAGGTCGGGGGAGGAGCCCCCGCCGCTCCCGCCGAGTTGGCTGAAGTAATCGGCTCCCTCCTCGCCGCGGAGCGCGATGCCGCTCAGGTCGCGGCCGAGCTCTCCGAGCGCTACGAAGAGATCGACCTGATCTACACGATCAGCGAGATCCTCGGCCAGACCATCCGACTCGACGAGGCGGCCGAGCGGATCCTCCGAGAAGTATCCACCGTGGTGGGCGCCCGGCGTGCCACGCTCTTGGTGCATGACCCGGACCAGCATCTGCTCCGCATCGTCGCGGCGCGCGGCATGAGCCCGCAGGAGGTGGAGCCGATCGAGGTGGACGACCCGTGCTCCGTGGCCGCACGCGTGTTCCGCGAGATGCGGATCGTGAGCTACGATCCCACTGACGCCAAGGCCGTCAATCCGGGCTGCCCCGAGGGGCGCAACTACCGGGGGCAGGCGTTTCTCTCCGTGCCCGTCCTGTACGCGGCGCCGGGGGCGCGCGGCAAGCCGATCGGTGTCATCAACCTGACGGACCGCGTAGGGGAGGACGCCTTCACCGCGGGCGACCGCAAGCTCGTGGCGGCGATCGCGAACCAGATCGGCGCCGCAATCGAAAACGCCCGGCTCGTCGCCCAGGACTTGGGCCAGCAGCGCGTGCGTCACGAGCTGGAGCTCGCCCGTGATCTGCAACACAAGCTGCTGCCGTCGCCGCTCGTGCTCGCGGCGCGCGTCGACGTGGCCGCGCGCTGCCGCCAGGCGGAGTCCGTCGGCGGCGATTTCTACAACCTGCTGAACCTCCGCGCCGACCGGATCGGCGTGATGATCGGCGACGTCACGAGTCACGGCTTCAGCGCCGCGCTCATCATGGCACTCGTCATGGCCGCCTCGGGTATCCACGCCGAGTCGGCCGAGACGCCCACGGAAGTGCTGCGCCGCATCGAGGAGTCGCTCGCGGACGAGCTCTCCGACACCGAAATGTTCCTCACGGTGTTCTACGCCGTGGTGGATCCCGCCGCCGGGCGCATCACCTACGCCAACGCCGGACATCCGCACGCCTTTCTCGTGTCGGCGCGCACGGGGCAGGCCGTCCGGCTCGAGGCCACCCGGCCGCCGCTCGGGCTCGCCACCGCTCCAGGCGAGGACCGCGTCTCGAGCTGGGCCCGAAAGGAGGCGATCATCTGCCTCTTCACCGACGGCGTCACGGAGGCGTTGGGGGGTCGCGGCGACCGGTTCGGCGAAGACCGCGTGCTCGGCCACGTCGCCCGGCTCAAGGACCGGCCGGCGCGCGACATCCTCGAATCGGTGCACGCCGACCTCGCCGGCTTCACCGGTGGCGCGCCTCCCACCGACGACCGCACCGTGGTCATCCTCAAGGTGTGAGGCCGGCCCCGCGGCTCGGCCAGCACTTTCTCACCGATCCGCGTATCCTGCAGCGCATCGTCGCGGCGCTCGACCCCGCGCCCGGCGACGTCGTGCTCGAGATCGGGGCGGGGAAGGGGAGCCTGACCGAGCAGCTGCTCGCCCGCGGACTGCGGGTGATCGCGATCGAAAAGGATCGGCGGCTGGTCTCCGAGTTGCGAATGCGGAATCCGGAATGCGGAGTGGACAAGCTGTCGATCGTGCACGGAGACGCACTTCGGGTCGATTGGCACGCCCTTGTCATTCCGTATTCTGCATTCCCCATTCCGCATTTCAAAGTCGTCGGCAACATCCCGTACAACATCACGTCCCCGCTCATCGACAAAGCCCTCACCCCGCCGCTCCCGGCGCGCATCGTCTTTCTGGTCCAGGCCGAGGTTGCCGACCGCATCGCCGCGGCCCCGGGATCGAAGCAGTACGGCGCCCTGTCTGTGGGCGTGCAGGCGGTGTGTCGCGTCGAGAAGCTGTTCATGGTGCGGGCCGGCGCGTTCACGCCGCCGCCCAACGTGACGAGCGCCCTGCTGCGGCTCACGCCGCTCGACGAGCCGCTGGTGGCGCCAGACGAGATGGCGGCGTTCCGGGCGTTCGTGACCGCCTGTTTTGGCCGCCGCCGCAAACAGCTGCGCAACGTGGTGATGGCGGCCACCGGCCAACCGGCCGCGTCCGTCACCGCGGGGCTCGCCGCGCTCGGCCTCGATCGGGCGGCGCGCCCCGAGTCCCTTGCCCCGGCCGCGTTCCTGCGGCTCTTGCGTTGGAGCGCTCGATTGTGAAATAATTCACAATATGCGGAAGATCTCCGAGAGCACGGTGCGACGGCTCTCTCTGTACCTCCGGTTTCTCGAGCAGTTCGACGCGCAGGGCCAGACCACCATCTCCTCGGCCGAGCTCGCGCGGCGCGGCGGCACCACGTCGGCGCAGGTGCGCAAGGACCTGTCGTTCTTCGGCTCGTTCGGCAAGCGCGGTCTCGGCTATTCCGTCCCCGAGCTCACCGCCCGCATCCGCGACATCCTCGGCCTGCGGCGCGCCTACCGCGTCGTGCTCGTCGGCGCGGGCCGCATCGGCAGCGCGCTATTCCAGTATCCCGGCTTCCGCCAGCGCGGCTTCCACGTCAAAGCCATTTACGACAAGGATCCCAAGAAGATCGGGTCGGGCTGGAACGGCCTCGTGGTGAAGGACGTCCGCAACATCGAATCCGACCTGGCCCGGGAGTCCACCGACATCGCGATCGTCGTCACCCCAGCCGAGGCGGCGCAGGAAGTGGTTGATCGACTGGTCCGCGCCGGCGTGAAGGCGATCCTGAACTTCGCCCCGCTGCAGCTCGTGGTGCCCGCCGACGTAGTGGTGAGGTCGGTGAACATGGCACTGGAGCTCGAGACGCTCAGCTTTGCGCTCGCCAATCGGTGACACGGGGCGACATTTAACTTCGTTTTCACCAGCATCTTAGCCGGCGCGCCGATGCTCGGTTAGATTCCGCCCCATGGCCCGAGTCCGTGTGACCTCCGAAATCGGCCCGTTGCGGGCCGTGCTCGTGCATACCCCCGGCCGCGAGCTCGTGGCCGTCACGCCGGGCAACCGCGAAGATTACCTGTACGACGACATCATCGACCTGGATCTGGCGCAGCGCGAGCACCGGCGGTTCGTGGCGGTGCTGGAGCGGTTCGCACAGGTGTACGAGGTGCGCACTCTGCTGACGGAGCTCGTGGCCCGGCCCGATGTCCGCGAGTTCCTCGTGACGCGCGCGCTCGAAGTCGTGCCGTCGGACGCGCTGGCGAAGCAGCTGGCCGCCCTCACCCCCGACGCGCTGGTCGGCCTCATGATCGAGGGCGCCTTGGAAGAAGCCGGCCCGATCGCGCGCGCCTTGAACGAGACCGGCTACGCGCTGCCGCCCCTCCCCAATCTCTTTTTCACGCGCGATGTGGGGATCGTCATCGGGGAGCACTCGATCATCGGGTCGATGCGGTACGGGGTCCGCTGGACTGAGGAGCTCCTGATGAAGGCGCTGTTCCGCTATCACCCCTGCCTCGAGAACGCCGGAATCCTGTACGACGGCTCCGAGGAGAAGCGCAACAATTACACGCTGGAGGGCGGAGACGTGCATCCCGTCCGCCCCGATCTGCTGTTGCTGGGCTTCAGCGAGCGCTCCACGCCCGCCGCGCTCGATCATCTCTGCGATCTCGTATTCGAGCACTGCGGTGTGAAGGACGTGATCGTCGTCGTGCTCCCGAACGAGCGCACGGCGATCCACCTGGACATGATCTTCACGCAGCTCGACCGCGAGCTGTGCTGCGTGTATCCGCCGCACTTCGTGGGGCCCGAGCGGCTCGCGGTGCTGCACCGCCGCAAGAAGTCGAAGGGCGTGAAGGAGATGCCCAATTTCTTTGCAGCGATGCAGGCGGTGGATCACCCGCTCGAGCCGGTGTTCTGCGGCGGCTCGGATCGCTCGCTGCAGGAGCGCGAGCAGTGGTCGTCCGCCTGCAACTTTGTGGCGGTGCGGCCCGGCGTGACGGTGACGTATGCGCGCAACGAGGCCACGCTGCGCGAGCTCGAGCACGCGGGGTTCAAGACCATGTCGGCCGTGAACCTGTTGACGGGGGAAGAGGCGCTGGGCGAGGGCGAGCGGGCGGTGATCACCATGGATGGAAGCGAGCTGGTACGGGGCGGCGGCGGCCCGCGCTGCATGACGTCGCCGCTGCGGCGGGATGACCTCTAGCGCGACGCCGCTCGCCCTCGACCACTGCCGCTTTGCCGTCGTGGACGTGGAAACGACCGGCACGAGCGCCGAGCGGGGCGGTCGCATTCTCGAGATCGCGGTCGCGATTCTCGAGGCTGGCACGATCCATCTCGCTTACGAGGCGATCATCGATCCGGGTACGCGGATCCCCGCGTGGGTGACGAGTCTCACCGGAATCACCGAGGGGCAGGTGAGGGGACGGCCGCGCTTCGTCGACGTCGCGGCCGGGTTCCTGCACGCGCTCGAGGATGGCGTGTTCGTGGCGCACAACGCACGCTTCGACTGGCGCTTTCTCGCCGCCGAGTGCGCCGCGGCCGGCGTGCCGGCTCCCACGGGCGCGCCCCTCTGCACGGTTCGACTCACACGTCGCTTGGTCCCCGAGCTGCGGCGCCGCGGCCTCGACCACGTGGCCGCCTTCTTCGCCGTCGACAATCCCGCCCGCCATCGCGCGTTCGGCGACGCGCTCGCCACCGCGCACGTCCTGCGCGCGCTGCTCGACCGTGCGCGGGAACACGGGGTGCAGACGCTGGAGCAGCTGATGGAATTGTACGACCGGCCGCGCCATCGAGTGCGGAATGCGGAATGCGGAGTGCGGAATGTCAGCGCGAATGTCGAAGTGCGAACGACCTCCCATTCAAATTCCGCATTCCGCATTCCGCACTCCGAATTCTGATGCTTCACACCACCTTCCACGTCGGCCGCCTCACCTGCCACGCCCTGGACGGCGGCGCGCAGCGGCTGGACGGCGGCGCGATGTTCGGCGTGGTGCCCAAGCCGCTGTGGCAACGGCGCATTGCGCCCGATGAGCGCAACCGCATCCCGCTCGCGCTGCGCTGCCTCCTGCTGGAGCACGACGACGGGCTGGTGCTCGTGGATACCGGGATCGGCAACAAGGAAGACGAGAAGTTCCGGGAGATCTACGGCGTCGCGAACGACGGGGCCGGCGGGCGCACCCGGCTGGAAGACGCCCTGGCGGAGCTGGGCCATACGCCGGCCGACGTCCGGTGGGTGATCAACACCCACCTGCACTTCGATCACGCGGGCGGCAACACCTACCGCGATGGCGCGGGGCGCGTCGCGCTGAGCTTCCCTCGCGCCACGTACGTTGTGCAGCGCCGGGAGCTCGAGTTTGCCCACCACACCAACGAGCGCACCGCCGCGAGCTACCTGGCGCCCAACTTCGACCCCGTCCCGTTCACCCTCGTGGACGGCGCGGCGGAGCCGCTCCCCGGGATCCGCTGCCTGCCCACCCCGGGGCACGTCCCCTATCACCAGTCGGTGCTGGTGGAAAGCGGGGGCGAGCGGGCCTGCTTCCTGGCGGATCTCGTGCCGACGAGCGCGCACCTGCCGCTCCCCTGGATCATGGGCTACGACTTGGAGCCGCTCGTCACGCTCGAGTCGAAACGCCGGCTGTACGAGCGGGCGGAGGCCGAGGGGTGGCTGCTGTGCTTCGAGCACGACCCCACCGTGGTGGCGGGTCGGTTGGGCCGTGACGGCAAGGCGTTCGGGCTTGTGGACCCGCTCGGGGCGGGCTAACTTAGCCCCGACAATACGGCAAGCGGGCGCCGCGTGCGCCTCACCCGCTGCCTCTCCGATCGGGGAGTGCGCTAGGGTTTCGAGAGCGTCGTCCGTTCCTGACGGATGACGTCACGCGGATTCCGAGTCTCTGGAGTCCGCTTTTTCTTTCTTTCTTTGAGGAGGAGAACGGCACCTGGCGATCGAAAGCACGAACAACAAAGCGCCCCGCATTCGGGTGAATCGGCAGATCCGGATCAGTCCGCTGCGGGTGATCGCACCCGACGGCGCGCAGCTCGGTGTGATGACCGTCGACGAGGCGCTGGCCGCGGCGGTGGAGCGGGGCCTCGACCTGGTCGAGGTGGCACCCCTGGCGCGGCCGCCGGTCGTGAAGATCATGGATTACGGGAAGTTCAAGTTCGAGCAGGCGAAGGCGGCGCGGGCGGCAAAGAAGAAGCAGCACGTCATCCATCTGAAGGAAGTGAAGTACCGTCCCGGGATCGACGACCACGACTTCGCCTTCAAGACCCGGCACGCGCGTGAGTTCCTGCAGGACGGCAACAAGGTCAAGGTGACGATGATGTACCGGGGCCGGCAGATGGCCCACATCGACCTGGGTCGTGAGGTGCTCGATCGGGTCGCGAACGAGCTCAAGGACGTGGCCAAGATCGAGCAGGACCCGAAGCTCGAAGGCCGCAACATGTCGATGGTGTTGGCGCCGAAATAGAGGATTCCGATGCCCAAGCAGAAATCGAAGCGTGCGCTCCGGAAACGCGTGCGGCTGACGGGGAGGGGCCGGTTGCGCCGCCACCGCGCCTACAAGAGCCACATCCTCACCAAGAAGCATCCCAAGCGGAAGCGTCACTTGCGGAAGCCCGCGCTCGTGTCGCACGCCGACGAGCGCCGCTTGAAGCGCCTGCTGATGGTGTAAGGAGCGACCCATGCCCCGCGTCAAGAGCAACGTCGCGCGCCTGAAGCGCAAGAACAAGGTCATGAAGCTCGCCAAGGGGTACTTCGGCGGGCGGTCCAAGCTGTGGAAGGCGGCCAAGGAGTCGGTCGAGCGGGCGCAGAAGTACGCCTACCGCGACCGGCGCCGCAAGAAAGGCGAGTTCCGGCGGCTCTGGATCACGCGCATCAACGCCGCCGCGCGGCTGCACCAGCTGTCCTACAGTCGCCTCATGAACGGCCTGCGCCGGGCGGGCGTCGACATCAACCGTAAGGTGCTCGCCGACCTCGCGGTCCGCGACCCGGTGGCGTTCGAGCAGCTCGCGGAGGTCGCCAAGCAGGCGCTCTGACCATGCGCGATCTCCTGGCAGCCCTCGCCGAGCTGCGGGAGCGTCTGCAGGAAATTCCGCAGGCGGACGAGCGCCGGCTCCCCGATTTGAAGACCGAGATCCTGGGACGCAAAGCCGGCGCGCTCACCCGGATTCTCGGGCTCCTGCCCACCCTCGACTCCGCCTCCCGCAAGGAGATCGGGACGGCCGCGAACGCGCTGAAACGCGAGTTCGAGGCCGCCGTCCTGGCGCGCGAGCGCGCGCTCAAGCTCGCCGCCGCGGCCCCGCCCGCGACGGACCTGACCATGCCCGGCCGCGCCGCCTGGCGCGGCGGCCTCCATCTCGTCACGCAGGTAGTGGACGAGATCTGCGAGATCTTCCACGAGCTCGGGTTCACCCGCGCGGTCGGCCCCGAGGCCGAGACGGAGTGGTACAACTTCGGCGCGCTCAATTTCCCGAAAGACCATCCGGCGATCGACGCCCAGGACTCGTTCTATCTGGACGGCGGGTATCTGCTACGCACCCACACCTCGCCTGTGCAGGTGCGCACCATGGAGCGCCACCGGCCGCCCATCCGCGTCGTCTCGCCAGGACAGTGCTACCGGCGCGACCCGTTCGATCCGTCGCACTCGCCCGTGTTCGAGCAGGTCGAAGGCCTGGTCGTCGACGAGGGCGTGACCTTCGTCGACCTGAAGGCCACGCTCTCGGCCTGGGCGCGCCGCTTCTTCGGGTCCGAGACCCGCACCCGGTTCTCGCCGTCTTATTTCCCGTTCACTGAGCCCTCCGCCGACATGCAGGTGACCTGCGCGGTGTGTCGGGGCGCGGGCTGCCCCACCTGCAAGCGCACCGGCTGGATCGAGATCCTCGGCTCCGGCATGGTACATCCGGCGGTGCTCGACAACTGCAAGATCGACAGCGAGCGCTATACCGGCTTCGCGTTCGGTATGGGGCCGCACCGCATCGCGATGGCGCGCCACGGCATCCCGGACATCCGGCTGTTCTTCGAGAGCGACGTGCGGTTTCTCGCGCAGTTCGCCGCAGGGGCGCGGTGATCGTCTCGCGCCGCTGGCTCGAGGCGCTGCTCGCACGCGAGCTCGACCCGCGCGATCTCGAGCAGCGACTCGGGATGCTCGGAGCGCCAGTCGAGGGCGTCGAGCCGTTGCACGCGGACCTGGGCGACGTGGTCGTGGCACGGGTGCTCGAGGTCAAGAAGCACCCCAGCGCCGACCGCCTGACGCTCTGCCTCGTGGACGCCGGGACCGGCACGCCCGTCGAGGTCGTGTGCGGCGCCCCCAACGTCCAGGCCGGGAAGCAGTATCCCTACGCCGGCATCGGGGCCGTGCTCCCCGGCGGCGTGAAGCTCGAGCGGAAGCAGATACGCGGCGTCGAGTCGAACGGCATGCTGTGCTCGGCCAAGGAGCTTGGCCTCGGCGCGGATCATTCCGGAATCCTCGAGCTCGACACGCCTGCCACGCCGGGGACGCGCTTCCTCGACGCCGTCCCGCTCGCCGATCACCGCATCGTGATCGAGGTGACGGCCAATCGCCCGGACCTGCTGTGCCACAAGGGCGTGGCGCGCGAGCTCGCGGCCTCCCTCGGCGCGACCCTGAAGCTGCCGCCGATCCCCGAGTCGCGGGGCACGTTCCCGGCATCGTTCCGGCGCGTGGCGCGGGAAGGCGTGGTGGACGGGGTCGCGCTGCGTCTCGAGGACGCGGAGGGCTGCCCCCGCTACATGGCCGCCGTGATCCGCGGCGTGCGCGTGGGGCCGAGCCCGGGGTGGCTTGCCGCCCGGCTCAACGCGGTAGGGCAGCGGCCGATCAACAACATCGTGGACGCGACCAACTATGTCCTGTTCGAGCTGAACCAGCCGCTCCACGCCTTCGATTGCGCCCAGCTGCGCGGCCCGGCCGTGGTGATCCGCCGCGCCCGGCCGAACGAGAAGATCGTGACGCTCGATGGCGTCGAGCGCAGCCTCGGCCCCGAGATGACGGCGATCTGCGATGCCGAGCGGCCCACCATCGTCGCCGGCGTGATGGGAAGCGCCGAGTCCGAGGTCTCGGCATCCACCACCGACCTGGTGCTCGAGTGCGCCTACTTTCAGCCGACGCGCATCCGCCGCACCCGGCGCGCGCTCGACCTCTCGAGCGAATCGAGCTACCGCTTCGAGCGGGGCATCGACCTGCTTGGTATGCCGGACGCGCTGCGGCGCGCGATCGAGCTTATCGTCGCGGTGGCGGGCGGCGAGCTGCGCGAGCCGCCGCTCGACCTCTGGCCTGAGCCCGTGCAGGAGAAGACCATCTTCCTCCGCCCGGAGCGTGTCGCCCACCTGCTGGGCGTGCCGGTGCCGCGTCCCGAGATCGAGCACCTGCTCACGTCGGTGGGTTTCTTCGTGGCGCCCAAGGACGGCCGCCTCGCCGTACAGGTGCCCGGCTGGCGCCCCGACGTCACTCGCGAGGTGGACCTCATCGAAGAGGTCGCCCGGCTCAAAGGCTACGACGCCTTCCCGGACGACCTGCGGCCCTACCGCCCGGGGACCGTGCCCGACGCGCCGGTCGAGAGCGCCAAAGCCCGGGTGCGCGAGCAGCTGGCCCGTGCCGGGTTCTACGAAGCCCGTACCATGCCGCTCGCAGCGGCGGATGGTCCGGACGCGGTGGCCATCCGCAACCCCATCTCCGCGGAGGAAGCCCACCTGCGGCGGCGGCTCCTGCCCGGGCTGGTGCGCCGGGTGGAGCACAACTGGGCGGGTCGCAATCGCGACGTCCGGCTGTTCGAGGTGGGGACTGTGTTCCGGGCGGGGCATCCCGCACCCGAGGAATGGGTCTCGGTCGCGGGCGTGGTGACCGGGGCGCGCCGGCCGCCGCACTGGTCCGAGGCTGCGAAAGTACCTGATATGGACATATGGGACTTGAAGCACCACTTTGAGTTAGCGGTGAACGTCGCCGCTCCGGCCTGCCGCGTACAGCCGGCCGCCGACGCATCGCTGGCGTGGGAGGCGGTGGCACCGGGCGACGGCGCGGTGCGCGGCTGGGCCGGGCGGCTCGAGGCGGACGCGCCCGTGTGGAGTGCTCCGCTGTTCGGCTTCGAAGTGCGGCTCGAGGTGACTCTGCCCGGGCCCGCGCCGTACCACCCGTTGCCGGTGCAGCCCCCCGTGGAGCGCGACGTGGCGCTGGTGCTGCCGGCGGGGGTCACCGCGGCCGCGGTGGGCGACGTGCTGCGGCGCGCCGTGGGACCCCTGCTCGGGCACCTCGAGGTGTTCGACGAGTACCGGGGGCCGGGCATCCCGCCCGACCACCGCAGCGTGGCCTGGCATTGCACGTTCCGCGATCCCGCGCGAACGCTGCGGGAGCGCGACGTGGACGAGCTGCTCGGGCGCGGCCTGGCGGCGTTGGAGGGTGAGCTTGGCGTACGACGGAGAGAGGGTTGATGCGCCGGTGCTCGATCAGCTCGAGACGATCCTCCGCCACGTGGCGGACGAGCTGGCCGTGTGGCGCGCGCGCGCCCTCAAGGCGGAAGCCGATCTGAAGGAAAGCGGCGGGCGCGGTGGCGCCGCCGCGAAGCTCGATCCCGAAACCCGGGGTCGCGTGGCGGATCTGGACCAGGAGAACAAGGCGCTCAAGCAGCGGGTCGAGGCGGCGCGGGGGCGGGTGCATGATCTCCTGTCGCGGCTGACGTTCCTCGAGGAGCAGGCGCGCGAGGCCGGTGGGAACGGCGGCGGGGGCGGCGGCGGAGGGCGTGCAGCGAGCGGCGGCGCGCCGGTGCCGGGCATCGGGGGTGGAGGCGGAGCCCAGTGAGCACCAAGAAGCACGCGGTCAAGGTGATGATCGGCGGCGAGGAGTACACCGTGCGGTCGGACTTGCCGCCCGAGTATACGCGTGAGGTCGCGTCGTATGTGGACCAGGCGCTGAAAAAGGTGCTGTCGCAGGGCCCCATCGTCGAAACGCACAAGGCCGCGATTCTCGCGGCGCTGGACATCACGAACGAGCTGTTCCAGGCGAAGAAGGGCGAGCGCGAAGTCGCGGCGCGGCTGGCGGCGTTGGCAGACGACTTGACGAAGCTCCTCCCGCCCGGCAAGCGCAAGGCCGTCGTCGGCCAGCTCTAAGACGAACTCTCGTTCCGCCGAGCGGCGGAGCGATGCTGGAGATAGATCGTATGACGAACTGGCTGGCCATTGTCTCGGCCCTCGCGGGCGGTGCTGCGGCCGCGGGGCTGGTGTCGTATCTGGTGGGGCGCAGGATGGAGCGGCGCGTGGCGGCGGCGGCGGTGCGTGCGGCGGCCGCGGAGAGCGAGCGGCTGCTGGCGGAGGCGCGTCAGCGATTGGTGCTCGCGGCCAAAGAAGAGTTGCTGCAGGCGCGCGAGGCGTTCGAGCAGGAGGCGGCGCGGCGGCGCGGCGACAGCGAGCGGCGCGAGCGGGCGCTGGAGCAGCGGGTGGCGAGCCTCGACGAGCGCGAACGCGCGCTCGACGGGCGGGGCGGGGCGCTCGAGGAGCGCCAGCGCGGCATCGTCGCCGCGGAGCAGGACGCCCGCGCGCTCCTCGAGCGGATCGCGGGGCTCACCGCGCAGGACGCCAAACAAGAGCTGCTGCGGCGGCTCGAGGACGAGGCGCGGAACGAGGCGGCTGCGCTGGCGCGGGATCTGAAGGAGCAGGCGCGCAAGGGCGCGGACAAGGAAGCCAAGAAGATCCTCGCGCTGGCCATCCAACGGCTCGCGGCCGAATCCACGGCGGAGACCACCGTGTCCGCGGTCGCGCTTCCTTCGGACGAGATGAAGGGTCGCATCATCGGACGCGAGGGCCGCAACATCCGTGCGTTCGAGGCCGCCACCGGCGTGGATGTCATCATCGACGACACGCCCGACACCGTGGTCGTGTCGTGCTTCGAGCCGGTGCGGCGTGAGGTGGGGCGCCTCGCGCTCGAGCGCCTGATCGCCGACGGGCGCATCCACCCCGGGCGGATCGAGGAAGTGGTCGACAAGGCGCGCGCCGAAGTGGAAGGGTCGATCGTCGAGGCGGGCGAACAGGCGGTGTACGAGACCGGCATCAAGGGGATGCACCCGGAGCTCATGAAGCTCGTGGGCCGGATGCGCTACCGCACGTCGTACGGGCAGAACATCCTCGAGCACTCGAAGGAAGTCGCCTGGCTCGCGGGGATCATCGCGGCCGAGCTCAAGCTCGACGTCCAGCTCGCGAAGCGCGGGGCGTTGCTGCACGACGTGGGCAAGGTGCTCACCCACGAGCACGACGGCACGCACGTCCAGCTGGGGGTGGAGGTGGCGACCAAGTATGGCGAACACCCGACCGTCGTCAATTGCATCGCCGCGCACCACGACGACGTGGCTCACGAGTCGCCGATCAGCGTGATCGTGCAGGCCGCCGATGCCGTGTCGGGATCGCGCCCCGGCGCCCGGCGCGAAGCGTTCGAGACCTACGTCAAACGGCTCACCGAGCTGGAGCACATCGCGGCCGAGTTCGCGGGCGTGGAGAAGGTGTTCGCCATCCAGGCGGGCCGGGAGGTGCGCGTGGTGGTGACCCCGAGCGCGATCGACGACGGCAAGGCGAGCGAGCTCGCCGAGCAGATCGCGCGCAAGATCGAGCGCGAGCTGCAGTATCCCGGACAGATCAAAGTGGTCGTGATCCGCGAGACCCGCGCGGTGGATTTTGCCCGCTAGACTGATCGACGGCACCGCGATCGGCGGTGCGATGCGCGCGGAGCTGGAGGGCGAGATTCGCGCCCTCGGGGCGCGCGGCATCCAGCCGGGGCTGGCGGCAGTGCTCGTGGGCGACAACCCCGCCTCGGCCACCTACGTGCGCATGAAGGGTAAGGCGTGCGAAGAGACGGGGCTCCACCACGAGACCATTCGGCTGCCGCAAGAGACGGCCGAAGCGGACCTCCTTGCGCTCGTCGACCGGCTCAACGCCGACCCCAAGATCCACGGCATCCTGGTGCAGCTGCCCCTCCCGAAGCAGATCAACTCCCAGCGCGTGCTGCTCCGCGTCGCGCCAGCGAAAGACGTGGACGGCTTCCATCCCGAGAACGTCGGCAAGGTGTCGATCGGCGACCCCACGGGGTTCCGGCCCGCGACACCGTACGGCGTGCAGCAGCTCCTGCTGAAGAGCGGCGTCACGATCGCGGGCAGCCACGCGGTCATCCTCGGCCGGTCGAACATCGTGGGCCGCCCCATGGCCGCCCTCCTCCTTCAGGACGGTCCGGGCGGTAACGCGACGGTCACCGTGTGCCATTCCCGCACGCGCGATCTCAAGTCCGTCACCCGGCTCGGCGATATTGTGATCGTGGCGATGGGCAAAGCCGAATTCGTGACTGGAGACATGATCAAGCCCGGCGCGGTGGTGATCGACGTCGGCACCAACCGCGTCGACGACCCCACGGCCAAGCAGGGCTACCGGCTGGTGGGTGACGTGAAGCTCGCGGAAGCGAGGGAGGTGGCGGGCGCCATCACGCCGGTCCCGGGCGGCGTGGGGCCGATGACCATCACGATGCTCCTCTACAACACCGTGCAGGCGGCGCGCCAGTGGGCCAAGGTCTAGATCTGTTCGCCGCCGTTTCGCCCGACGGGGCGTGGACCGTCACCCAGGTGACGCGACGCGCGCGTGCCGTCGTCGAGGCGGGGCTCGCGCCGCTGTGGGTGCGCGGGGAGGTCTCGGGCTTCAAGGCCTGGCAGAGCGGGCACTGGTACTTCGGGCTGCGCGACCGCGGCGCCCAGATCCGCTGCGTCATGTTCCAAAAGGACAACCGCCGGCTGCCGGCGCCGCCCGGGGACGGCATGCAGGTGTTCGCATTCGCTCGGCCCACCGTGTGGGAGGAAAAGGGCGAGTTCCGGCTCACGGTCGTGGACCTGCTCTCGACGGAGGCGGGCGGGCTGTGGCAGCTCGCCTTCGAGAAGGCGAAGGCGGCGCTCGCGAAAGACGGGTTGCTCGATCCCGCGCGCCGGCGGCCGCTTCCCCCGTACCCGCGCCGCATCGCTGTGGTGACGAGTCCCGACGGCGCGGCGCTGCGCGACATCATAGCGGTGGCGGCACGTCGCTGGCCGGTCGCCGAGCTGCTCGTGTTTCCCACCCGGGTACAGGGCGAGGGCGCGGAAGACGAGATCTGCGCGGCTCTCGCGCTGGTATGCCGGCTGGAGGGCCTGGACTTGGCGATCATCGGGCGGGGCGGGGGCTCGCGCGAAGACCTCTGGACGTTCAACCACGAGCGGGTCGCCCGCGCCGTGGCCGCCCTCCCGGTGCCCGTGATCTGCGCGGTCGGCCACGAGACCGACGTCACGCTGTGCGACTTGGTGGCTGACCTGCGGGCGGCGACCCCTTCCGCGGCGGCGGAAGCCGCCACACCGGACCGGGGCGACGTGCTGCTCGTGCTCGACCAGCTCGGCGCCCGGCTGGCGCGGGGCTTGGCGGCGCGCTCGGGCCGCGTGGCGGAGCGCCTGGACCGCACCTCCGATCGCCTGACGGGCGCGGTCGAGCGCCGGCTCGAGCGGCACCGCCACGAGCTGGCGGGCCTCGCCGGCCGCCTCGATGCGCTGTCTCCACTCAGGATCCTCGAGCGCGGCTACGCGCTGGCACGCGACGCCCAGGGACGGGTGCTGAAGCGCGTCGCCCAGTTCCCGCGCGGCCTCGCGTTTCGGTTGCGCGTCACGGACGGCGAAGTGGCGGCGCGCGCGGGGGAGTCCTGATGGCCCGCGCCCGCGAGCCCCTGAACTTCGCCCGGCAGCTCGACCGCCTCGAGGAAATCGTGCGGCGGCTGGAGGGCCAAGACCTCGATCTCGACGAAGCGTTGAAGCTGTTCGAGGAAGGGGTGGAGCGGCTGCGCGAGGCGCGCGAGCGGCTCGTGGCTGCCGAAACGCAGGTGAAGCAAGTGCTCGCCGACCAGGCCGGCCGACTCAAGGTCGAGGACTTCGACGCCTAGCCGCGCCGTCGAGGCCTACCTCGCGGAGGCCCGCGCCCGGGTAGATATCGTACTCCAGGTATGGGGCGCGCGAGCCGATAGCTGGTGGCAGGAGCCGCTCGCGGCGGCGATCCGCTACAGCCTGCTCTCGGCCGGCAAGCGCCTGCGTCCCACACTGCTGTTCGCCTCGGCCGAAGCGGTCGGGGGGGCGGGCGCCGGCGCTGCCGAGCTCGCCGCCGCGGTGGAGGTGGTGCACGCCTACTCGTTGGTTCACGACGACCTCCCGTGCATGGACAACGACGATCTGCGACGGGGG
>JBGPDL010000018.1:0-41797 GCA_041482275.1 Gemmatimonadota bacterium | reverse complement strand
TTGGCCTGGACCCTCGGGGTTCTCGCCGCGATCGCTTTTCCACTATACCCGCTGGCCGTCCGGTTCGGCGCCGGCCCCGCCCCCCAGCAACCCTGGGGGGTGTTCCTGCGGATTCTGAGTGAGGACGTGAAGACTGCCGGCGCCCAGACGCTCCTGCAGGTCACGTTCCTCGCCTACCACGCCTACGAGATGGCCCACGCCATCGCCCTCACCCTGGTTCGCCTCGTGATCACTCAGCGCCGCCTCCTCCAGTGGGAGACGGCGGCCGCCGCTACCGCCCGGGCCGCCGGCCTCAGCGCCCGGGCCGGCGCGTTGCAGTTCCTCGCAGAGATGGCGGCCAGCCCCTTCATCGCCCTGATCCTCCTCGTCCTGATCGCGGCCGCCCGACCGAGCAGCGTCGCTGTGGCCGGTCCCCTGCTCGCCTTGTGGGTGGCCGCGCCGCTGGTGGCCTACTGGCTCAGCCAGCCCGCGTCGCCCGAGCATCATTTGCTCGGCTCCGAGGACCGACGCTTCCTCCGTCTCATCGCACGCAAGACCTGGCGCTACTTCGAGACCTTCATGGGCGCCGAGGACCACGGCCTGCCTCCGGACAACTTCCAGGAAACGCCCACGCCGATGGTCGCCCACCGGACGTCCCCTACGAACATCGGGATGGCGCTCCTCTCGACCTTGGCCGCCCACGACCTCGGCTTCATCCGCACTCCCGAGCTGGTCGAGCGGCTCGAGGCCACGCTGTCCACCATGCACGGACTGGAGCGTTTCGAGGGCCATCTGTTCAACTGGTACGACACGAGAACCCTGGCACCGCTGCCCCCCCGCTACGTCTCTACCGTGGACAGCGGCAATCTTGCGGGCGCTCTCCTGGCCCTGGCCGAGGGCCTGCGGCGGCTGGCGGGCGAGCCCCAGTCCGCGACGCAGATCTGCGCCGGCCTGGCGGACACCGCGGAGATGGCCGGGCAGTCCCTGGCGCGTCTGGCGGACACGCCCGGCGGGCACCAGGACGGGAGGGCCCGCTTAGCCGCCGCGGTGAGGTCCGTACTGGGCGTGTTGGATGGTCCCGAGGAGGGGGAGAAGAAGCTGGCCTGCGGCGACGGACTGGTCCCCGCGCTCAGAGCAGCGATCGAATCGTTCGAGTCGGAAGGTGCGACCTCCGGCCAACACGTCGAGGCGGCCTACTGGTCGCGGTCCCTCGCCGCGGGATTGACGGCCCCGGCCCCGAAGCCCGGTGTGTTCGCGACGCGCCTCGAGGAACTCGCCTCGCGCGCCCTCGCTTTCGTCGACGGCATGAGTTTCGCTTTTCTCTACGACCGGGAGCGCCAGATCTTCGCCATCGGCTATCGCCTCGCGGACGCCCAGGGCCCCGGCCGTCTCGACCCTTCCTACTACGACCTTCTGGCTTCCGAGGCCCGCCTGGCCAGCTTCGTCGCCATCGCCAAAGGCGATGTCCCCGACAGCCACTGGTTCCACTTGGGGCGGCTGCTGACGAGCGTCGACGGCGCCCCCACCCTGCTGTCGTGGAGCGCCAGCCTGTTCGAATACCTCATGCCCCTCCTCGTGATGCGGAGCTATCCGGGGACCCTCCTCGACCAGTCGTGCCGCATGGCCGTACGTCGGCAGATGGAATACGGGCGGCAGCAGGGCGTGCCCTGGGGGATCTCGGAGTCCGCCTTCAACCTCGTCGACCGTCACGGCAACTACCAGTACAAAGCCTTCGGCGTGCCCGGCCTGGGGTTGAAGCGAGGCCTCGGCGACGAACTGGTGGTGGCCCCCTACGCCACCGCGCTGGCCGCCATGGTGGACCCCGAGAAGGCCGCACGCAACTTCCGGCGCCTGGCCCGGGAAGGGCTGGACGGCGCGTACGGTTTCTACGAGGCCATCGACTATACCCATCGGAAAGCGGACGAAAGCGAGAGCGTCAGCGAGCCCCGACCCCATGGCTCCCGCGGGGTCGTCGTCCAGGCCTTCATGGCGCATCACCAGGGCATGAGCCTGGTGGCTCTGGCCAACGCCGTCCTCGGCCATCCGATGGTACAGCGCCTCCACGCCGATCCCCGGGTGCAGGCCACCGCGCTACTGTTGCAGGAACGCGCGCCGCGCCACGCTCCCATCACGCAGCCCCGGCCCGCCGAGGAGACGCGGGTGGCGGCTCCGGTCTCCGCGGTGGCGATCCGGCGCTTCCGGTCGCCCCACACGCGGTACCCTCACGCCCAGTTCCTGTCCAACGGCGCCTACACCGCCATCATCACCAACGCGGGAGGCGGGGCCAGCTTTTGCCGCGGCCGCGCCGTCACCCGGTACCGCGAGGACTCGACCCGTGACCTGGGGAGCCACTTCCTCTACCTGCGCGACGTGCGCAGCGGGTCAGTCTGGTCCGCGGCCTACCATCCCACGGACCGGGAGCCCGAGGAGTATCTGGTCACCTTCCAGGCCGAGAAGGCCGTCTTCCGCCGCCGCGACGAGGACATCGCGACGCAGCTCGACATCGCGGTCTCAACCGAGGACGACGTCGAAGTGCGCCGCCTGACCGTGACCAACCAGAGCGACCGGCCTCGCGAGCTCGAGGTCACGAGCTACGCCGAGATCGCCTTGGCGTCTGTCGCCGACGACCTGACCCACCCCGCCTTCAGCAAGCTCTTCGTGGAAACCGAGTACTTGCCTGAGAGCGCCGCCCTGGTTTGCGCCCGGCGACCCCGCGCCCGGGACGAGGCCCGCGTGTGGGCGGTCCACGTGTTGAGCGTGGACGGGAGGATGCAGGGGCCGGTGGAATGGGAAACCGACCGCGAGCGGTTCCTGGGCCGCGGCCGGAGCCCCGAGGATCCGGTGGCCCTCGACGGGCGGGCCCTCTCGGGCACCACGGGGGCCGTGCTGGACCCGATCGTTAGCCTGCGACAGCGCATCCGTTTAGCCCCCGGTGGATTCGTGCGCCTGTCCTTCGCGACGGGGATGGCCGTGAGCCGGGATGGCGCTCTGGCCATGGCGCACAAGTACCACGACCCCAGCGCCTCCGCACGCACCTTCGCGCTGGCCTTCACCCAGGCGCAGAGCACGTTGCGGCATCTGGGCATCTCGAGCGACGAGGCCCACCTCTTCGAGCGCCTCGCCTCCCGGGTCCTGTACACCGACGCCTCGCTGCGGGCGGGGCCGGAGGTCCTGGAGCGCAACGTGCTGGGCCAACCGGGGCTGTGGGCCCACGGGATCTCCGGTGATCTCCCCATCCTCCTCGTGCGCGTGGTCAAGGGAGGCGACATCCCCCTCGTCCGGCAGGTCCTCCAGGCCCAGGAGTACTGGCGGCTCAAGGGCCTGAGCGCGGACGTCGTGATCTTGAACGAACATCCAGTTAGCTACCTCGACGACATACACGTCCAGCTCGCGGGGCTCCTCGACACCGGGCCCTGGGGGGCGTGGAAGCACCGGCCCGGGGGGGTGTACCTGTTGCGCGGCGACCGTATGAACGAGGCCGAGCGAAGCCTGCTCGCTAGCGTGGCACGGGTGATCCTCAGCGGGGATCGCGGCAAGCTGTCGGACCAGTTGGACTGGCCGTATCCCGAGCGGCAACCGCGGAGGGAGCTGCCGCCGCCACCCCCGCGCCCGGCGTCCGGCCCGGACGGCATGGAGATCGAGGTGCCCGCCCTCACCTTCGCCAATGGGACGGGCGGCTTTGCCGGTGGCGGCCGCGAGTACGCGGTCGTCCTTGACGGTGACCGAGAGACGCCGCTTCCTTGGGTCAACGTCATGGCCAACCCCGGCTTCGGCACCGTGGTCTCGGCATCAGGCTCGGCGTATACGTGGGCGGAGAACAGCCGCGAGAACCGCCTCACGCCCTTTGCCAACGACCCCGTGACCGACCCCACCGCCGAGGCCCTCTTCTTGAGGGACGAGGAAGGGGGCGACGCGTGGTCGCCCACGCCGGGGCCGATGCGGCGGACTCGAGAGAGCGGCCGGTTCGTGACGCGGCACGCAGCCGGAGTCTCCCGCTTCACTCATGCCTCCCATGGAATCCTCCAGGACCTCGCGGTCTTCGTGGACGCGAAGGACCCTGTGAAGTTCTCACTCCTGACCCTCACCAACCGGACCGACCGCCCGCGGCGACTGAGCGTGTTCGCCTACAACGAGTGGTGCCTGGCGCCGCCGCAGCCTGGGGAGCACCTGCACGTGATGACGGAGCTCGACGCGGAGACGGGGGCCGTCCTGGCCACGAACCCCTACAACCAGGAGTTCGCGGGCCGGGTCGCCTTCGCCCACGCCAGCGAGGCGCCGAGCTCAGCGACGGGAGACCGCCTCTCCTTTCTAGGACGCAACGGCTCGCTGGCGAGGCCAGCCGCCATAAACCATCACGCCCTGTCGAGCCAGTTCGGGGCCGGACTCGATCCCTGCGCGGTGCTGCAGGTCGAGATCGGCTTGGCTCCGGGAGAGAGCCGCCGCCTCGTCTTCATCTTGGGACAGGGCGGGGATCACCAGCACGCCCGCGACCTGGTGCGCCGCCACGGCAGCGTGGCCGCCGCCGATATCTCCATGCAAGCGGTGCAGCGGTTCTGGGCCGACACCCTGGAGACCGTCCAGGTGCGCACCCCTGACGACTCCTTCGACGTTCTCATGAACCGCTGGCTCCTGTACCAGGACCTGAGCTGCCGGCTCTGGGCGCGGTCCGGCTTCTATCAGCCGGGGGGTGCCTTCGGCTTCCGGGATCAGCTCCAGGATGCGATGGCCCTCTCCCTGGCGAGGCCGGACCTTTTCCGGGCGCACATCGTCCGGGCCGCGGGCCGGCAGTTCCTCGAAGGAGACGTGCAACACTGGTGGCACGAGTCGTCCGGCCGCGGCACCCGCACCCGTTGCTCGGACGACCTGCTGTGGCTGCCGTACGCCGTGGCGCATTACGTGGACGCGACCGGGGACCACGGCATCCTCGACGAGCTCGTCCCGTTCCTGGAGGCCCCGGTCCTCGCCGCTGGCGAGACGGAGGCCTACGGACAGCCGCGGGTCTCCGCCGAATCGGCTCCCCTCTTCGACCATTGTGCGCGCGCCATCGACAAGGGCCTTACCGCGGGCGCCCACGGCCTCCCGCTGATCGGCAGCGGTGATTGGAACGACGGGATGAACCGGGTCGGGCACCAGGGCCGCGGCGAAAGCGTCTGGCTCGGGTGGTTCCTGCACACGGTGCTGCGGCAGTTCATCCCCCTGTGCGAGACCCGGGACACGGCGCGGGCGGCGCGTTACGCGAGCGAGGCCAGCCGGCTGGCGGGCATGCTCGAGCGGGCCTGGGACGGGGAGTGGTACCGGCGGGGTTACTACGACGACGGCACGCCGTTGGGCTCGGCGCAGAACGACGAGGGCAAGATCGACTCGATCGCTCAGTCCTGGGCGGTCCTGTCCGGAGCCGCGCCCGTGAAGCACGCCGAGCGGGCCATGGACGCCGTCCGCACCCACCTTGTGCGGCGCGGAGCCCGGGTCGTGCTGGTGCTCACTCCCCCCTTCGACCAGTCGGCGCAAGACCCCGGTTACGTCAAGGGATACCCGCCCGGGGTGAGGGAGAACGGCGGCCAGTACACGCACGCCGCGGTGTGGACGGTCATGGCGGTGGCCCGGCTCGGCAACGGGGACGAGGCGGTGGAGCTGTTCCACCTGCTGAACCCGATCAACCATACGCGGAGCGCCGCGGACGTCGAGCGCTACAAGGCCGAGCCGTACGTCACTGCCGGAGACGTCTACGCTCACCCGGCCCACGTCGGGCGCGGCGGTTGGACGTGGTACACGGGCTCCGCGGGCTGGATGTACCGCGCGGGCCTGGAGAGCATCCTCGGCCTCAAGCGCCACGGCGCGAGCTTCGAGCTGGATCCCTGCATCCCCGCGGCCTGGCCCGAGTATTCCATACTCTGGCGTTTCGGCCGCACCGGCTATGAGATCTCCGTTTCCAACCCGGAGCACCGCTGCCGGGGGATCGCGGAGGCCGAGCTGGACGGCCACCCCGTGGATCCCGCCGGCATCCCCCTCGTGGACGATGGCGCCACGCACCGGGTGCGCGTTGTGGTGGGGGAGCAGCGATCGACTATCTCCTCAGCGACGAGGAGCTGAAGCGCCGCTGCACGATCTTGCTCACGGCCCGGGGCGACTGCGACCGCGTGTTTCGTGAGGCGACGACGGTCCTCGACGACAGGCTTAAGAAGCTGGCGCAGATCTAAGGAGAAGATTAACCCCGACGCCTTGGTCGCGAAGGTGTTGCATCCCAGCAAGGCGATCCTCGTCGTGAGCGAGCACGCGGACGAGCAGGAGGGCTTCTTCAATCTCACGAAAGGCCTGATGGCGGCGTTTCGCAATCCCACGCATCACTCGCTCAACGACAAGCTGACCCGGGAGGATGCGCTGCGCTTCTGCGGCTTCATCGACGCGATGTTGACGCTCCTCGGCAAGGCGCGCGTGAACGTGCCGACCGGGCCGTGAGGACAATAGGGCGTTACACCGTTACCTCCTTCCTCCCTCCTCCTTACTCTCCAAGACGAAGCGGCGGTGTACCCCTCGCGTAGCCCAAGAGCTCTTCTCCAAGTACCGTAAGAGGTATTGTGCTACCAGGCGTTTAGCTCGTGCTCAGTTGTAACTGGTGGCGACTCAAAATCCCCGGCGAATAATGACGAGCCCTCCAGGCCAAACTCGGCGGCCCGCAGTTCGGCGCATTAGAGATCAAGTATCCATTGCGGTCACAGCGGCGAGGTCATGACGAGCCCTATGGGCCTGCCACCATTATTGCCACCACGCGTGACTACAGTGAGACGGTTCGAACTCCAACCCTTGCCGAACTTGTAGCGACTCGCGAGCTTACGATTTTTCTGGCGCCGTAGCCAAGTGGTAAGGCAGAGGTCTGCAAAACCTCTATTCGTCGGTTCGATTCCGACCGGCGCCTCTTTGCACCGCAACGACCTGCGCGGTTCCGCCCGGAATCCTGGGCACAGATTTGGGCACATAACGAGCGGGCGCAGATGGCAGGACACGACGGCGACTCGTCCCTCGGCGGTCTCTCGGTGCCGCTCGGCCTCCTCGAGCTGAACGCATTCAGCGGCCGGGCAGGAGGTGGAGCGTGTTGATCATTCCGAGCTGGGCCATCGGCATGGCGTTCCTCATCGTCGTGACCGCGGCCGCGCAAGTTGTGGTGCGACGGCTCGTCGGGCGCGCGAACCGCAGCGCCGGGCAGAATCCTACCGAGCCAGATGTCGCGCGCCTCACGCAGGCGCTCGACGACGTGCAGCACAGGCTCGGCGAACTCGAGGAGCGTATGGACTTCGCCGAGCGGCTGTTGGCGAAGGAACGAGTCGCCGAGCGCTTAGGCCCACCGCACGGGTGACGCTGGGGTCTTCCTTCTTCTTTTGGCTTGTCCGGTTGTAGCTTCAAGACAAAGCTGCTCCTTCCGACCGGCGCCTCTGGAGCTCGAGCCCCGCGACTATGGCCCGCATCCTGATCATCGACGACGACGTTACCCTCCGACAAGCCCTGACGAAGCATCTGGAGCGGGCCGGCCACGACGTGCGGCAGGCCCCGGACGGCGATGCGGGGATCCGCGCGTGCGAGCGACACCCCGCCGACGCGGTGATTGTCGACATTTTCATGCCAGGGCAGGGCGGGTTGCACACGATCGACCGGCTGCGCCGCGCGTGGCCGACGGTGAAGATCGTCGCCATATCCGGGGTGCCGAGTGCGGGATTGCTCGATGTTGGGGGCCACGCGGTGGCCATGGGGGCTGATCGCTTCATCAGTAAGCCGTTCGAGGCCCAGCACCTGGTCACGCTGATCGCCACGCTGCTCGAGGAGCGGAAGGAATCGTCATCGTGAGAGTTGCCCAATAGTCGTACGCGCTTCGTCGCACGATCACGGAGCGACGAACTCCTCTCTCGATCTCACGCGATTGGGTGGGCCGTTGCACCGTGAAGTATACGGCGCGCCACTGCCGTGGGCGCAAGGTGGCCGGCAGCTCGAAGTCCCTGTCCCCGCGAGAGCGGATCCCCGGGTTCGCCCGGCGTACCCGCGCTGGTGGGTGGTCCTTGGGGCGTGGACCGCGTGGGGACTTCTCTGGTCCGCGCAGGTGGCTCTCTCCTACCGCTTGGGCGGCAAGCCGATCCCTTTCTTCGTCGCGCTGCGGCTCCAGATGCCGCTCGGCTGCGCATGGGCGCTCCTCACCCCCGGGATCATCTTGCTGGGCCGCCGGTTCCCGCCGTTCGAGGGTCGGCGCTGGCCGCTCGGCATCGCGGTCAACCTGCTCGCGAGCATGGCCGTGGTGTTCACGCTGGGTCTGGGGCAGATCGTGAACATGCGCTGGGTGCAAGGCACGCCGCCCGACGCGCAGCCGCTCTTGCTCGCCGCCTTCCGCTCATGGGTCTTCTGGCTCAGCTCGGACGGATTGCTCTATTGGGCCGTGCTCGCGATCGATTCGGGCGTGAAGCGCTACCGCGAGGTGCGCGAGCGGGAGTTGCGTGCCTCGCAGCTCGAAGCGCAACTCGCCGCCGCGCGGCTCGAGGCGCTCAAGATGCAGCTGCAGCCGCATTTCCTGTTCAACGCGCTGCACACCATCGGGCAACTCATTCGCACGGGCCAGGGCGCCCTCGCCGTACAGGTGGTGGGAGGACTCGGTGACCTGCTGCGGATGGTCCTCGACGGCGCCGGCACGCAGGAAGTGCCTTTCAAGCAGGAGCTCGAGTTTCTTCGCAACTATCTCGACATCGAGCAGATCCGCTTCCGCGACCGGCTCAAGGTGGTCGTGGACGCGGCCCCCGACACGTTCGACGCGCGCGTGCCGCACCTCATCCTGCAGCCGCTGGTCGAGAACGCCATTCGTCACGGCATCACGCCGCGCGCGACGCCCGGTCGGCTGCTGGTCAGCGCCCGCCGTATCAATGGCGACCTGCACCTCATGGTCCGGGACGATGGGGCGGGTCTGCCTTCGCCCCTGGGGCCCGCCGAGACCCGGGGCGTCGGGCTGAAGCCGCGCGGTCCCGACCGTGACCGGGGTGTCGTCGAGCGCTAGCCGACTGCGGCCGCTGCCTTCGCCGGCTCGGCGGGCACGGCCGACACGATCACCCCTTGGCCCAGCGCCACGCCCGTGCCGGCCGTCGCTCCCTGCTCGCCGAAGTACGCTTCTTCGCCGTGCTCGCTCAAGTCGAGTCCGGAGAGTTGCTCCCGCACACCGGCCTTCGCACCGAGTGTGGCCTGCACGAGCGCCATGATGACCGCCGTGCCGACGGCGGCGAGCGCCACGGCGGCGAGCACCGCCACGAGCTGGACCCCCATCTGGGCGAAGTTGCCGGCGAGCCATCCGTCGCCGCCAGCCGGGTTCGCCAGTTTCGTGGCGAACACGCCGGTGAGCAGAGCCCCAGCCACTCCTGCGAGCCCGTGGCAGGAGAACACGTCCAGCGAGTCATCGAGTCGTGTCGTGGCGCGGATCTGGATGGCGGTGTAGCTCACGAGCGCCGCCAGCGCGCCCACCGCGAGTGAGGCCGGCACGGTGATGTAGCCGGCGGCCGGCGTGATGCCGACCAAGCCGACAACGAGGCCGGTCGCGGCACCCACGGCCGTGGCTTTCCCGGTGCGCAGCAGGTCCAGGCACACCCAGGTGACCAGCGCCGTCGCCGCCGCGGTGTTGGTGTTCGTGAACGCGAGCGCGGCGAGCCCGTTCGCGGCGAGCGCCGAGCCTGCGTTGAACCCGAACAAGCCGAACCACAGCAGCCCCGCGCCGAGCAGCACCAGCGGGACGTTGTGGGGAACGATGGGCGTGCGCTTGAAATCCTTGCGGGGCCCGAGCATCCACGCGGCCACGAACGCGGAAACACCCGCGCTGATGTGCACCACGGTGCCGCCCGCGAAGTCGAGCGTGCCCAGCTTCTGGAGCCAGCCGCCCGCCCCCCACACCCAGTGGGCCAGCGGGTCGTACACGAAGGTGGCCCAGAGGACGAGGAATACGACGTATGCGCGGAAACGCATGCGCTCGACGATGGCGCCCGATATCAGGGCCGGCGTGATGATCGCGAACATGAGCTGGAACATCGCGTGCGCCTGCAGCGGAATGGTCGCGGCGTACGCGGGATCGGGTTCGAGGCCCACGCCCCTGAACCCGAGCCAGGCGAGGCCGCCCCACCAGGGAGTGCCGTGCGCAAAGGCGATGGAGTAGCCTACCAGCACCCACTGCACGCTGATCAGGCCGAGCGCGACGACGCTCATCATCATCGTGTTGAGCGCGTTTTTCGGCCGCACCAGGCCGCCGTAGAAAAAGGCGAGCCCCACCGTCATCACCATCACCAGCGCGGTGGAGGTGAGGACCCAGGCGGTGTCGCCCGCTGAGATGGCGTTCATGACTCCTCCTCCCCGGTCACGGCGCCCGCGTGCTGCGCGCTCTCGAGCGCCGCGCGCTGTACCCGATCCGCGTTCACGGCGGTCAGCGCCCCGTCGTCGAGCTCCCCGGTGCGAATGCGCACGACGCGCTCGATCGCCTGGACGAAGATCTTGCCGTCGCCCACTTCGCCGGTGCGGGCGGACAAGAGGATGGCCTTGATACAGGGCTCCACGAACGGCTCGGAGCACACCATCTCGATCTTCACCTTCTCGTGGAACTCCATGACGACGGTGGTGCCGCGATACTGGCTGACGATCTCTTGCTCACCCCCGTGACCGCTCACGCGGCTGAGGGTGAGCCCGGTGACGCCGGCCTGGAACAGCGCTGCCTTGACGTCGGGGAGGCGTTCGGGCCGGACGATGGTGGTGATGAGTTTCATGCTGGATAACGTATCCCCTGATTGAAACGGTGTCAACGAAATCGTGCATCGATTGCACAAGTCTAATGTCATCCTTCCTCGTTTCCGCCGCAGCATTCTGCGTGCCGTCATGGAAAGCGTGCAGGGAACGCACTCCGAGACGATCGACAGGCCAGCCCATTGGGGGCGATGACTCCCCCAAGCGGAGTTGCCTTTTTACGCGGGAGTTTCAGCTTGGAGCATCCTCGAATCCCGGAGGTCGGCATGCGGGCGGTGATGCGAGTGGTCGCAGGGTTGGCGGTCGCGATCTTCGCCACGGCGGTGGTGGCGTTGGCGCAGCGGCCGCAGGTGCGGGACGGCTTTTGGATCGGGTTCGGGTTCGGCTATGGGTCGGCGTCGCTATCCTGCGGCTCGGGCTGCTCGTTCACCGACCAAGCAAAGGGTGGCGGTGCCACCGGCTTCCTCAAGCTCGGCGGCACCCTGAGCCCTAAGGTGCTGCTGGGCGGCGACATCACCGTCTGGGTGAAGGACGTCTCGGGCTCGACTGAGTCGGTCGGCAACGTGTCGTTCGCCGCCTACTTCTACCCGGCACCCGCGTCCGGCTTCTTCCTGAAAGGTGGCGCCGGGTTCGGCACATTCATGCTCAGTAACGGCGGATCCGTGGAGGCGAACGGTTTCGGCCTCGTCGCGGGGCTGGGGTACGACATCCGCGTCGGGCGCAACATCTCGATCACTCCAGTGGGAAACTTTTGCTTTGGGTCGGACGGCGACCTGAAGAACGCAGGGGTGGTCCTGATTCCGTCCGTGAAGCACGCGGTCTTCGATCTCGGCTTGGGCATCACGTTCCACTGAACACACGCGCGGTCGGTTGACCACGGGCGAGGACAATCTCGCCCGGCCGCGCCTTCACGTTCCCCGGCATGGAATTCGCCTTCCCCCGGCGGCACGTCCAGTGGGATACGACTTGCGGGTCGGCCGGGACGTGTTCCTCACGCCGGTCGTGAACTACATGTACGGCGCCGGTCGGGTGGATTTCGAAGCCGACGCTTCCGCGCGCCGGCTTTTCATTATCTTGACCCACCCTGCCATGCTCGCGCTGCTCGTGATGCTCACCGCTCAGGTGCCGGCACCGTGCCCGCGCGCCGCGATCGCGGCCGGTGAGACGGACGCCGGTTGGACGGCCTATCGCCGGGAGGCCGTGGCCGAGGCGGACGCGCACTTCGCGGCCGCCGATTCCCTCTGTCCTGGCGATCACGCCGCCCAACTGGGGCTGGGCTTCGTGCGGCTCCGCCAAGGGGAAGCACGCGCCGCGCTGGAGCGGTTTGCCGCGGCCGTGCGGAGCGACACAGGCGACGCGGAGGCATGGTATGGGCTCGGGCTCGCCCGGGCGCGCCTCGGCGAGCGCGCGGCGGCCGCCGTGGCCTGGCGCCGCACGCTGCGACTCGCCCCCGCGTACGCCGACGCCGAGCAGCAGCTGCTGGCACTCGGCATCGACAGCGGTCTCGCGCGGCCGCCTGCGAAACGGCCGTCGCAGCCCGCGGTGCCCGCCCGCACGGCGGGCGACGCGTTCGAGGTTCGTGTGCGCGGTGAGTGGCGGCCGTTCTACGTGAAGGGCATCAACCTCGGCGTCGCACTCCCCGGCCACTTTCCCTCCGACTTTCCCCCAGACGACTCGACGTACGCCCGCTGGCTCGAGCTGATCGCCGGCGCGAATGCCAACGCCGTGCGGCTCTACACGATCTTCCCGCCCGCCTTCTATCGGGCGCTCAAGGCCTGGAACGACGCGCACCCCGATCGGGTGCTGTGGCTGCTGCACGGCGTATGGACCGAGCTGCCGCCCCGAAACGACTACGACGACGCCCGCTGGAAGGCCGCGTTCCGGGCCGAGATTCGGCGCGTCGTGGACCTGGTGCACGGAAGCGCCAGTGTCGCCGCACGGTCGGGTCACGCGTTCGGCCGTTACGACGCGGACGTGGCGGACCACGCCTTGGCGTTCATCATCGGCCGGGAGTGGGAGCCGTCGTCGGTCCGGGCCTACAACGCGCGCCGGCGCGACCGCACCCGGTTCACCGGGCGGTTTCTCGCCGTCGATCGGGGCACGCCGAGCGACGCATGGATGGCGGAGCAGTGCGATTACCTGCTTGCGTACGAATGGGACCGCTACCACGCGCAGCGCCCGATCGCGTACACCAATTGGCCCACGCTGGACCCCTTGCCGCACCCGACCGAGCCCACGCTCGACGAAGAGCAGCGGTTGCGCCGGCGTCATGGGTTCCCACCCAATCCGCGGCTCAAGGAGTACGACAACGACCGCGAAGCGCTCGACGCGATGCTGGTGCGGACCACGGCGGCGGACATCGCCGGCTACTTCGCGTCGTACCACGCGTATCCCTACTATCCGGATTTCATCGATCTCGATTCGAGCTACGGCGGGGCGCGCTCGGCTCAAGGCCCGTCCCACTACTTCGGATACTTGCGCGCGCTGAAGCAACATCACACCGGCCGGCCGCTCTTGATCGCCGAGTACGGCGTGCCGTCGTCGCGCGGGGTATCGCATCTGCAGTCGGAGGGGCTGAGCCACGGTGGGCACGACGAGCGGGCGATGGCGCAAATCGACGCGCGGCTGACACGCGAGGTACACGAGGCCGGCGCCGCGGGCGGCGTCCTGTTCGCCTGGCTCGACGAGTGGTTCAAGCATACCTGGGTCACGATCGATCTCGAATCACCCCCCGAGCGCACGCGCCTGTGGCACAACGTGGAGAACGCGGAGCAGCACTACGGCCTGGTGGGCGAGTACGCGGGGCTCGCGCAGGCGACACCCGAGCCGGGGGGCGATCCCGCGGCGTGGCAGGCGCTTCCCGTGCTCGAGCGCGGCGTGGCGCTCACATTGCGGGTCGGGTCCGACCCGTCCTATCTGTACGTGGCGCTCGGCGACCCGGCGATGGACTCGGCGCGCTACGTGGTGGGAATCGACACGTACCGGCGGGACCGGGGCCAGTTCCGGCTGCCGGGGCTCGCCGGGCTGGGCACCGTAGGATGCGAGTTCGCGCTGGTCCTGAACGACACGAGCGACGCGCAGCTCTTGGTGGCCCCGTGGTACAACCCGTACCTTGGGCTCCGCAGAGGGATGGGCCCCACGGGGCTCGACCTTTTCTATAATGAAGCCGCGACGGTGGACGCGACGCGGCGCGATGGAGCGTTCGATTCATTGTTCGTGACGACCAACCGGTGGCGGATCGGGCGTGACGGCAGGACCTATCCGGCCCGGGGTGTGAACCGTGGGCGGTTGCGCTACGCCCGTGCGGCGGAGTCGAGCCTCGCCGATTGGTACGTGGACCGCGCGGCGGGCCTGGTCGAGGTGCGCATCGGGTGGGCGCTCTTGAATGTCACCGACCCGTCCTCGCGCCGCGTGATGGTGCGGTATCGGCGCAGCGGAACGTTCGAGACCGCGGTGACTGATGGATTCCGATTCAGGGTGGCTGCGCTGCCCCGGGCGGGGGGCGCGGGAATCGCGCGCCTCGACCCCGAGCGGACCTACGCCTGGCCGACCTGGGAGGTACCCGAGTGGCACGAACGTCTGAAGCCCGTCTACTTCGCCATGCGCGATGTGTGGGGGTCGTGGTGACCAAGGGCGGCACGGTGGTGCTCATAGCCGTTCTGTTGGCGCGCTCCCTTGCCGCCCAGTTGCCCGAAGCCGAGGCCGCGTTCGGGAAGGGCGACTACGCCGCCGCGCGTGCGGGCTACGAGCGGGTGCTCGCGGCGGACTCGCTCAACCAGCGCGCCCTGTATCGGCTGGCGATCCTCGACAGCTGGGACGGGAAGCTGGCGCGTTCGCTGGCACGCCTAACCCGTTTGCGCCGGCTCGAGCCGCGGGACGAGGACATCATGGTCACGCACGCCCAGGTGCTCGCGTGGGCCGGCCAGACTGCGGCGTCGGCCGTGCTCTACGACTCGGTGCTGACGCGCTCCCCCGATCGCAGCGACGCGCTCGCGGGGCAGGCGCGCGCCATCGCCTGGGGCGGGGACTTGGATCGCGCGGAGGAGCTGTGGCGCAAGGCGTTGGAACGGCATCCCGACGATGCGGAGTTGTTGATTGGGCTGGCGCAGACGCTCTTCTGGAAGGGCCAGCCGGGGCTCGCCGAGGCGTATGCCGCTCGGGCGCGGGCCGTGGCGCCCGGTGACCGCACGGCGCGCGACTTGGAGCGCGTCGTCCGGGCGGCGCTGCGCCCGGAGGTCGCGACCTCGGTGGACGGTGCGACCGATTCCGACAACAACGACTTCGTGGCCCAGGAGGGAACCGTCACTGCGTCGCTCGGCACGCACCTCCGCGGCGTGCTGCACGCCGGGTGGCGCCACGCCACGATCGACACGCTGCGCGGCTCGAGCTATGGGGGTGGGGGCTATGCCGCGACCGCCCTCGGCAACGGGACGGTGCTACGCGCGGGGCTTGGCGCGCGTCGCATCGACCCGGACACCGGACCCTCCCGCACGGTGCTCACGGCGGAACTCGGTCTCGGGCTGCGACCGGCGCGCTATGCCGCCCTGAGCGTCGGATACTCGCGCTCCCCGTTCGACGAAACCGCGCGCCTGATGCTTCTGGACCTGACGCTCGACGCCGTGGATCTGAGCTTCGACGTCTCTCCGGGGGCCGGGTGGTCCATTTCGGGAGGCGCGAACGGTACGTGGTTTTCCGACGGCAACCGTCGGATCGCGGCCGTGGGAGCCGTGCTCGGACGCATGCTTCCCGGGCTCCAGATTGGCCCGTTCGCGCGGATCATGGAGTATCGGAAGACTCCCGGCACAGGGTATTTCGCGCCGAACCGGTTTTCGGTGTTCGAGGCGCGCGCCGTGTACCTGTGGCAACGGAGCGGTTGGGGTCTGCGGGCGGACGGCGGCCTGGGAGCGCAGCAGGTATCGGATACCGCTGCGCACCAGGTCGAATGGCATCTGGGTTTCTCGCTGTCGCGCGACTGGGGGGCGAACAACGAGATCGCACTGGTCGGTTCGATCACCAACAGTGGTGCAGCCACGAACGCGGAGCACGTGACGAGCGAAGGCTTCCGCTATCGCACGCTAGGGCTGCGCTTCCGGCAGGGGCTCTAGATCAAGGCAGGTCCATCACCACGAGCCCGCTTGGCGCGGTCGCCTCGATCTCGATGCGCTTCTCCCCCTCGATTTGCGCCGCATCACTCGGCCCGAGCCGGCAGGGCTCCCTTGGAAGGGGATGGAGCTCGGGCTGAAGATGATGCCGTGTCTGCTAGCCGCCTGACGGCGCGTCCCGCATCTTCCCTCCCCGTGTCGACCCTTCAGTTTCTCGGCGCTGCGGGCACGGTCACGGGCTCGATGCATCTCGTCACGGCCGGCGACCGCCGCGTCTTGCTCGACTGCGGCCTGTTCCAGGGGCTGAAGGCGCTGCGGCTGCGGAATTGGGATCGCCGAGTCCCGGATCCGCGGACCATCGACGCGGTCGTATTGAGCCACGCACACATCGACCACTCCGGCTACCTGCCGTTGCTCGCGCGCCAAGGCTTCCATGGATCGATCTATTGCACGGCGGGCACGGCGGACCTGCTCGAGGTCGTGCTTCCGGATGCCGCGCACTTGCAGGAAGAGGAAGCCGAGCGCGCCAACCGGAAGGGCTACTCGAAGCACAAGCCGGCGCTGCCGCTCTACACGCTGGAGGACGCGCACGCGGCGCTCCACCTCGTCGAGCGGTGCGGGTACGATCGGGCATTCGCGGTGACCCCCGGCGTCACCGCGCTCCTGCGGCAGGCGGGTCACATCCTGGGGTCGGCCACGGTGGAGCTGCAACTCGAAGCCGCGCGGCTGGTGTACTCCGGGGACCTCGGGCGCTACGACCGACCCATTCTCCGCGATCCGGAGCCGGTGCCCGCCGCGGACGTCCTGCTACTCGAATCGACGTACGGCGACCGACCTCATCCGACCGGCGCGGAGGAGGATCTCGCGCGGATCGTGCGCGACGCCGCCGGCCACGGCGGCACGATCGTGGTGCCCGCGTTCGCCGTGGATCGAACACAGGAATTACTCTGGATGCTGCGCCGCCTGGAGGAGACGGGGAGCGTCCCCACCCTGCCCGTCTACATGGACAGCCCCATGGCGATCGAGGTGACCGACGCGTACCGGCAGCACCCGGAGGAGTACGACGCGGACATGGCTCGAGCGTTGGCGTTGGGTGAGCGTCCCCTCGCGCCCGGGAACCTCCATATCGCTCGCACCGAGCAGGAGTCGAGAGCCATCAACGCCGTGCGGGGGCCGGCGATCATCATCTCGTCGAGCGGGATGGCCACCGGGGGGCGGGTCCTGCATCACCTCGCGCAGCGACTGCCGGACCCCCGCACCATTGTGCTGCTCGTCGGCTTCCAGGCGGCGGGCACCCGCGGCCGTGCGCTCGAGGAGGGCGCGACGCAGCTCAAGATGTTCGGTCAGATGGTGCCCGTCCACGCCCGCGTCGAGCGCATCGACGCGCTATCGGCGCATGCCGATTCGGGAGAGTTGCTCCGTTGGTTGGGCGGCTTCGAGCGGCCTCCGCGCGTCACATACCTCGTGCACGGGGAGCCCGCGGCGTGCGAGGCGCTGGCGCGCGCCATCCGGGCGCGCTACGGGTGGATGGTCGCGGTCGCGGGCGACGGCGAGACCGTAGCGCTGTCGTAACGCCTTGCCGGCCGTGGCCCGCTCAGCCGGCGAGCCACAGGCCCAGCCCGCACGCGACCGCGAGGGCGGCGAGTCCCGCAGCCGCCCGGCGGCGGAACGGGCCGGATCCGAGCGCGAGCGCGAGGCCGAGTTTGAACAGCGTGCTCGCCAGCGCGCCGACGCCCAGCGCCCGCGCCGCCAGCGCGACGGACGTCGGGGAATCCGCCAGCCTCGCCATGGAAACCGTCAGCGCGTCCATGTCGCTGACTCCGACGATGACCGCGGAACCGACGACGCCCGGGGTTCCCCAGAGTTGCTGGGCGAGGGGAACGAGGAGCAACACCGCCTGGAACCCGACGGCCATCTTGATGGCGGACCCGAGCCCCAAGGGGCTGCGCATCTCGGTGGGATGGTCCTGTGGGTGCGCTGGCGGCCGCAGCAGGGTAATGGCCACGACCGTGCCGCCGACGAGCAGCGCCGGAAGCAGGTAGGCGAGCGAAGCCCAGGCCAAGGCGGGGTTCAAGACGGCGCCCAACAACAGCACGCGCGGCAACAGGACGGTGCTCGCTCCCACGACGCCGAGCGCGAGGGCGGAGCTCAGCGCCGGCTCGGCCCGGCTGTGACGGGCGAAGGTCAACGTGACGGCGGTGGACGAGACGACGCCCCCGAGGAGCCCGGTCACCGCGTAGCCTCGCGTGGCGCCCACGGCGCGCCGGGCGAGGTATCCGGCGAAGCTCAATCCGGAGAAGAGCAGGACCACGATCCACAGCGCGCGCGGGCGGATGCTGTCGAACGGGCCGTACGGCCCCTTCGGGAGCAGCGGCAGGATGACCAGCGCCAGCACCGCGAACTGAAGCGCCGCGCCCATCTCGCGCTCGCCGATGCGCCGCACGAGTTGGTGGATGTGGCCTTTTTCGACGAGGGCCAACACCATGATCGACACCGCCGCGCTCGTGAGGAGGGGGAATCCCAGCCCCGCGACGGCGCCGAGGGCGAGCACCGCGAGCGCCGCGACCTCGGTCGTGCCCTCGATGTCTGCGGGGCTCCGGCGCGCCGCCATGGCGTAGGCCGCCACGGTGAGGGCGATGCCGCCGGCCAGCACGAGGGCGCCGAGAACCATCAGCTCTCCGGTGGCGAGCCAGCCGGCGAGGCCGCCGAGCGTTCCGAGCAGGAGGAAAGTGCGCGCGCCCGCAAATCGCGCGGTGGGCCCGGTCGCGTGCCCCGACCACTCGCGCTCGATGCCGACCGCGAGGCCGGCCAGGGCGGCGACGCCCAGATTGCGCGCCACTTCGAGACTGAGGGCGAGGGTCATGCCCCTACGCTAAGCACGGCGCGGTGAAGTCCGGCTGAAGGTCGCTTCAGGTAACCTTCAGACTCGCGCCATCGCGCGCGCGCTAGCCTGCACCAGCGAGCCTATGCCCCCCGTCGCAACGCTCCGTACGGAGCCCGAGCTGCCGGCCGCAATACCGACTGAAGTCGTATTCCGGGCGCGAGGCCTCACCAAGGTGTACCGCATGGGCGAGGTCACGGTTCACGCACTCCGCGCTGTGGATCTCGATCTGTACCGCGGGGAGCTCGTCGTCATCCTCGGCCCCTCGGGAAGCGGCAAGTCCACGCTGCTCAACATCCTCGGTGGGCTCGACGTGCCGACCAGCGGGACCGTGCACTTCTTCGAGCACGACCTCACGGCGGCCGACGACCGCGAGCTGACGCGGTTCCGACGGGAGCACGTCGGCTTCGTGTTCCAGTTCTACAACCTGATTCCCAGTCTCACGGCGCGCGAGAACGTGGCGCTGGTGACGGAGATCGCCGAGCGGCCGCTCGAGCCCGCGGAGGCGCTGCGGCTGGTCGGGCTGGGGGAGCGGCTGGACCACTTTCCGGCGCAGCTCTCGGGGGGCGAGCAGCAGCGAGTGGCCATCGCGCGCGCCGTCGCCAAGCGGCCCGACGCGCTGCTGTGCGACGAGCCGACGGGCGCCCTCGACTACGAGACCGGCAAGCTGGTACTGGAGGTCCTGGAGCGGGTCAATCGCGAGCTCGGGACGACGACGGCACTGATCACGCACAACGCCTCGATCGCCGCGATGGCGGACCGGGTGATCCGAATGCGGAGCGGTGAGATCACGGAAATCACGCGCAACGCCCGCCGCGCCAAGCCCGAGGAGCTGTCGTGGTAGCGCGTCTCAAGGCCCTGGACCGCAAGCTGCTGCGAGACGTGTGGCACCTGCGCGGCCAGGTGGCGGCGATCGGGGTGGTCGTGGCGTGCGGCGTCGCGATCGTGGTGACGACGCGCACCTCGTACAGCTCGCTGCTCGCTTCTCGCGCCGCCTACTACGGCGATTACCGGTTCGCCGACGTGTTTGCGCACTTGACCCGCGCTCCGGAGGCGCTGCGCCCGCGGCTGGCCGCCTTCCCCGGAGTGGCGGAGGTCGATACGCGCATCGTCACCGAGGTGACGCTCGACGTGCCGGGGCTGGCCGAGCCCGCAACCGGGCACCTCGTGTCGGTTCCGGAGACCCGGCGGCCGATGCTCAACGACTTGCACCTGCGTCGAGGCCGTTGGCTCGAACCGGGCCGGCGGGACGAGGTAATGGTGAGCGAGGCGTTCGCGGTGGCGAATGGTCTCGCGGTGGGCGGCACAATCGGCGCGGTGATCAATGGACGCTGGGATTGGCTGAGGATTGTGGGGATCGCCCTGTCGCCGGAATACGTGTACGAGATCGGCGCGGGTGGGCTGTTTCCCGACAACCGGCGGTTCGGCGTGCTGTGGATGAGCCGGGACGCGCTGGGACCGGCGTTCGACATGGTGGGCGCATTCAACGACGTGTCGCTTACGCTCACGCCGGGGGCCGTCGAGGCCGACGTGATCGCTCGAGTCGATCGGCTGATGGAGCGGTACGGGGGGCTGGGCGCCTACGGACGAAGCGACCAGGTGTCCGCGCGGTTCTTGAACGACGAAATCGCTCAGAACCGCGTTTCGGGCACGGTCATCCCGGCGATCTTCCTGGGGATCGCGGCGTTCCTGTTGAATATCGTGCTCGCCCGCCTCGTGAGCACGGAGCGGGAGCAGATCGGAGTGCTCAAGGCGTTCGGCTACGCCGACCGGTCGGTCGGCTGGCACTACTTGAAGCTCGCGCTCGTGGCGCTGTTCATCGGTGCGGTGGCAGGGATCGGGCTGGGGTTGTGGTTCGCCGGACAGACCAACGCCCGCTATGCGGAGTTCTATCGCTTCCCGACGTTCGTCTTTCGCCTGGACTGGACGGCGGTGGGACTCGCCCTGCTCGTGGCGTTCGGCGCCGCGGTCATCGGGGCCGCCGGTGCCGTGCGGCGCGTGGTCACGCTGCCGCCCGCTACAGCGATGCAGCCCGAGCCGCCGGCCCAGTTTCGCACGGGCCTGCTCGAGCGGCTCGGGGTGCACCGGCTTCTCGCCGCGCCGGGACGCATCATCGCGCGTAACCTCGAGCGCCGCCCCGTCAAGGCCGCTCTGTCCGCGCTCGGCATCGCGTTCGCTGTCGCGATCCTCGTGGTGGGACGATTCTTCGTCGACGCAATGCGCTACATGGCGGACGTGCAGTTCCGCCACGTCCAGCGCGAGAATCTCAGCGTGGCCTTCAACGCGCCCCGCCCGCTGGCGGTGCGGCACGAGCTCGAGCGGCTTCCCGGCGTGCTGCATGCGGAGGGATACCGCTCGGTGGCGGTGCGACTGCGGGCCGGCCATCGCAGTCGGCGAACGGCGCTGCTCGGGCTCGACCGGACCGGGGAGCTACGTCGGCTGATCGGACGCGACCTCCGCCCGGTGGCGCTGCCGCCGGAAGGCGTCGTGCTCACCGCGAAGCTCGGCGAGATCCTCCGGGTCGCGCCCGGCGATACGATCACGATCGAAGTGTTGGAGGGAGCGCGGCCGGTGCGTCGCGCGGCGGTGGCGGGATTCGTGGACGAGCTGCTTGGCCTCTCGGCGTATATGGACCGGGGCGCGCTGAATCGCCTGCTGTGGGAGGGGGCAACGCTATCGGGCGCCTTCCTGCGCGTCGATCCGTTGGCGGCGCCGGCGCTGTACGGCCGGCTCAAGCGGCTACCGGGCGTGGCCGGCGTCGCGAGCCGCGACGCGGCGCTCGCGAGCTTCGAGGCCACGCTCGCCCGGAGCATCGGCATCATGACGGCGATCCTCATCGGCTTCGCGGGCGCGCTGGCGGTCGCGACGGTCTACAACGCGGCGCGCATCGCGTTGGCGGAGCGGGCGCGCGAGCTCGCGAGCTTGCGGGTGCTCGGCTTCACCCGCGGCGAGATCTCTCTGATGCTCCTCGGCGAGCAGGCGATCCTCACGCTGGCGGGGATCGCCGCGGGGCTCGCGATGGGCTACGGCTTCTGTGGCGTGCTGGCCGGCCTGTACCAGTGGGAGCTGTTCCGGGTTCCGCTCATCGTGAGCACGCAGACGTACGCCTTCGCGGTCGTCGTCATTCTCGGCGCGGCGGTCGCGTCCGGACTTCTCGTCCGGCGGCGGCTCGACCGGCTGGACCTCGTCGCCGTCCTCAAGACCCGGGAATGAGCGAGCCATGAAGCTCACGCCCAAGCGCATCGGATTAGGGGCCGCCGTGGCGCTGGCCGTGGCGGGCGCCGTCGCCCTGCTCCGGCCGGGACCCCTGCAAGTGGAGACCACGCGAGTGGCGCGGGGCTCGCTCCAGGTGACGGTCGACGAGGAAGGCGAGACACGGGTGCGCGACCGGTATGTCGTCGCCGCTCCGGTCGCGGGGCGGGTGGCTCGGATCGAGTGGCGGGAGGGGGACGCCGTGGCGGCCGGGGCGGTCGTGGGCCGGCTGCTTCCCGCGCCGCTCGATGCCCGGGCGCGGGAGCAGGCCGTGGCACGCGTCGCCGAAGCCGAGGATGCGCAGCGGGCCGCCGATGCCGGCGTGGCGCAGGCCGGGGCAGCGGCCGAGCAGGCGCGACGTAGCTGCCAACGCGCGCAGCAGCTCGCGGCCAGGAACCTGATCGCTCCCGAGGAGCGGGAGCGCGCGGAGCTCGAGGAGACGACGCGAGCGCGCGAGCTCGAGTCCGCGCAATTTCGGGCTCAGGCTGTGGCGCACGATGTCGAAGTCGCGCGGGCGGCGCTGCTCGCGGGAGCCGGTGCGGCAATCCCGCTCCGCTCCCCCGTGAGGGGCCGCGTGCTACGAGTCCCCGAGCGAAGCGAGCGGGTCGTGCTCGCGGGCACGCCGCTCCTCGAGCTGGGCGACCCAGCAAAGCTCGAGATCGTCGCAGATCTGCTCTCGTCGGATGCCGTCCGGGTCAAGCCGGGCGACGCGATACTGATCGAAGGGTGGGGTGGTGGGGAGACGCTACGGGGGCGCCTGCGGAGAGTCGAGCCCTCGGGGTTCACCAAGGTGTCCGCGCTCGGAGTGGAGGAGCAGCGGGTCAATGTCATCGGCGACTTCGTGGACCCGCCGGGCGCGATCGGCGATCGCTATCGCGTCGAGGTCCGGATCGTCGTGTGGGAAGGCCGGGACGTGTTACAGGTGCCGACGAGCGCCTTGTTCCGTCACGGCGACGGATGGAGTGTGTTCGTGGTCGAGCAGGGCCGGGCGCGGCAGCGGGACGTGCGAGTGGGTCACCGCAGCACGTTCGAGACGGAGATCGTGCAGGGGCTGAACGAGGGCGACGTCGTGGTCCGGAATCCGAGCGACCGGATCGCGGATGGGCTGCGGGTTGTGGCCCAGGCGCGGTGAGGAGCCGGCTTGCCTCACGCCTTGGAGGTCGAGCGACTGTCGGTCCGCTTCGGGCGGACCCCGGTGTTTCGGGACCTGACCTTCACCGTGGCCGCGGGCGAGTCGCTCGCGATCATCGGTCCCAGCGGCTCCGGCAAGACCGTGCTCTTGCGGGCGCTCATCGGAGCGGTTTCGTCTGAGGGGATGATTCGCTGGGCACCGGGTACGAGGATCGGGTACGTGCCCCAGAAGCTCGACATCGAGCGGGACCTCCCGCTTTCGGGAATCGATTTTCTGCGCGCCAAGGCCCAGGTGTCGAAGGCAGCCCCGGCCGCCGTGTCGCGTGCCCTCGCGCTCGTGAGCCTCACCCCGGACGTCGCCGCTATGCCGATCGGGACGCTCTCCGGCGGGCAGTTCCAGCGGTTGCTTGTTGCCTTCGCCTTGATGGGCAGTCCCACCGTGCTGCTGTTCGACGAGCCAACGGCGGGAATTGACGAGCCGGGCGAGGAAGGGCTATACGCCGCGATTCGCCGCGTCCAGCAAACGGCTGATCTCACGCTTCTTCTGATCTCGCACGAGCTGAGCCTCGTGTATCGGTATGCCACGAACGTGCTGTGCCTGGGACGCCGCGGCATCTGCTACGGCCCGCCCGTGGAAATCCTCACGCCCGAGCGGTTACAGGAAGTGTACGGCACGCCAATGAAGTTCCACCTCCATGACGAATAGTTCCCTCGGCGCCCTCGTGCTGTCGATCGGCACGGCGGTGGCAGCCGGACTCGTGGGTTGCTTTGCCGTGATGCGGCGGATGACGCTCGCCTCCGACGCGATGTCGCACGTCGCCTTGCCGGGCATCGGGGTCGCGCTCGCGCTACACGTGAGCCCGGTGCTCGGCGGGTTGGCGGCGTTGGTTCTCGGAACCCTGCTCGTGTGGCGGCTCGAGCACAAGACACGCGTGCCGACGGAGGCGATCATTGGCGTGTTGTTCTCGGCGGGCCTCGCCGTCGGGAGCATGCTCACGTCGGGCGAGGCGTTGATCGACGCGCTGTTCGGCGCGCCGCGCGCGCTCGGTCGCTGGGAGAACGTTTTGGGACTCGCCGCGGCCGTGTTGGTGATCGCCTTCGTGCTCCAGGCGAAGAGCCGCCTGGTACTCGCCCTCATCTCCCCCGACATGGCTCGTACCGCCGGCATCGCCGTGCCGCGCCTGAACCTGCTCTATCTCCTGGCGTTCGCGCTGACCGTAGCCCTCGGTTTGCGCTACTTGGGCGTGCTGCTGATGGGGTCGCTCATCATCATCCCCGCGGCCACGGCCCGGCACCTGGCCCGCAATCTCAACGCGATGCTCCTGATCGCCGTTTCGGTCGCCGTGGCGTCGACGCTGGTGGGTCTCTTTGCGGGGCCGTTGCTCCACCTCGAAACCGGGCCTCTGACGATCGCCGCGGCAGCGGGGGCATTCTTCGCGAGCCTGGCGATGGGGCGGGAGGAGTGATGGAGGCGGTCGCGGCGCTGGCTGCGACCGTCGATCAACGCCTCTCGAACCGCCCCGTCTTTTCGCGAATTACGATCTTGTAGACGACGGGGGGCCGACCTGCGACATCGGTGCGGTGGACGGCTGACGGTTCGCTGCCGTGAGTTGCGCCAGCGGTCTCGCTCGGGATCAGCGGCAGCAGTCGATCCATGAGGAGTCCCATCGCGTGGGCGGCGGCGGTACCGCGCAGCTCCTCGAAGCGACCCCAGACGATGGCGCTCCGCCAGTTGGCCATGTTCTCCATGCGGTCCACTTCGAAGCATACCTCGGGATTCTCCCGCATCATGCGCACCTTCATCCCCTCGCCAGTGTGCCCGTAGATCGCCAACCCGTCATACGCGTACGTGACGGGCACCACGTAGGTGCGGTCGCCGGCATGGCACCCGATGCGGCCGACCGTCTCGGCGCGCAGCAGGCGGTCGACCTGGTCGGGGCTCAGCTCGCCCAGCATCCAAGGCCCGTTAGCCGCCGGCGGCGCGCCGCCGCTCGGCGTCGAGACCCGCCACCGCGAAAAACGCCAGGGCGAGGTACATGAAGAAGCCGTAGACACAAGCCGGATACCCGAAGACGGTGCCGGGTGCGCCGGGCGCCGGGCAGCTCGTCGCCGTCCCGCCGAACAGCTCTTGGTAGGAGAGGTATCCCGAGAAGGCCACCCCGAACAGGCTGATGGCGAGGATGATTTGCAGCGCACGCTTGGTCGTCATGACGATCACTCCCGGCCCGAACCTGCCGCGGTCCGCATGAATTGCTTGTGAGTTCTCGCGGAAGATCTCACGGAATCCTCATCTGATCCGGCGCAAAGTTTGTGTGAGCCTATGGATCTCCGAGTCGCGCAGCGCCCGATGCCCGCGAGCACGGTCGTCTCGTCCTCCCGAGAGGGGAGCGGGCTGCCTTGGCAGGTCTGCTCCGCGAGCGAGGCTTGTGAGCGACTGGACGTCGATCCCGAAACGGGGCTCCACCCGCACGAGGCCGCCGTTCGACTGGCACGCCACGGACCGAACACACTCCCTGCGCCGCATCGTCGGGGCGTCGTGCGAATGCTGCTGGCACAGTTCGCCGACTTCATGGTGCTCTTGTTGCTCGCGTCCGCCGTCGTGGCGGGCTTTCTCGGCGAGCTCCAGGACATCGCCGCCATCGTAGCCATCGTCCTGCTCAACGCGACGCTGGGCTTTCTGCAGGAGTACCGCGCGGAGCGCGCGCTCGCCGCCTTGCGGGCGCTCGCGGCGCCACAGGCGCGGGTTCGTCGAGGCAGCGAGGCGCGCCAAGTGCCCTCCGCCGCGCTGGTGCCGGGAGACATCGTCGCCCTGGAGGCGGGCAACGTCGTTCCCGCCGACCTACGTCTCATCGAGACTGCTGGCTTGCGGGTGGACGAGGCAGCCTTGACCGGGGAGTCTCAACCGGTCGACAAGAGCCCCGTGCCGCTTCCGGACGCCGAGCTTCCCCTCGGCGACCGGCACAACATGGCGTACAAGGGGACGGTCGTGACCTACGGGCGTGGGATCGGCGTCGTGGTGGCGACGGGAATGGCGACCGAACTTGGCCGCGTCGCCGGGCTGCTGCGCGTCGATCAGCCGGTCCGTACACCGCTGCAGCGACGTCTTGCCCAGCTGGGGCAGCGTCTCTCGATCGTCGTCCTCGCCCTGTGTGCGCTCATTTTCGCAGTCGGCTTGGTGGCTGGAGAGCAGCTGGGCCGCATGCTGCTCACGGCAGTCAGCCTGGCGGTCGCCGCCCTGCCCGAAGCCTTGCCAGCCGTCGTCACCATATCGCTCGCCTTGGGCGCGCGGCAGATGGCGCGGCGCCACGCCCTCATCCGGCGGCTTGCAGCGGTGGAAACGCTCGGGTCGGTCACTCACATCTGTGCGGACAAGACCGGGACGCTCACCCTGAACGACATGCGGGTCGAGGCGCTGTATGCCGACGAGCGGCTGATCACGGGCGAGCTCCCGGCCGCCGAGGACCGTGAGCCCTGGTCGTCGCTGTTCGCGGCGCTGGCATTGAGCAACGACGCCTGTTGGCCCGCCACCGGCCGCCCGGAGGGGGACCCGACGGAGGTTGCCCTGCTCGTCGCCGCGGCGCGTGCCGGCCGCGAAAAAGGGGCTCTCGAAGCTCTGCTGCCGCGCATCGGCGAGCTTCCGTTTTCGCCCGAGCGCGGGAAGATGACGACGCTGCATCAACGGGACGGGGAAGTCGTGGCATTCACGAAGGGCGCGCCCGAGGGCGTGCTCGCCGGGTGCGTGAATCGCCTCACGCAGAGCGGATCGGCGCCGCTCGAGCGAGGTACGATCCTCGCGGTTGCCAATCAGCTGGCCCGGCGTGGCTACCGCGTCCTCGCTGTGTCGTGCCGCCGGCTCGCCGGGGAGTCGGCCCAGCTTTCGGCCGCCGCCGTGGAAGCGGACCAGAGCTTTCTCGGCCTCGTCGGTCTGCAGGACCCGCCGCGTCCAGAGGCGAAGGCCGCGGTGGCGGCGTGTCAGTCCGCCGGCATCCGCGTCATCATGATTACGGGTGATCACCCCGCGACCGCCCGCGCGATCGCCGAGACGCTGGGCATCATCGAGCCGGCGGACGCGGTCATGACCGGCCCGGAGCTGGCGGGTCTGCCGCCGGACGAGTTCGAGCGGCGCGTGCGCGACGTGCGAGTGTACGCGCGCGTCGCGCCCGAGCAGAAGATCAGGATCGTGAAGGCGCTGCAGGACCGGGGCGAGGCGGTCGCGATGACGGGCGATGGCGTGAACGATGCTCCCGCGCTCCAGCTCGCGGACATCGGGGTCGCCATGGGGGCCCGGGGCGCAGATGTTGCACGCGAAGCAGCGGACATGGTTCTTCTGGACGACGACTTCTCGACCATCGTCGGTGCCGTCCGCGAAGGCCGCCGCATCTACGACAACCTCCGCAAGTTCGTGAAATACGCGCTCACGAGCGGCGTCGGAGAACTCTGGCCGCTGCTGCTCGCCCCGTTTCTCGGGCTGCCCGCCCCGCTCCTGCCGATCCACATCCTGTGGATCAACCTTGTGACCGACGGGCTGCCCGGCCTCACGCTCGTGGCCGAACCAGCGGAGGTGGGGATCATGGACCGTCCTCCCCGGAAACCGCGCGAGAGCTTCTTCGGGGGCGGCTTGTGGCAACATGTGCTGTGGGTCGGCATCCTCATGGGGAGCGTCACGCTGGCCACGGTCGCACTGGGGGACAAGGGCGAGGCGACACATTGGCAGAGCATGGCGTTCACGGTGCTCGCGCTCTCGCAGATCGGTCACGCGCTGGCCGTCCGGTCGGACCGCGAGTCATTCTTCAGCCGCGGGCTCTGGTCGAACCCATCCCTGCTCGGCGCGGTGGGACTCACCCTGGCGCTACAGCTGGGCACACTGTACCTGCCCGTAGCAAACGCGATCCTGCGAACGGAGCCGCTCACAGCGAAGGAGCTCGCAGTTTCCTTGGCGCTCTCGAGCGCCGTGTTCGTGGCGGTGGAGGTCGAAAAGCTGGTAAAGCGGCGCGTGCAAAGGAGCCGAGCATGTCAGCCAAGACAATCGTAGTGGGAGTCGATGCGTCGCCGCCGTCTCTGCGGGCCGCGGCTCTGGCATGGAGAATTGGCCGGGCAACGGGGGCGACGTGCCGGCTGATTCACGCCGTGCGCGAGCCGCTCGCGGCTCTGGCATTCGAGCAAGCGTCCGTTGCGGGGCACCGATTGGTTGAGCGGGTGGCCATCGAGTCCCGGAGAGCATTGCTCGCTCGGCTGCGCCGCGTCGTTCCGCCGGCGGTGGCCCGCACGCTGCAAGTGTGGCCCGGTCGTGCTGCACGAGTGCTCGCAGAACGAGCGGCGTACTACGAGGCGACGTTGGTCGTGCTCGGCCGAAAGCGGCACGGACCGCTGGCGCGCGCGCTGGGCGGGAGTACCGCTCATTACCTCGTGCGAACCCTTGAGCTCCCGATCTTGATCGGGAGCTCGTCTGCCATCAGGCGCATCCTCGTGGCGGTCGACGAGTCCGCGACGGCAGAGCCGACGCTCCACCAAGGGAGGGAATTGGCCGGCCGCCTCGATGCCGACCTGCGCGTTCTGCACGTCGTGGAGCCGGTCCGATATGCTTACTTGGTGCCACGCGCTCCTGACCGGAAGCTGCTCCAACGGCGATCGGTCGAGGCGTTCAACCGTTTCGCGAGCAGGCTTGGCATCCCGGAGTCCGAACGGTCAGTGCGCCGCGGGTCCGCGGATGCCGAGATAGCGGCGGAAGCGGCCCGGTGGAGGGCGGACGTAGTGGTCGTCGGCTCGCAGGGCAAGGGTTTCGTGGACCGCGTGTTGATCGGCAGCACGACCGAATGGCTGCTCGACCACCTCACGACGGCGTCGCTGCTCGTCGTGCCGGCGCCCCGGCCCGCGCATGCGATCCCGATTGCTTGACCGCCTCCGCGACGACCTGCGGCTTGCGCACGGGTACCACGAGGAGTGACACGGGCAGCTGATTGAGCAACCGCTCGGTGACCGTGCCCAGCAAGGCGCGCTGGACCCAGCCCTTCCCGTGCGACCCGACGATAAGCAGATCGGCGCGCCAGTCGGCCGCCTCGGCTGTGAGCTCGACCGCTGCGTCGCCCGACCGCATGGTCCGCTCGGCGCCCGGCAGGCGCAGCAGCGGCCACACCTCCCGCTCGAGAGCCGCTACGCTGTCGTCGTGGAACCGCTGCTGCTCGACGAACTGCGCCGCTTCAGGGGCGACGCTCAGGGGCTCGATCACGTGAATCGCTCGCATCTGCCCACCCGCCAGCAGGGCGAACCGTTCCGCCTCTCTGATTGCCGGCTCGGCGGCATAGGACAGATCCACCGCCACGAGCACGCGACGCAGGGCTGACGGGGCGATTGCGGTCACGAGCACCGGCACTGAGAGCGTACGGACCGCGTCACGCGCGGTGCTCCCGCCGAGCCAGCGGCCCAACGCCAGGTGGTGCTTGCCGCCGATGATCACCAGCCCGGCCCCGAGCTTCTCGACTTCGATCTCCAGCATGATCGCCGCGCGGCCCACGCGGATCGCGAGCCGCTCCAGGGCCTCCGGCGGCACGCTCTGCCCCAGAGCGGCACGCAGCCGGGGGCCGACCAGCTCCAGCAGGGCTGGCTCCAGCTCCCCACTGCGCTGCTTCATCAGCAGGGAGGCAAGCGCGGTCCCGGGGTCGTGCACGACGTGAACGAGGTGACAGGAAGTGCCGGCCGCCTGCGCTAGCCGCCATCCCAACGCTGCCGCGGATGCGGACTCCGGGGAGTCGTCCACGGCGACGATCATCGGTTTCCATCCCATGGGCGTGTTCCTCCTCACTCTTCGCGGTACTCCTCGACCTCGACCTTCAGCTTCCCGACCTCCTTCCTCAACTCGTCGAGCTCGGTGGTGTGCCGCGCTAGGGCATTCACGTGGCCGGCCAAGTCCGCCACTCGCCGCTCGAGCTCCTCCAGCTTCCGCAGCAACTGCAATCCTGTGGTGTTCATCGTCGCCATTGATTCCTCCTCCGTGAGTCAGACCGTCGCCGTGATGAGCCCGCTGACCTCGGGAAGCTCACGGACCATTTCCTTGAACTTGGGCCATTCGGTAGCGGCCCAGACCTCGGTGGTCGCGTGCCCCGCGATCCGCACGAGCGTCGCGACCTTGGTCGCGGTCTCGACATCGGGCGCCCGGAACACGTCGACGTAGTCGTAGGGCCCAAGCACCGCCCAGCTGTGGAGCCACTCCACCTGCGGGCACTCGGAGCGGACGGCGCTCATCGCCTGCCGTTCGAGCGTCTCGACAGCGTGCGGGGAGCGGATCGCCTCGGGGGACACCCGTGTGAGCATGATGAAGCTGGTCATGTTCGCATCCTCCTCCTCACCCTTTCACGACTCCGATGGGGCGCAGCCGGGCGACCTTGTGCGCGAGGCCGGCACGGTGCACGACGTCCACCACGCGATCGACGTCCTTGTAGGCAAACGGCGCCTCCTCGGCGAGCTCGGCGCTCGAGCGGCACGCGACTGCGATCCCCTGTGCCTCGAGTTGCCGGCGCACCTCGTGGCCGGGTTGGGTGCGCTTCGCTGCATGGCGACTCATGGCGCGCCCCGCGCCGTGGCACGCGCTGCCGAAGCTCAGGGCGAGCGCCTCGTCCGCGCCCGCGAGCACGTACGATCCGGTCCCCATGCTGCCCGGGATGAACACCGGCTGCCCCGCTGCCCGGTAACGCGCGGGTGTCTCGGCGTGCCGCGGCCCGAAGGAGCGCGTCGCGCCCTTGCGGTGCACGCATACGAGCTCGCCGTCGTGCTCCTCGAGTTTCGCGATGTTGTGGGCGACGTCGTACAGCAGGCGGAGCCCGGCGCCGAAGAACCGCCGAAACACGTCCCGCAGCACGTGCGTGATCTGTTGACGGTTGCACCACGCGAAGTTCGCGGCGGCGCACATGGCTGCGAAGTAGCGCTGTCCCTCGGGCGACGCGAACGGCGCGCATGCCAGTTGGCGGTCGGGCAGCGTGATGCCGTACCTCGGCATCACCTGATCCATCAGCCGGACGTAGTCAGTGCACACCTGATGCCCGAGGCCGCGGGAGCCGGTGTGGATGAGCACGACGACGCTGCCGGCCTCGAGGCCGTAGACGCGCGCGGCAGCTGGGTCGAGAAGTTCCTCGACGGTCTCGACCTCGACGAAGTGATTACCGGACCCGAGGGTGCCGAGCTGGTCGCGACCCCGGGCTTTGGCGCGCGCGGAGACGGCGGCAGGGTCGGCCCGAGTGAGACTGCCGTTCGCCTCGGTAGCCTCCAGGTCGTCCAACGTCGCAAACTCCCGCTCGAGGAGGTACCTGCACCCGTCGGCGAGCACGCGATCGAGCTCGGCGTCGCTCAGGGACAGCCGACTGCCTCGGCCGGTCCCCGATGGAATGCTGCGCGACAGCTCGTTCACCAGATCCTTGAGGCGCGGTTGCACCGCCGGAACGTCGAGGTCGGACAGGAGCAGGCGCACGCCACAGTTGATGTCGTAGCCCACGCCTCCCGGAGAGATCACGCCGTCCGAAGCGCGCATCGCCGCCACACCGCCCACCGGGAAGCCGTAGCCCTCGTGCATGTCCGGCATGCCGTAGGCGCAGCGGGTGATGCCCGGCAGCGTCGCGACGTTCATCAGTTGGTCGAGCGAGCGATCGCGCGAGATCTGTTCCCACAGCACGGCGTCCGCGTAGACGCGCGCGGGGACGCGCATGTCGGAGCGCGTCGTGACAGGGATCTCGTGAGCGAGCCCGCCCAGCCTCGCGGTTGCGAGCGCCATAGCTCTCCGGTCAGACGTCCACGATGACTTCCGCTTCCAGCCCGTCGGCGACGGGCGCGATCTTGAGGCCGTGAAACGTCGCCGCCTTGATCCGAGCGGGCGCCTCGTCCACCGGCACGCCCCGCACACGAGCCTGGAGCATCGTGTTCGTGGCGGAGTGAATCTCGAACTCCGTCGCCACCCAGCGCTCGGTCTCGGCCAGCCAAATCAGCTCATTGAGCCAGTCGACGAGCAGCGCATCCCGATCGGGCGAGCGGATGTCGAGTTCACGGTACGACCGCTCTGCCGGCGGAGGCTCGCGCCCCAGCTCGATTCGGGCTACGGCGCGTCCAGCCTCGGCCGCGAGCTCGGCGAACGACGGCGCGCGGATCCGCAACTTGACCTCGGCGGTATGCTCGAGCAGCTCGCTGGCGGTTTTCATGGCCTCTCTCTTGAACCATGCCCGGGCCGGAGTGATGGGGTCGTGAAATCCGTGTGAGGGCTCTTTGCCCGGGAGGGTGACGGCCGCTTCAGCGATCGTTCACCGTGATTTCAGGGCAGCGGCGCCAGGTTACGGCGTGAGAGGAGCTCGAGCTATGCGCACGCCCACGCTGCCGGAGACCGTCGGTGACCACCTTCCCCAGGCGGTCGTGATCGAAGCGGGACAGGCCCAGCTGCCTGGCATCCTGACCCTACCTCCGCACCCTGCCGGCGTCGTCCTGTTCGCTCACGGGAGCGGCAGCTCCCGGTTCAGCGAACGCAACCGGTTCGTCGCCGATGCGCTGGTCCGCGCGAACTTCGGGACGTTGCTCTTCGACCTCCTCACGGAGGCCGAGGCGCGGGACCGCGCCAACGTCTTCGATATCCTGCTCCTGGCCGAGCGGCTGCGGGGGGCGGCGGGGTGGGTGGCTCGGTATCCCGCAACGGCGGACCTGGCAGTCGGGTACTTCGGCGCGAGCACAGGCGCGGCGGCGGCACTCGTCGCCGCGGCCAGCGCGGGGGGACCCGCTGTCCGTGCCGTGGTGTCTCGCGGCGGCCGTCCCGACTTGGCGGGGGACTTTCTGCCGCTGGTGAGGGCCCCCACTCTGTTGATCGTCGGCGGCGCGGACCTCGACGTGCTCGAGCTCAATCGCGTCGCGCTGACGCGCCTCGGTGGAATCCGGCGGCTCGCGGTGGTGCCTGGTGCCACGCACCTCTTCGAAGAGCCAGGCACACTCGAGAACGTCGCCGGCCTCGCCACGTTCTGGTTCGGACGCCACCTCGGCGCGGCGGTGCCAGCTCGCAAGGCCTCGTAGTCAGCGCGGCGCGGCCAGCGCGTCGGCGAGCCGCTGATCCCAGCCGTACACATCGGGCCGGAACTCGACGGTCCCGTCGGCTTCTGCCCAGGCTGTCCAATACCACAAGTGAACGGGAACCGGGTGGGCGAGCGCCACCCAGCGACCCTCGAGCCGATTCATCGCCAGGCGGATGGAATCGCGGGGCCAGCGAGCCGGGTTGTCGAGCAGGTAGGCGGCGAGGTCCGCTGCGCGTTCCACGCGGATGCACCCGTGGCTCGCCGTACGCACGGGCTGCCGGAACAGCGCGCGGTGCGGCGTGTCGTGGATGAAAACGTTGAAGCGGCTGGGCAAGTAGAACTTCACGCCGCCGAGCGGGTTCGTGCCGCCGGGCTCCTGGCGCAGCTGAAACGTGAACGTGCTCTCGCTTACCTGAGACCAGTCGACCGCCGCCGGGTCGATCTCGATTCCGCCCGCCGAGTCGCGAAACACGTGAATCCGCTCGCGTCGCAGGTACGCCGGATCGCGGCGCGCCAGCGGCGCGACCTCTGGGACGGCAATGGAGCGCGGGATGTTCCACGTCGGCGCGAACTGCAGGCCGGTGACCCGCGAGCTGACGATCGGCGTCGGCCAGTCCGGCCGCCCGACCACGGCGCGCATCCGCATCACCGTGCTGTCGCCTTGCACGACGACCAACTCGAGGGCCGCGCTGTTCACCGCCAGATAGCGATCGCCGAGCTCGCGGGGCAGCCAGCGCCAACGCTCGAGGTTCAGTTCGATCTCGCGGATCCGGTCTTCCACTGGGACGCTGAGCTCCGCCAGGGTGGCGGGACCTACCTCGGCGTCCGGTGCGAGCCCGTGACGGCGCTGGAACCGCCGCACCGCCTCCGCGAGCAGCGTATCGTATCGGTCGCGCGTGTCGCCCGGGGCGGTCAGATCGCCTTCCGCGACGAGGCGCGCGCGGAGGATGGAGATGGCCGGACTGCTGTCACCCGAGGCGAGTACGAGGCCGTCGGGCAGCGCGGGCCATCCGCCTCGCGCGGCGATGTCGCGATAGCGGGCGAGCGCGGTGCGCAGCCTGGCGTAGCCGGGTTGGGGTGGCGAGAGAGCCCCCCGGATCGCCGGTAGGCGCCACGAGTCGAGCAGGCCGCCGAGCGCGTCGGCCACGTCGATCTCCTGCGCTGCGGCGGTCCACACCGTGTCCACCGCGGCAGGATCGACTCGGCCGGTGGCGAGGTCGGCCGCGTAGCGGAGCGTTGTACGGGTGAGCGCGAGGTCGAAGGCCGCCAGGCTGTCGGCGTCGAGCGGCGGGTGGAAAGGCGGGAGGGGATAGTTGGCGGGCCGCAGACCGTCCTGGCCCGCGTTGCTAACGATTTCCCGCAACTCGACCATGCGCGGCAGGGTGCCCGCGTCACCACTCCAGACCGGCTGGAACGCGCGGCGCGCGTAGAAGCCCTCCAGTGCCGGCGCCTCCGCTGCGACTCGCACAGCGAGGCGGTCCCGGATCGAGTCCGTGAGCGATTGGGCGACGGCGCCCAGGGGGGCGCAGGCGAACGCGGCGGCCAGGCACGCCTGCAGCACTGCGCCGCGAGGTGAAGCAACCATGGTCGAAATGTAGAGGCTGCAGTGCCCCCCGTTCTTCGCTGAACAAGAGCTTCACTCATGGTTCACGCGCTCCTTAGGGCATCCGGATACCCTCAAGAGGGGAGGGAACCCGTGTTCGGTACTCGCATCGAGCTCTTCAAGCTGTTCGGGATCCCGCTACGCCTCGACCCGAGCTGGTTCATCGTCGCGGCGCTGGTGGTGTGGTCTCTCGCCACGGGCGCGTTTCCCTACATGCGCCCGGGCCTTTCCCCCGCCGCCTATTGGGTGATGGGAGCGGCCGGCGCCGTGGGGCTGTTCACTTCCATCGTGATTCACGAGTTCTTCCACGCCATGGTGGCGCGCCGGAATCAGATCCCCATGCGGGGGATCACGCTCTTCGTCTTCGGTGGTGTGGCCGAGATGGGGGCCGAGCCTGCGAGCGCACGGGCAGAGTTGCGGATGGCCGCCGCGGGGCCGCTCGCGAGCATCGCGCTCGCGCTCATCGGGTTCGGGGTGAGCGACGCGGTGCGCGGGCTCTGGCCCGCGCCCGTGGTGCTGGTGATCGAGTACCTCGCGCTCCTGAACGGCATTCTCGCCGGGTTCAATCTGCTGCCGGCGTTTCCGCTCGATGGCGGCCGGATCTTCCGCGCGGCCCTGTGGACCTGGAAGAAGGATCTCGCCTGGGCAACCCGGGTCGCTTCCCGCACGGGCTCCGGATTCAGCGTGGTCTTCATGGCGGCGGGCGTGGTGGCCGTGCTGCTCGGCAATCTGGTGAGCGGGATGTGGTGGGTACTGATCGGCCTATTCCTGCGGCGCGCGTCCACCGCGTCGTACCAGCAGGTGCTGCTGCGGCGCGCGCTCGAAGGAGAGCGAATTCGCCGCTTCATGACGCCGAACCCGGTGAGCGTGCCCGCGGGAACGTCGGTTGCCGAGCTCGTCGAATCCTACATCTACCGGTATCACCACACGCTCTTCCCCGTCGTCGACGACGGGCGGCTGGTTGGCTGCGTGACGACGCGGCAGGTGAAGAGCGTGCCGCGCGATGACTGGCCCCGGCGCACCGTCGGCGCGGTCGGCACTCCGTGTGGGTCGGACAACACGATCGCGCCCGATGTCGACGCGCTCGAGGCGATCGCCGTCATGAAGCGCACGGGTCAGTCGCGTTTGATGGTGGTGGAGGGCGGCCGGCTGGTTGGCATCGTGACGCTCAAGGACTTGCTCGAGTTCTTCGCGCTGAAATTGGAGCTGGAACCATGAAGACACATGCGATGACGATGCCCGTGCTCGAGGTCATGACGCGCGCGCCGATCACGGTGACCCCGCAGGCGACCGTCGGCGACTTGGTAGCGCTGTTTGATCGCCACGACTTCAACGCGTTTCCGGTCGTGGACCGGAAGGGCGCGCTCTGTGGCATTGTCACGAAGCTCGACGCGCTGCGGCTGCTCCGCCCCGATCGGGACGTCCGGATCCCCGGCTCCGGCACGCTGTCGTCCGCCAGGGTCGCGGATATCATGCGACCCGGCGTGCTGAGCGTGGAGCCCGAGGACCCGGTGGCGGTGGCAGCGGACCTCATGGTCGAGACCCGACTCCGTAGCCTCCCCGTCGTCCGAAGCCGGGCCGGCCAGCGCGAGCTGGTGGGCATCGTGAGTCAGGGCGACTTGCTGCGCGGGCTGCGGTTCGAGCTCGTCGAAGCCCGAGAAGGGGGGAAGCGATGAAAGCGGGAATGCAAACGCTGGGCGGGGGACAGCGCGTGTTCCGCGACCGCAAAGATGCGGGAGACGCACTTGCGGCGTGGTTGGGGCAGTATCGCGGGACGGACGCGCTGGTGCTCGGTCTGCCGCGCGGCGGCGTGGTCGTCGCGGCGCAGGTGGCCCGCTCGCTGGACGCGGAGCTCGACGTGCTCGTTTCGCGGAAGCTCGGCTCGCCGGTCTCCGCGGAGCTCGCGATCGGCGCGGTGACGGCCGACGGCGGCCGCTTCTTGAACGACGACATCATCCGTCAGCTCGGCGTCTCCGAGCCCTACATCGCCGCCGTGACCAGGGTTCAGCAGGCGGAGGCGCAGCGCCGCGAGACGCTGTTCCGCGGTCATCGGCCTCCACCCCGGATCGCCGGGCGGACCGTGATCCTGGTTGACGACGGCCTCGCTACCGGCGCGACCATGCGGGCCGCGGTGTCCTCGGTGCGCCAGCACGCGCCCGCACGGGTGATCGTGGCAGTGCCGGTGGGCTCGCCTCAAGCGTGTGACGCGCTGCGCGGCCAAGCGGACGAGGTGATTTGCCTGCAGGAGCCCGAGTATTTCGGAGCCGTCGGCAGCTGGTACGATCATTTCGAGCAGACGGAAGACCGCGAGGTGAAGGAGCTGCTCGACGAGGCCGCCGAGCGGGCGCGCGTCGGCTGAGGCGTCCGGTCGGACCGCTCCCGGCGGAGGCCACCTGCACCTCCGCGAGAAGCGCGCACGACGCCGTGGGGACTCGCGACTACGCGGGGACCTGCGGCTGCTGCTTGCTGAGGAGCCGCTTGATCGCTGCCGCTTCCCGGGTGAGCAGGTCGAGGACGTCGTCCAGGGTGAGAATCCCGGCCACGCGGCCGCCCTCGCCGGTCACGATGAGCCGCCGCGTGCCCGCGTCGGCCATCTTCACGAGCGCGTCCTCGATTGGCGTGTCGTCGCTCACCGAATGCACCGGCGTCGTCATGATTTCCGACACCAGCGCGTCGTCGGGGTTGCGGTTCTCCGCGACGCACCGGATGGCGATGTCTCGATCCGTGATCAACCCGACCGCCCGACTTCCCCGCTCCTCCTTCAGGACGACGAGAGTTCCGACGTCGTACTCCGCCATGCGGCGGGCCGCCGCCCGGACGACCTCATCGGGCGAAGCCGTCGCCATGATGCGACTGCAAATCCGTCCCGCTGACATAGTCGCCTCCTTCACGCGTGAGCCAGGAATCTGTTCACGTCGGCGTGAAAGCAGCCTGAGAAGCTTGGGAAAGTCCGCTGGACGACTGCCGAATCCCAGGTGAAGGAAGCTGCACGGTGGATTCCTTACGGCTTCATGGTGGGACCGTATCTTTAGCGCAGTTTCTCCGGGTGAAGCGGGGAGGCTCCAGGCCCGGCAACGGAAGCGGAGCCGACGATCCGCTGATCACTTCATCTGGAGCGGTGGGACCAATCGCGAGTCTCACCCACGTCGGAGTGGCGCTCCGACGTGCAGTGCAAGAGGTCGATCCGCGATTCGACCGACTCGCAGCGCCCGCATCGGCGAACTGTGAAGCCCGTCAGGCTTCATGGGGATGGAAGCCGGAGCTCCCAACGCCAAACCGCAAACGAGAACAGTTAGGCGGTCGCCGCGGGAAGAAGAACGGGGAAGTCAATTCCTCGACTCCGGGTAACCGATGCGTCGGGCGGCCCGTACTCAAGACAGAGGCGGGCCGCCCTTTTTTTTGGCCTCAGTCCTGGGGGCGCCAGTCGTGGAGGATCTGCTCCAGATCGATGTTGGGCGCGATCAGGCAGATGTGGCCGTGGCCGAGGAGCACGCGGATACCTGCGCCAGGGATGCGCGCCGCCATATCGCGCGCCTGTGCCACCGAGGGCACCAGGTGATCGCGCTCGGAGGCGAGGAACAGGGTGGGAGCCCGGATCTCGCCCAGCCGGTCGCGCACATCGAACTGCGTGAGTATCCGCAGGCGTCCCAGGTACCCGGTCCGGGTCGTTGCGGCCGTGAGGTCCATGAAGCGGCGGATCTCCGCGCCGTGGGTGTACTTCGAGTGCATACGGAATGCCGTGAGCCGGCGCACCAGGGGCATCGTCTGCCAGGGCAGCGTCCGCAGGGCGAGAATGGCCAGGTGGAGGCGGAGTTGGGGGAGAAACCGTGGGAAGGAGTTGATGACCACGAGAGCCGCCACGAGATCGGGACGCGTCACGGCCAGGCTCAGGGCCACCGTCCCGCCGAACGATTCACCGACCACGATCGCGGGTTGCGCCCCGCCGCTGATCGACCGGATGACGTGGGCCAGGTCGGCCACCAGCACATCCATACTCGCGGCGTCGTCCCGGAGGCGATACGTCGCCACATGGTAGCGCCGTGCGAGCAGGGAGGCTTGCCGGTAAAACAGACGTCCGGTCCCGTCCATGCCGGGGACGAGCACGAGCGGCGGACCCTCGCCCGTCGTCGAGATGCCGGCCTCGTACCCGATGTCCATGGCCATAATGATGGATAACTCGGCGGGCCGGGGCCGGATTCGCAAGGGGTGGCGGATCGCCTGGGCGATCGCGTCGGGCCTCGTGGTGGAAAGCGTGGTCTTCGGGCTTTCCGTCGTGCCGGGCGCACTGCTGTGGATGTGGGCGTTCGGCCTGGGCGTCCGCCCCGAGGGGATTCGTATCGTCCTGCTCTCGATGGCGCTCGTGCCCGCCTACGTGCTGTTCGCACTCTGCCTGATGGTACTCTCGGCGCTGAGCATGCGCGTCGTGGGGTGGCGTACGCCTCCCAACGCGGAAATGCGGATCGCCGACCTTCCGCCGCCGCTCCTCGCATGGGCGCGGTATCTCATGTCCGCGCACATGGTCCGGCTGTTCGCCGGCACGCTGCTCCGTGCCACGCCTGTCTGGACGTTCTATCACCGCCTGAACGGCGCACGCCTCGGCCGCCGGGTTTACATCAACAGCCTCGCGGTGATGGACGACAACCTGCTCGAATTCGGTGAGGGCGTGGTGATCGGGGCCGGCGTGCATCTGTCCGGGCACACGGTGGAAGGGGGCATCGTGAAAACGGCGCCGGTGCGGCTGGGTCGCAACGCGACGATCGGCGTCGGCAGCGTGATCGGCATCGGCGTTGACGTGGGGGAGAATACGGAAGTGGGCGCGCTCAGCCTCGTCCCCAAGCACCGCCGGCTTGAGCCGGGCGCGATGTACGGTGGCGTCCCGGTGCGGCGGATCGACGCGAACGCGTCGTGACGCTGCCGAACGAGCCGTTCATCCAGACTTCACGCCAATCTCAACAGCCGGTCGCTAGTCTGCTCACGTATGAGAGTGTCCGCGCGCGCAATTGTGATCGGGACCGCGCTGCTGGCGGTCGGCGTGCTTGCGGTCGGGGGGACCCCCCGACGAGCTGGCCGCGCTGTTGGGAAGGGCGACACCGGCGCGAGCGCGCAGCCGGATCCGCGCGCCGCGATCTTCATTCAGCGCGGCTGCGCTGAATGTCACGCGATCGCGGCACTGGGCGTCAAAGCGGCCACCGATGTGGGCCCCGATCTGACCTTCGCGTACGCCGACGTCGTGAACCGCTACGGAGTCAACCTCGACTGGTTTCTTGACAACCCCAGCGGCGTGATGGGGCTCGTGTTTGTTTCGCACGTTCGTCTGACTCGGTTGGATCGGGACTCGATGTCGCACACGCTCGAAGCGTTGTACCACGAGCGTCTGGCGGATATGGACGAGAACATTCCTTCCTTTCCCCCGGCGAGCTTCCGCCCTCGCGCCCGATCGGAGCGGTGAGCGTGCGCGCCATCGTGTCGCGTACCATCCGTGAGATAGCCCATCCCCTGCTGGGCGCGCCGCAGGACTTCGACCCGGTGCTCGAGCTCGTCGGCGATGCGCGTTGCGCGCTCATCGGCGAGGCGTCGCACGGCACACACGAGTTCTACCGCATACGGGCCGAAATCACCAAGCGGCTCATCCGGGAGAAGGGGTTCACGTCGGTGGCCGTGGAGGCGGACTGGCCCGACGCATACCGGGTGAACCGGTACGTCCAGGGTCGCGGAACGGACGAGGACGCCGAGGAGGCGCTGGAAGGGTTCAGGCGGTTCCCGCAGTGGATGTGGCGCAACGCCGACGTGCTGGACTTCGTCGGATGGCTCCGGACTCACAACGACGGCCTTCCTGAGACCGAACGGGTCGGGTTCTACGGCCTGGACCTCTACAGCCTGCATGCGTCGATCGAGGCGGTGCTGCGCTATCTGGGGGTCGTCGATCCCGAGGCGGCGCAACGCGCCCGGATCCGGTACGGCTGCTTCGACCACTTTGGCGGCGACCCCCAGGCGTACGGCTACGGTGCTGGCCTAGGTCTGGCGCCGTCGTGCGAGGCGGCCGTGGTCGAGCAGCTCGCGGAGCTGCGCCGATCGGCGGCGGACTATGCGCGCCGCGATGGCCGCGTGGCGGCCGACGATCTGTTCTTCGCCGAGCAGAACGCCAGACTGGTGAAGAACGCCGAGCGCTACTACCGCGCGATGTTCGGGAGCCGGGTCGCGTCGTGGAACCTGCGGGATCGGCACATGTTCGAGACACTGGACGCGCTCGTCGCCTTCCACGCCGCTCGCGGGCGGCGCGAGAAGGTCGTGCTGTGGGCGCACAACTCGCACTTGGGCGACGCTCGGGCGACCGAAATGGGTACGGGCGGGGAGCTCAACGTCGGGCAGCTGGTACGGCAGCGCTACGACCGTGACGCCCGGCTGGTGGGGCTTCTCACGTATGAGGGAACGGTTACCGCCGCTTCAGACTGGGACGAGCCCGCCGAGCGAAAAGTCGTACGTCCCGCCCTGGCGGAGAGCTACGAGGCGCTGCTGCATGAGACCGGGGTTCGCAACTTCCTGCTCAATCTGACGAAGCGCGGGCCGGCGGTCGCCGGGCTCGAGCCCCCTCGCCTGGAGCGGGCGATCGGCGTGATCTACCGTCCCGAAACAGAGCGCGCGAGCCACTATTTCCACGCCGCGCTGCCCCGGCAGTTCGATGCGATCCTGTACTACGATCAGACCCGCGCGGTCGAGCCGCTGGAGCGAACGGGACTCTGGGAACGAGGCGAGGTCGCGGAGACGTTCCCCTCGGCACTTTGACGCGGAGGTCGGTCATGGCCTGGAAGCCGATCATCGTCGGTGTGGACCACTCGCCCGAATCGCTGCGTGCGGCCGAGGTCGCGGCAACGATCGCAAGGGCGGCGCGCGCGCAGTTGGTCCCCGTTCACGTGGTGCCGGTCGTACCGGTCTTCACCGGGCTGGTCGGGATCGAGCCGATGCCGGTGTTCTCGCCGGAGCTCCAAGACGACCTCGTGCGGGTTTCGCGAGAGCAGCTGGTACGCGAGCTGGAGCATGCGCTGCCTGCATCCGCCGTGCGGCGGCTCGACGTCCG
>JBGPDL010000017.1:0-42691 GCA_041482275.1 Gemmatimonadota bacterium | reverse complement strand
TGGGAAGCGCGGCGCCGCGCGCCGAATCGACGAGCGTGGCGACGATCGGCCGGGTGGTGGCGTCGAGGCGCTCGAGCCGCGGATCGATCTGCTGGGCGGCCGCCCGCGCCGCGACCAGCATCGCCGCGAGCAGCGCTGTACTGGTGACGGCGAGCGTCATGAGCCCCCTCCTCCAACGGTGAGCACGGAGCTTGGTGTGCCGTAGTCCTCGTCGCGGGCCACGGGCGCTGTGGGGTCGGCCATCCAGCGCGAGCCGTCCACGAGGAAGGCGTAGTGATAGCGGCCCGGCGTGAGCGGCACCACCGCCGTCCACAGTGCCTCGCTTCTGGCCCGGCGCATCGGCGTGCGGGTCGCGTCCCAGTCGTTGAAGTCCCCGACGAGCGACACCTGCGTTGCGCGCGGGGCGACCAAGACGAACTGAAAGACGCGCGACTCGGCGGGCGGGGGAACGGACGAGCCCGAGTCCATCCGGGACAAAACGACGACGGTGGCGAGCGCGGCGGCCGCCGCGAGCCCGCCAAGTGGTGTCAGCGTGAACTGGCGCGGGCGCCGGACCCAGCGCCACGCTGCCCCCAGCGACCTAGCGCCAGCGCGCGCCGGGAGCGCCGTGATCTCGCGCATGACCCGTCCGTCGAGCGCCGGGTCGATGTGCACGGGGCGCCGCAGATGCCGCGCGATGCGTTCGATCGCGTCGTCCATCGGTTCAAACACGCTCGGCCTCTTTCAGCATCACCTGGAGCTGCTCCCGCGCCCGCTTCACGCGCATCTTCAGCGCGGAGACGCCCGCGCCGGTGAGCCGTGCCATGTCCTCGTACTCGAGGTCCTCGACATGCTTGAGCAGGAACGCCTCACGCGACTCGGGTGGGAGACGCGCCAGCGCCCAGCGGACCATGTCGTCCCACTCGGTTCGCTCGTCGGGTCCGGCCAGCGGCGCGGTCTCGAGCGCGGCGGGGTCGTGCACGAACCGGCGGGCCCGTCGCGCGGCGCGCGCGCCGGCCGTGCGGCACCGGTTCACCAGAATGCCGTACAGCCACGCACCGAAGCGCTCGGGATCGTCGCAGCGCGCGAGCGAGCGATAGGCGCGGACGAAGGCATCCTGCAGCACTTCTTCCGCGTCTTCCCGATTTCCGAGCATGTGCAGCGCGTACCGGCCCAGGCGATCGCGATACCGCCCGACGAGATCGGCGTAAGCACCGGTGTCGCCGGCCTGCACACGGCGCACCAGAGCGGCGTCGCTCGTCCCCACGCTGTGTATACCCATTGAGAGCATCCCCGCGTCACACTACCCCGCGCATGTGACGCCGGCCAGGGGACCCTGGGTATCTGAGGCGGAGTACTGCCGCGACGATTCTTCGAGGAGCGAACGATGTCGAGACGCCTCGCAATGCCCCTCCTTGCCGCCGCGTTGCTTGCCGCGGGCGGGTGCTACCAGGATGACAGCGTCGCCACCGCTAACAGCAAGCCGCTTGCCCGGGTGCTGCTCACGGATGCGCCGTTCCCCTACGATTCGGTGGCAAGCGTGAATGTCTACGTCGTGAGCGTCGCCGCCAGCACGGATCCGGACACGACTGGAGACGGAGCGTGGGAGACGATCGCCGAGCCGGGGAAGCGGTTCGACCTGCTGTCGCTCCAACAGGGTACCACCGCGCTCCTGGGTGAGGGCAAGCTGTCGGGCAAGTTGTACCGCGCCATTCGGGTGATCATCGATGCCGATGCCTCTTCCGTGCTGTGGAAAAGTGGGTCCGAGGCCCGGGTCAATTGGCCGTTCCCGGGGAGCGGCCTCATCGCGCTGCACGCGCAGGTGGAAGAGCCGCTCGCGTTGATCACCGACGCGAGCCAGGTCGAGATCGTCATCGACTGGGACGTCGGTCGGAGCTTCCTCTACAACTACTACGGCACCGGCGAGTTCACCCTGATTCCCTGGCTGCGGGCCGTGCATAGGACGTTCACTGGGACGCTCGCCGGCACCGTGACGAGCGACTATACCGGCACCATGCAGCCGATCGCGAACGCGAACGTCAGCGTATACACCGGCGACCCGAACCGGTCGGCCTCCACCTGGTACCTGGTGGCTACAGGGCGGAGCGACGCAGCAGGGTTCTATCGGGTCGCCTTTCTGGGCTCGGGCGCCTACATCGTGCGCGTGGAGCAGCCCGACTACCCCTTCCTTGCGGCGGCGATCACTCCTGCTGTGGAGATCACGGCGGGTGACACCACGACCCTGCCGGTGTCCCTCGCCGAGGCGGGCGCCGGTGGCGCGTTCCTGCGCATCTCCGGACCAACGTCGGTGGGCGTGGGCGGGAGCATCACGCTGTTTGTCGCAGTAGGAGACGCGAACGGCGATCCGGTGCCGAATCCGTCGGTGTCGTGGACGAGCAGCAATTCCGCCGTCGCGGACGTGTTGGGCATCGGGGACACCGCCTCGGTGACGGGGCGCGAGCCTGGCTTCACGACCATCACGGCCACGAGCGACACGCTGCGCGACTCGATCACGATCCAGGTGACGGGAACAGCGGCCTCGGTCGCGAACGTGACGGTGCTGCCCGCGAGCGCCAGTCTCTCCGTGGGCGACACGGCGAGCTTCACGGTCATGCTGCGCGACTCGGTGGGCAGCGTCCTGACCGGCCGGCCAGTCTCGTGGTTCTCGACCGACTCCGCCTTCGTGATTGAAGCCTCGTTCGGCACTGGCGTCATGGGACGGGGGCGGCGCGTGGGGAGCGCTCTGCTGCGGGCGACCAGCGAGGGTAAGACGGGCCAGGCGAGCATCACGGTGCACTGACGCGGGGCGCAGTCCGGACCGCAGGGCCGCGGGGGCTCGCCCCGCGGCCTGCCGGCCCGTAGTTTGCCGGTTCCCCCGCTCCCGTCCGGAGGCATGGTGCGTCTCGTCTCGCTCCTGGCGCTGACTCTCGCCGCAGGCTGCGCTCACTCGCGTCGCGCGGTGACGCCGCCCCAGCCCGGCCTGTTCGGTTCTTCTTCACAACCGGTGCTCTTACCCCCTCGATTGGTCCAGCCCGAGGTGCCCCGCACGGAGGCGCAGTGGCGCACCGTCGGCCGGGAAGCCGCGACGCTGTTGTCCCAGTACGTTGCGATCAACACTACCAACCCGCCCGGAAACGAGATCAAGACCGCGGCCTGGCTGCAGGCGGTGCTCGCGCGCGAGGGCATCGAGGCCCAGGTGTTCGAACCGAAACTGGGCAAGGCGAACCTGTATGCCCGCCTTCCCGGCGACGGCACCGCCCGGCCGCTCATCCTGCTCAACCACATGGACGTGGTGCTCGCGAGCCCGGAGTACTGGACCGTGGATCCGTTCGGCGGCGTCGTGCAGGACGGCTACGTGTGGGGGCGGGGGGCACTCGACATGAAGGGTGAGGCCGTCACGCAGCTCATGACGCTGCTCACGCTCAAGCGCGCCGGGGTCGCGCTCAAGCGCGATGTGATCTTCCTCGCGACGGCGGACGAGGAGATCGGAGGTGGCGTCGGGGCCGGTTGGTTCGTCGCGCAGCACCCGGAGCTCGTGCAAGACGCCGAGTTCCTGATCAACGAAGGGGGCACGATCCGCGCCGACCCAAGCGGGCGGATCGAGTACTACGGGGTAGGGACGACCGAGAAATCGCCCTTCTGGCTGGATGTGACCGCACGTGGCACGCCGGGCCACGGCTCGCGCCCCACACCCGATAATCCCGTTCACCGGCTGGTGCGCGCGCTGAACCGGATCGCCAACTACCAGACACCGCTCGTCGTGACGCCCGCCGTGGACCGGTACCTGCGAAACCTGTCCGCCATCGAGACAGATCCCGCCCGGCGGGCCTGGTTCGCGGACGTGCGCGCGGCGCTGCGCGACACCACTGCCGTCCGCGTCCTGACCGGCGACCTCACGTACAACGCACTGCTTCGCAACACGATCTCGATCACGGGGCTGCAAGGCAGCGACAAGACGAACGTGATCCCGCCGGTCGCGCGCGCGGCGCTCGATGTGCGCCTCCTGCCGGGTCAGGACCCGCAGGCGTTCCTCGCGGACCTGGCGCGTGTCGTGGGCGATACGGCGGTCGCGATCACGCCCCAGGGGCCGAACTGGCCGGCCACCGAGAGCTCGACCGACACCGAGTTGTTCCGCGCCATCGTGGCCGCGGCGCGCGAGCGCACGCCCAATGCGGTCGTGACCACCCCGCCGCTCGCCGGGTTCACCGACAGCCACTACTTCCGGCGCTTGGGAATCGTGAGCTACGGCCTATCGCCGTTTCCGCTCAACCAGGCCGAGTCGCGCGGTGTGCACGGCAACGACGAGCGCGTGAGCCTCGACGACCTCACGTTCGGGGTGCACTTCGTGTACGACGTGGTGGCGCGCGTCGTCGCGAAGTGATCGGGCCGTTTTTCTATCCCCGCCGCCACCCGCCCGCGCGGGAGCGGCGCCCGCCGGTGTTCGAGCGATTGACCAAGATGCCGTTGGGTTGGGCGGTGGAGCGGCTGGCCGCTCCGCTCGCTCGCTGGGAGCGCGCCCGGCTCGAGACCCCGGAGGTGACGATACCGGTGCGGGATCTCGCGCCCGGATTCGAGGGCTACCGGGTGGCGCTCGTGAGCGATCTGCATCACGGCCCCGCAGTCCCGGCGAGTTGGCTCGAGCGGGTGGCGGATCGGGTGGCCGAGCTGGGCCCCGATCTCGTGGTCCTGGGCGGCGATTTCGTCAGCTATGCCCGGAGTGATCTGGACGGCTTGGCGCGCGTAGTGTCGCGCTTCAAGGCGCGCGACGGCGTGGTGGCAGTGCTGGGCAACCATGACCACTGGGTCGGCCCCGACGCGGTGGCCGCCACCGTCGAGCAGGGAGGCGCGACGCTGCTCGTCAACCGGCACCGGCTGATCCGGCGGGGGTCGGCGGCCCTGGCGGTTGGCGGGGTCGACGACTTCACTCACGGCGCCGTGCGGCTGGACGAGACCCTCGTCGGCGTCCCGCCGGACGTGCCGCGCGTGCTCGTGTCTCATAACCCCGATCTGATCGAATACCTGCCGGTGGGTCTCCGCGTGGATTTGATGCTGTCTGGGCACACCCACAACGGCCAGGCTCACCTGCCGTTCGTCGGGCCCCTCATGGTTCCGTCGCAGTTCGCCGGCAAGTACCTCCACGGTCTCAAGCGGGTGGGGGAGACGTGGCTGTACGTGTCGGCGGGGGTGGGAACCGCGGCAATCCCGTTCCGGTGGGGAAATCCGCCGGAGCTGCCGCTGATTCGCCTGGTGCGTGCGTAGTCCTACCGCAACGATGCGACGAATCGCACGGTAACCGTCTCCGCCGTCTGGGGAGATACGGTGCAGAAGCACTCCGCCTCGATCAGCCGCTTGACGCCGAGCACCTCCGCTTCGGCGATCCCGGGGACGTCCCGGTACGTGATCTCGAGCGTGGCGCCGTCCACGATGCGGTACGAGACGGGACGGCCGCGCAGCCGGTGGTGGGGGTCGATCTTGTCGAGCCCGTCACTCAGCCGGTGTTGGATCGCGGCGGCCTGGGCGCTCGGTGAGGCAGCGCGGTCGGTCACGGGCTGGACCGGCTGCGATTCCCGAGGACGGCGGTGGCGTTGCGCCGCATGCCGGGGGCGCCGGGCCGCTCGAACGCGGTGTCGCCAAAGCGGTGCTCGAAGGCGTCCGGGCCGAGGTCGAGCAACGCGGTCAGGTCGGGGTCGGCGAGCTCGGGCCGAACGGCGAGTTCGGCATCGCGCGTGGGACGCGCGAAGGTCACGTTCCACGGGCACACGTCCTGGCATACGTCGCACCCGAACAGCCACTCCCCTACGCGCCGCTGCTCTGCGGCACCGAACTCGCCGCGGTGCTCGATCGTGAGGTAGGAAATGCAGCGGCGGGCATCGAGTACGTGCGGCGCCGCGAAGGCGCCGGTGGGGCAGGCATCGAGACAGGCGCGACAGCTGCCGCACCGATCCGCCTCGAACGGCAGATCGGGTGCGAGGGCCGCGTCCGTCAGCACGACGCCGATGAATGTGAACGAGCCGATGCCCGGGTCGATCAGCATCGTGTTCTTCCCGATCCAACCGAGCCCGGCCCGCTGCGCCAGCGTCCGCTCGGGGACGGGCCCCGCGTCGACGTAACACCGGGCCGTGGCGCCCGCCACGATCTCGCGAATCGCCCCCGCGAGCCGCTCCAGACGGTGGCCGAGCACGCGGTGGTAGTCGGTGGAGTGCGCGTACTGAGCGACGCGCGGCCGATCCCGGGACGGCGCTCCCGGGTTCCCCCCGTGGAAGTAGTTGCTGAGCGTGACGACCGCGACCCGTGCGCCGGGCATGATGGTGGCGGGGTTCCTCCGCTTCTCCGCTTGACGATGCAGGTAGGTCATCGTGCCGGCGTACCCGGCTGTGAGCCAGCGATCGAGCTCGGCGGCGTGGGGGTCGCGCTCGAGGCTCGCGATGCCGACCGCGTCGAACCCGAGCTCGAGCGCGCGACGCTTCACCGCGATGGTTCTGCGTGACGTCTCTGCGCGACGCTTGTCCTCGACGCCCTCTGTCATAAACGCATCGTCTCCCGCCGCCATCTGGCGAATCGCACCACGTCCTCGAGCGGCGGCACCGCGTGCTCGTCGCCGTATGCTGTGAACATGCGCCACCGCAGGTAGTCACGCGGCGGCAGCGGCAGGAACGGGGCGCGGCGGTACCAGTCGCGGGCTCGGAAACTCCATGTGAGCCGCACGAGGTCGAGCGCGAGCCGCGGGTTCACGCACGCCCGCAGGGCGAGCCGCGCGGCGAGCGCGGGCCAGCCGGCAGGTGGTGGCATGGATGGGAATTTACTCGCGAGGCGTGCCCAGCGCGCTTTTCCTCCTGTATATTGAGCGCCTATGACGCTCGCCCGCGGCCTCGAGGCTGGTACACGCGCCGGGGCTCACCCGCTCGCGCGGTACCGCAGCGAGTTCCCGATCTTCCGGGACCAGATCTACCTGAACACGTGCTCGCTCGGCGCGCTGGGCGCGCGCACGCGCAACCGCGTCGCGGGGTTCCTCGATCTGTGGCAGGCGCGAGGGGCGTCCGCCTGGTACGACGTGTGGTGGGAGGCGTTGGGGGAGCTGCGGGCACGCTACGCGAGCCTGGTCCGCGCGCGCGCCGAGGAGATCGCGCTCGCGCCCAGCATTTCCGTGGCGATCGCAACCGTGGCCGAAGCGCTGGACTACCGCGCCCGCCCGAGAGTTGTGGCCACCTCGCTCGACTTCCCGACCGTCGCGTACCAGTGGCTCGCAAAGCGGGCGCGTGGCGTGGAGCTGGTGGTGGTCGAGAGTCCCGACCAGGTGTCCGTGCCCGTCGAGGCCATCGCGCGCGCCGTGGACGACCGGACCGCCCTGGTCGCGACATCGCACGTCTACTTCACGAGCGGGGCGATCCAGGACATTCAGGGAGTTGCGGCCGCCGCCCACGCCAAGGGTGCGCTCTGTCTCATCGATGCGTACCAGTCGGTGGGGCAGGTGCCGGTGGACGTGAAGGCCGCGGGCGTGGACTTTCTCACGGCTGGCGGACTCAAGTGGCTGCTCGGCGGGCCGGGGATCGTATTCCTGTACGTTCGCGCCGAGCTGGCGCGGCGGCTCGCACCGACCGTCGCCGGGTGGTTCGGCCATCGCGACCAGTTCGCCTTCGACCCGCGCTCGCTCGAGCTGCACGACGATGCACGTCGCTTCGAGCTCGGCACGCCGGCGCTTGCGGCGGTGTACGCGCAGCTCGGTGGTCTCGATTACATCGACGAGATCGGCGTGCCGGCCATTCGCCGGGCGAGCGCGGCCCTCGCCGAGGATCTCATCGCCGGCGCGCGCGCGCGCGGCTTCCAACCCAAGGTGGCGCCCCGCGCCGACCAACGTTCGGCGATCGTCATGCTCCCCGCAGCCGACCCGGCGGGGGCCGTGCGGCACCTCGCGGCCGGCGGCATCATCGTGGACGCCCGGCCGGGCCATGTGCGCCTCTCCCCGTTCTTCTACAACGTTCAGGATGACCATGTCTCAGCGCTCGAGCGGCTCGCCGCGCACACCGGTCACTGAGGACGAACGACTCCTCGCCCAGGTTCCCCGCGAGCGGCGGGCGTTCGTCAAGACGGACTCCTGGCGTGTGTTGCGGATCATGGGGGAGTTCGTGGAGGGCTTCGACGAGCTGTCGGACGTCTACAGCGCCGTCACCGTGTTCGGGTCGGCCCGGACCAAGGCCGATGACCCCTACTACGAAAAGGCCGTCGAGACGGCGCGCATGCTCGCGCAGGAGGGCTTTCCGATCATCACCGGCGGCGGCCCCGGGATCATGGAGGCCGCGAACCGCGGCTGCCAGGAGGGAAACGGGCTCTCGATCGGCTGCAACATCGAGCTGCCGTTCGAGCAGGGACTCAATCCCTATGTGGAGCGGGCCATCAACTTCCGCTACTTCTTCGTCCGCAAGACGATGTTCGTGAAGTATTCGACCGCGTTCATCGTCTTCCCCGGCGGCTACGGCACGATGGACGAGTTGTTCGAGGCGCTGACGCTGATCCAGACCGGGAAGGTCAAGCATTTCCCGGTGATCCTGTTCGGGGTTGCGTATTGGCAGGGCCTCGCGGAGTGGCTGCGGGAGCGGGTGGCCGGGGAGGGCAAGATCGCGTCGACCGATCTCACCCTCCTCACGATCACCGACAGTCCGCGGGAAGCGGTCGCCATCGTGCGGCAGGCGCGCGAGAGCCGCAGCAAGGCGTATCCCATCGAGGAACAACGCGACTGAGGCGCCTATGACCACTCGCAAGGATTTCCTGCGCGGCCAGCGCATCGATCCGAAGCCCATCAGCGGCCGGGAGACGGTGCCCGAGCTGGTCGACAACGCGTTTCTCGCCTACAACGCGGGCCGCCTGGCCGAGGGCTGCCGGTTGTTCAGCGAGCGGATGCTCGAGGACGACGTGACGGTGGGGATGAGCCTCACCGGCGCAATGACACCCGCCGGCCTTGGGATGTCGACCATCATTCCGCTCCTCGAAGCGGGCTTCCTCGACTGGATCGTGTCGACCGGAGCCAACCTGTACCACGACGCCCACTTCGGGCTGGGCCTGGCGATGCATCGCGGCACTCCGTTCGCGGACGACATCGCGTTGCGCGAAGAGGGCGTCGTCCGCATCTACGACATCTTTTTTGACTATGAGGTCCTGCTCTCGACCGATGCCTACATCCGGCAGGTGTCGGCGGGCCCGGAGTTCCAGCACGCCATGAGCACAGCCGAGTACCACTACCGCCTGGGCGGCTACATCCTCCAGCGCGAGCAGGCGCTCGGGATCTCCCGCAAATCGGTGCTCGGCGTGGCGCACCAGTGCGGCGTGCCGATCTACACATCGTCGCCGGGCGATTCGTCCATCGGCATGAACGTCGCCGAGCAGGCGCTCACGGGATCGCAGCTGCGGTTCGACCCCAGCGCCGACGTGAACGAGACGTCGGCGATCGTATTCGACGCCAAGACCCACGGGGGGAAGAGCGGTATCCTCATCATCGGCGGCGGCAGCCCCAAGAACTTCGTGCTCCAGACCGAGCCCCAGATTCAAGAGGTCCTGGGGATCAGCGAGAAGGGGCACGACTACTACCTCCAACTCACGGACGCGCGCCCCGACACGGGCGGGCTGTCGGGAGCGACGCCCGCGGAGGCGGTGAGTTGGAAGAAGGTGGATCCCGACCAGCTGCCGGGCACCGTGGTGTGCTACCTCGACAACACCATCGGCTTCCCGATCCTGGCCGCGTACGCCCTGGCCAAGCGCAAGAAGCGCCGGCTGCGCCGGTTGTACGACCGGCGTGAGGAGATGATGCGGCAGCTGACCGAAGCGTACCAGGAAGCCAAAGCGGACCGCGACGCGCGCGCGGAGGCGACGACTGTCGGGCGCCGACCCTAAGCGCGGCGCTCCTACGGGCGGCTCCCGGGCGTACGCCGCGTACGCCCTGGGACTCCTGACGCTGATCAATCTCCTCAACTACACCGACCGCAACGTCGTCTTCGCGCTGTTCGAGCCGATCAAGCGGGAACTCGCGTTGTCGGATCAGCAGCTCGGCTGGCTGGGCTCGGCGTACGTGATCGTGCTCTCCGTCGCCGCGCTCCCGCTGGGCGTGCTCGGGGATCTCAAGTCGCGACGCGCCGTGATCGCGTTCGGCGTCGGGCTGTGGAGCGCCTTTACGGCCCTGGGAGCGACCGTGAGCCGCTTCTGGCAGCTGTTGTTATGCCGCTCCTTGGTGGGGGTGGGCGAAGCCGGCTACGGGCCCGCCGCCCAGGCGCTGATCGCCGAGTTCTTCCGGGGGAAGGGCAGAGCCCTGGCGATCGGGATCTACTCGGTCGGGATGACGTTCGGTGGCGTGCTCGGTATCTGGTTGGGTGGCGTGCTCGCCCAGCGCTATGGCTGGCGTACGGCGTTCGTCGTGCTGGGCCTTCCAGGCTTTCTGTTCGCCCTGCTGGCGTCGCGGCTGCGCGAGCCGCGCCGGCGGCCGCCCCCGACGATCCGCGTCGTCGTCGAGAGCTGGCTAGACCGGGGGCGCCTGCGCCTGCGGGAGGCGTTGGTGCTCGGCGCGCCGCTCATCTGGCTGACGATCGTGGGAGCGGCGCTGAGCGGCTTGCTCGAGTTGTTCGCGGGACTGCGCGCGGGCGTCGACACGGCCGTGTTCGGGGCGTGCGTGAGCATCGGTATCGTGTGGACCGTGGTGCGGCTCGTGCCGGTCGCCGTGCGCAAGACCACCGAGGCGAGCGAGGTGGCGGCCGGCGCGGTCAGCGATTTCCAGCTCGCCGCCGGGACGGTGCTCCGCACCCCGACCCTGATCTGGATGTTCGTGGGCGGGGCGCTGGTTACCTTCGCCGTGAACGGCTTGATCGCCTGGGCGCCGAGTTTCTTGGAGCGCACCCACGGCCTGCCCGTGGCGGCCGTCGGCAAGCAGTTCGGGCTGTGGGGCCTTTCGGGCGGGGCGCTCGGCGCGCTGTTCGGCGGCCGGACGGGTGACTGGTTGCTGGGGCGCTGGAGCGGGGGCCGGGTCGTCGTGTCGGGCGCGGGGTTCGTGCTCGGCGGCCCGGTGTGCGCCGCGCTGCTTCTGATCGACGAGCTGCGGCTGTTCGTCCCGCTCTTGTTCGCTACGTTCTTTCTCTACTCGTGGTACAACGGGCCGCTCTCGGCCGTCATCCTCGATGTCGTACCCGCCGCGGTGCGGGCGTCGGTGCTCGGCGGCTTCGTGCTATTCTCGCATCTCGCCGGCGACGCCATCGCGCCCCCGCTGATCGGCTATCTCTCCGACCGGATCGGGTTGCGACCTGCGATGCTGCTCCTCCCCACGGCGGGGGCGGTGGGTGGGATGGTGATCCTGATTGCATTGACGACGGTGGGGCGGGACATGCAGAGGGTGAAGGCATGAGAATCGCGATCGTGTTCGACACGGTGCACCCCGAGTGGGAAGACGCCGACTACAAGAAGGACGTCGAGGCGAAGGTCGAGGAGGCCGAGTACGACGTCGCCCGCGCCTTGCTCGCGAAGGGGCACGACGTCCTGATGGTCGGGGTCGCGGACCAACTGGCGCCGGTGCTCGAGCGGCTCGGGGCGTTTCAGCCGAGGCTCGTCTTCAACGGGTGCGAGTCGTTTCGCGGGCATGCCAGGCACGAGTACGCGCTCGCCACGGTGCTGGAGATGCACGGCTACCGCTACACGGGCTCGTCGCCGACGGGGCTGCTGGTGGCGCGCAACAAGTCGCTCACCAAAATGATCCTGACACACCACGGGATCCGCGTGCCGGCATTCGTCGAGTTTCGCCCGGATGAGAAGCCCGTGCGCCCGTCGGAGTTGCGCTTTCCGCTCATCGTGAAGCCGCTGCTCGAGGACGCGTCCGTAGGGATCTCGCAGGCTTCCGTCGTGGAAGACGACGAGGACCTCGGAGCGCGAGTGAAGTTCATTCACGAGAAGTTCCACCAGGCGGCGATCGTGGAGGAGCTGATCGAAGGCCGCGAGCTCTACGTCGGCCTGATCGGGAACGGCACGCTCCAGGTACTGCCGATCGTGGAGTTGACCTTCGGCGAGTCCGACGGCGAGCACCGCATTGCGACCTACAAGGCCAAGTGGGACGAGGAATACCGCAAGCGCAAGAAAATCAAGAACGTGTTCGCCAAGGGGCTGTCGGACGAGGTCACGGCCAAGATCGCAGCAAGCTGCACGACGGCGTTCCACGCCCTGTGGCTACAGGATTACGGTCGCGTCGATCTGCGGCTGACACACGACGATGAGGTGTACGTTCTCGAGGTAAACCCCAATCCGTTCCTCGCCTCCGAGAACGAGATGTCGGACGCGGCGGAGAAGGCGGGGCTCGGTTACCACGACTTCATCCAGCGGATCGTGGACGAGGCGATGGCGCGTGACACGGCGTAGGCGCGAAGTGCCGACCCCCGAGCTGCGCTGCCCCACGTGCGCGGCGGAGGTGCAACGTTTCTGGGCGCACTGCTCGAACTGCGGCCGCCGGCTCGAGTGGCGCGACACCACCAAGGAAACCGGAGCGGAGTGCTACTACTGCGGCTGGGTGGTGTCGGACAGCTTCTCCTTCTGCCCCTGGTGCGGGCGAGACATCGCCGATCAGGCGTCGAGCCCCGAGCCGCTCAAGGCCCCGAAGGGGTTCAAGTTCCACCGGCGGTGCGGGTGGGGGTGTGGCGGCGGCGTGATGTACCCGATGCGCGTCTGCCCCTGGTGCGGCCGCCCGCAGAAGTGGCGTTACCACGGGTTCCAGAACGTCTGCCCGCACTGCAACAAGGGCGTGGACGACTGGATGGACGTGTGCCCCTGGTGCGGTGAAGACGCCACCGGCCGGGATCTCATCCGGCAGGCGTTGCGCCGCGTGCGCCAGCTGCTGGTGGTGGGCCGCCTCAAGGACTGGAACTACCGGGTGCTCCTGCGGCCGGGCGTCTCGGGCGTGACGCACCGCACGCCCAAGATCATCGAGATCGAGCGCCGCTATGTGACCGGGAAGCGGTGGCGCGACGAGATCTCCTGGAACATGCTCACGGGCCTGATCCTCCACGAGCTGGGCCACTCGTTCCTCTACCATAACTGGTCGTTCACGCGCACCGGGCGTTTCCGCCGGTCGTTCGGCGAGGTGCGCATGGCCTACCGGGTGGCGGACTCGAAGTGGGTGGACTTCGAGCGTCGCGGCGTCACCACCACCCTGCCGAACTACGTCACCGCGTACGCGGCCACGCACCCGCAGGAGGATTTCGCCGAAACGTTCCGGTTCTACGTCGCGCGACGCGGACGGTTGCGGGAGTTGTTCGCGGAGTTCGGGCGGAAGCGGAAGGGCGTGCCGGTGTTCGAGAAGTTCCTGGTGCTGCACGACTACATCCGGAGCCTCAGGGGATGGAGATGACCGCGAACGGGCTCCGCGGCGTCTATTGCATCGGCGTCGGCGTCGAAGGCGGAACCATAGCCCTGGCGCCGTTGCTCCTAGCCTACCGCTCGGGACTCATCCGGGCGACCGAGAAGTTCAAGCGCAGCCGGCGGTAGCAATTCGGGAGGGGAGGGGCGCACGGGCGGCGCCCCTCCCTCCGGCAGCCCTCAACCGGCGAAGCAATACGCGCAGCCCTTCTCCTGAGCACGGTTCACGGCGATCACGCCGGACGGTGCGATCTGCACACCCGGGAACAGGTTCGCGACCCATTCCTGCTTCACCGCCGCGCCGTCCTTCCCCAGCTTCTTCGCGACTATCCCTGCGTTCAAGGTCAGCGCGATGTTGCACACGCCCACCAGCACACCGTGGGACAGGAGCTCGTCGACCCCGACACCTGCGATGGGGAAGGCCCCGGGCTTCATGTTCGCGAACGGGTTGCGGATGGCCGGTCGATGTGTCTTCGGATCCGTGATCTTGAACATCTGGCCGAACTTGTACTTGGCCCACATCGGGTCCTTCATCGCGAACGGGATGCCGGCGTGTCGGAGCACGATCACGACGGTGTTGTCCCCGTCGGTGGTGCCATAGGTCTCGTTGGTCGTGTTGAGAAACACCCGCGCCCACGCGAAAGCTAAGCCGTCATTCGGCTCGGGGACGTCGTAGATCATCTTGTGCTTGCCGGTGATCTTGTTGAGCCATGTCTCGAACTCGGGATTGGCAGAGACCATGCGGGCACCGCGCGGCGGCTGCGCGGCCGCCTCGGCCGGCGCAACCAGCCCGCCCAGCCCGAGGGCGGCTGCCCCGGCCGCGAGGCGGCCCAGGAACCCGCGACGGTGGGTGGTGAGACCTGTGAGCTCCAGCATACTCATCCTCCTGTCGGTTGAGCGATCGGTGGTCGTGGCTACGGAGCGCGCGCCGCCTTGTCCTTCCCGGGCGCCGCGAGCGTCGGGTAGGCGATGTCGGGAGGGGCATCGCCGTTGGGCCAATCGTACAGCTTGTCGGGAAAGTCCGGCCGCGCGTGCGCGTTCACGTATGCGGCGGCATCGAGCGCCTGCTGGTCCGTGAGGCCGCCGGGCTGGTCGAACGGCATGTTATCGCGGACGAACGCCGCCGCGGTGCGAACCCGCGTCATCCCGGCGCCGATGTTGTAGGACTGCGGCCCCCACAGGGGCGGTGCCACCGCGGTCCCCTGACCGTCCGGTCCGTGGCACTTGGCGCATATGCTGCCGAACACGCGCGCCCCCGCTGCGGTGTCGGGCGTGAGCGCGCCCCATTTCGCGAGGCGGTTCGTCGGCTGCGGCGTGGCGATGGGGATGTCGCGCGAGAGAAACCAGAGATATGCGACGATGTCTCGCATGTCGGGGGCGTCGCTCGCGAGCGGGGACCCATTCATGCTGCGGCGGAAGCAATCGTTGACCCGGTACTCAATGGTCTCCACCGTGGCGCTGCGCGGCCGGTACTGCGGATAGCGTGCATACACACCGACCCAGGAGCCGCTCAGGCGACGGCCGTCGTCCAGGTGGCAGCTCACGCAACGCAGCCGGTTGCCGACGTGGGCGGGGAGGCTGTCGCGGGTGGCGGCGAGCAGCGCGCGGCCGCGGCGAATCGCAACGCCCAGCGGCCCGGCCGGGATCAAGGAATCAGCAGGCCCCTGCAGCACGATCCGCGCACTCGCGGCGGGGGCTGCGGCGGGGCTGCCGCACCCGAGCGCGAGCGTGGCTGCGGCCACGAGTCCCACGGTGCGAGCGGGGCGCATCGAGAGGGAGATAGTATCAGGGTTTGCCGAGCGCCGCCACTTCCTTGGCGAACGCTCGGGAGCGCGCCACGAGCGTCAAGTAGTCCGCCACCTCCTGCGCCCGGCGTGCCCCATCCCACCCCAACGCCTCCGCCAGCCGGTCGGCGACCGCGCTCGTCGCCGGCACCGCCTGATCACTGGCCGCGTAGAACAGATGCAACCGTCGCACGAGCACGTCCGCGAGCCGGACCGCCAACTCGCGCTCGACGGCGTGGATCACCTCCGCCCACAGCTCAGGTCGCCCCGCGATGATGCGCCCGCCCAGCGCCCGGTCCCGGTCCACGAGGTTGAGCACGGCGGCCGACTCGCTGCCATAGGCGCCGACCAGATGACGGGCGGTCGCTTCGGATGCCCCGCGCTCGACGGCTCCTTTCACGAGCCCCTCCTGATCCGCGGTCTCGCCTCCCGGGAGGGGGAGCCGATCCGTCGGTGGACGGGCGGCGCGGGGACGGCCGTCCAACGCGTGCAGCCGGGACGCGACGCGATCCACCACGTCCTGCGCCATCACACGGTAAGTGGTGAGCTTGCCGCCGGCGATCGTGAGCAGCCCCCCCGTACTCTCCACCACCCGGTGCTCGCGCGACGCCTCCGACGGCGCGACGGCCCGCGCCGGGCGCAGCAGCGGCCGCAGGCCCGCCCACGTGGCGATCACGTCGCGCGGGGAGAGCCGCGCCTGCGGGAAGAACGCGTTGGCGGAGCGCAGCAGGTAGACCACGTCGGCTGCCGTGGCGCGCACTTCGTCGGGCGACGCATCTTCGTCGGTGTCGGTGGTCCCGATGTAGCTCAGATCGCCCCACGGCACCACGAACATCACCCGACCGTCGATCGGCGACATGAGGGTGACCGCGCGCGTGTGCCCGACCCGATGGCGCGGCACGGCGATGTGCGCACCCTTGGTGAGGCGTAACAGCGGCTCCGGCGCGGGCTCGTCGAGGCGCCGCACGCGGTCCACCCACGGCCCCGCCGCGTTCACGACCACGAGCGCGCGCACCGTGGAGGAGCGACCCGTCAGCGCGTCGTGCAGCGTCGCTCCGCGGGCACGGCCGTCCGGCTTGAGCAGGGCCGTGACCTCCGCGTAGCTGGCCACGAGCGCGCCCGCTTGCGCGGCGCTGCGCATGGTCGCAATCGCGAGGCGTGCGTCGTCGGTTTGCGCGTCGTAGTACAGCGCCGCGCCCCGCAGGTCCTTGTCGCGCAGCCCCGGCTCCAGTCGCTGCGTGGCCTTGCGGCCCAGCCAACGGTGCGTCTTGACGTTGCGGAACGCCGCGAGCGCGTCGTACAACCACATGCCGGCGCGCAGCTTCCACGCGGGAACGCGCGCGCCGCGGTACACCGGGAACAGGAACGGGAGGGGGCGCACCAGATGCGGAGCGATGCCGAGCAGCACGCGCCGCTCCCGGCTCGCCTCGAAGACCAGCCGGAACTCGCCCTGCTCGAGGTAGCGGAGCCCGCCGTGGATCAGGCGTGAGGAGAGCGACGAGGTCCCGCCCGCGAGATCGCCCTTGTCCACCACCGCCGTGCGGAAGCCGCGCAACGCCGCGTCGCGGGCGATGCCGGCGCCGGTGATCCCGCCGCCGATGACGAGCACGTCGACCGGGTCCGCCGCCATCGATTCGAGCGCGACCGCGCGTGTGCGATGAGAAAAAGGCGTGTCGCTCGTCGGCGTTCTCCGGCTTGGCCCGGCGGCCGGCCTCGTGGTAGGTTTCGAGCCTGACTGACGGGAGGGGAATGTAATGCCGGTTGGGAACGGACGGCGCGTCGCAGTGGTCGCCGGATGCCGCACGCCGTTCTGCCGGTCGGGGACGGCGCTGAAGGACGTCCGAGCCGTGGACCTGGCGCGCTTCGTGGCGCGCGAGCTGCTGGAGCGCACCAACCTGAGCGGCCGTGATGTGAGCGCCGTCATTTTCGGACAGGTGGTGCCGTCCGCACTCGTGCCGAACGTCGCCCGCGAAGTGAGCCTCCTGCCCCAGTTCCCGAAAGAGATCCCCGCCTATTCCCTGAACCGCGCCTGTGCGTCCTCCGGCCAGGCCGTCGCCAATGCGCACGACGAAATCGTGCTCGGCGGCGCTGACGTCGTGCTCGCGGGCGGCGTGGAGTCGCTCTCCGACATCCCGATCCTCGCCTCCCGGCGCCTCGCCGACATCCTGGTCGAGGCGAGCAAAGCCAAGTCACTGGGCGCGCGGTTGCGGACGCTCGCCCGCATCCGGCCGCGCGATCTCATTCCGGTTTCTCCGGCCATCGCGGAGCCGTCGACCGGCGAATCCATGGGACAGTCCGCCGAGAAGATGGCCAAGGAAAACCACATCGCGCGGGAGGAGCAGGACCGCTGGGCGCTCCGCAGCCACGAGCTCGCCGCCCGCGGAACGGATGACGGCCGGCTCGCGGCTGAGATCGTGCCTTGGTTCCCGGCGCGCGCGACCGACCCGGTGGTCAGGCAAGACAACGGCATCCGTCGCGATACGTCGCTCGCACAGATGGCCAAGCTCAAGCCGGTGTTCGACCGCCGCTACGGCAGCGTGACGGCGGCGAACGCGTCGCCGCTCACCGACGGGGCCGCCGCCGTCCTGCTCATGAGCGACGCCGCGGCGCGGGCGCTGGGCCATGAGCCGCTCGCGTTCATCCGCTCGTACGCCGTTGCCGCGGTGGACCCGGGCTGGCAGCTGCTCCAGGCGCCTATCTTCGCCGTCCCCAAGGCGCTCGAGCGTGCCGGCATCGAGTGGCGGGATCTCGGGGTGATCGAGGTCCACGAGGCGTTCGCCGCTCAGGTGCTGTCCAACCTGCAAGGCTGGGCTGCGAAGGGCTGGGAGATCGACGAGGCGAAGATCAACGTGATGGGCGGCTCGATCGCCATCGGCCATCCGTTCGGTGCCACCGGCGCCCGCCTCGTCACCACGCTCGCGAACGAAATGGTACGCCGCGACGTCCAGTTCGGTTTGCTGTCGATCTGCGCGCAGGGCGGGATGGGGTTCGCCCTGGTGCTCGAGCGCCGCTGATGGCCGCGTCTCCGTCCGGCGCCGCCGCGCTCACTTGGGAGCTCGCGGGCGAGGGCGTCGCCGTCGTCACGTTCGACCTGAAGGGCGAGTCGGTCAACAAGATTTCCGCCGCTGTGAAGCAAGACATGCTCGCGACGTTCGAGGCGTTGGAGCGGGACGCCGCCGTGCGGGCCGTCGCGTTCTTCTCAGGGAAGCCGGACAACTTCATCGCGGGCGCCGACATCGAGGAGTTCGTGCGGCTCACCACCGCCGCCGAGGCCGAGCGGCTTTCAGCGGAGGGGCAGGAGTTGCTCGATCGCGTGGCGCGCTTCCCCAAGCCGGTGGCCGTCGGGATCCACGGTGCGTGCCTGGGCGGCGGGCTCGAATTCGCGCTCGCCTGCGGCTACCGCGTCGCGTCGGATCATCCCAAGACCCAACTCGGTCTTCCCGAGGTCCAGCTGGGCATTCTCCCGGGGGCGGGCGGCTGCCAGCGCTTGCCGCGCCTCATCGGTGCCCGGGCGGCGCTCGACATCATTCTTGCCGGAAAGGTGGAACGCGCGCAGAAGGCGCTCCGCCTGGGCATCGTCGACGAGCTCGTGCATCCCGCCATCCTCCGGGACGTCACGATCGCGGCGGCACAGCGCATGGCGGGGGGCTGGCGCCCCAGGCGCAAGCGGCCCGGCGGCTTTGCGGGATGGCTGCTCGACGGCAACCCCCTCGGCCGGCGGTTGGTCTTCCGGTCGGCCCGCAGGCTGACGCTCGAGCAGACGCGGGGCAATTACCCCGCCCCGCTGGCGGCGCTCGAAGCGGTGGAGCACGGCCTGAAGCACGGGATGGCGGAAGGCTTGAAGCGCGAGGCGCAGTTGTTCGGCCAGCTTGCCGTCACCGACGTCTCACGCAAGCTGGTGCAGATTTTCTTCGCCACCACCGCGCTCAAGAAGGACTATGGGATTCCCAACCCGCCCGCCCCCGTCATCGTGCACCGGCTCGGGGTGGTGGGCGCGGGATTCATGGGGTCGGGAATCGCGGGTACGGCGATCGCGCAAGCGGGTGTGGACGTGCGGATGAAAGACGCCGATCTGCCGCGCGTCGGCAAAGGGCTCGCGGCGGCGCGCGAGATTCTCGACGACCGGCTCAAGCGACGGCGCATCACCAAGTTCGAGCACGCCCGGCTCGTTGCCTTGCTCTCGGGCAGCGACGGCTACAGCGGGTTCGGCCGCGCCGAGCTCGTGATCGAAGCCGTGTTCGAGGACGTACACGTGAAGCGGCAGGTGCTGCGCGAGGTCGAGGGGGCGACGCTGCCAGCCGCGGTGTTCGCGTCCAACACGTCGACTATCCCGATTCACCGCATCGCGGAAGACGCGGCCCGGCCGGAGCGGGTGATCGGGATGCACTTCTTCTCACCCGTCGCGCGGATGCCGCTGCTCGAGGTGATCCCGTCGCAATGCACCCTCCCAGAGGTGGTGAGCACCGCGGTCGCCTTCGGCCGCCGCATGGGCAAGACGGTCATCGTGGTGCGGGACAGCCCTGGGTTCTGGATCAACCGGATTCTCACGCCGTACATGAACGAGGCGGGACACCTGCTCGTCGAAGGCGTCGCGATCGAGGAGATCGACCGCCTCATGGTGGAGTTCGGGTTCCCCGTGGGCCCGATCACGCTGCTCGACGAGGTCGGCATGGACGTGGGCGAGAAGGTGATCGCGGTGATGCACGAGGCGTTCGGCGAGCGGCTCGCGCCGGCGCCGGCGTTCGCGGGGATGGTGAAGAGCGGTCGGCTGGGGCGGAAGGCGGGCAAGGGATTCTACAAGTATGCAGGCGGCAAGAAGGGGAGCGTGGAGGACGCGGTGTACGAACTGATCGGCGCGCACCCGAATGGCGGTCCCCGGCCGGCGGAGATCATTCAGCGCCTTGTCCTCGTGATGTTGAACGAGGCCGCGCGCGCGGTGGGGGAGGGGATTGTCCGCTCGCCCCGCGACGGCGACGTGGGCGCGATCTTCGGCTTCGGGTTTCCGCCGTTTCGCGGCGGCCCGCTGCGCCATGCCGACGACCTGGGCGCGACCCGGATCGTGGCCGAGCTTGAACGGCTGGCCGAGCGCTACGGCGAGCGCTTCGCCCCCTGCGACGCGTTGCGCGACCAGGCGCAACGCAACGCGAAATTCTATCCCTGACACCCGGTACCTGACACCTGATGTTACGCGCCGGCCTCCTGTGGCTCAGCGAGCAGCCTCGCATTTTCCGGTTCATTCGCGGGAACGGACTGGCTCGCCGCTTCGCCGCACGGTTCGTCGCCGGGGAGACGGTGGATGCCGGGGTCGCTGCCCTGAAGGACTTGAACGCCGCGGGGATCACGGCGAGCCTCGACATGCTGGGAGAGTCGGTGCACAACGCCGCCGAGGCACACGCCGCGCGCGACACCTATCTCGACACCCTCGACCGCATCAAAGCCGCGCGGGCGGACGCGAACGTGTCGGTCAAGCTCACGCAGATGGGTTTCGACATCGACGAGGCGCTGTGCGTCGACAACATGCGCTGCATCGTCAGCCGGGCGAAGGCGTATGGCTCCTTCGTGCGCATCGACATGGAGCAGTCCGACTACGCCGAGCGGACGCTGCAGCTCTTCAAGCGCACGCTGTACCCCGAGTTCGGCAACGGGGTCGGTGTGGTGCTGCAGTCATACCTCCGGCGCACCGAGCAGGACGTGGAACAGATGAACGCGCTCGGCGCTCGCGTGCGGCTGTGCAAGGGCGCCTACCAGGAGCTCGCGACCGTCGCTTTCCCCGACAAGCGCGACGTGGACCTGGCGTACGTGCGCAGCATGGAGCGGCTCATGCTTGGGGGCAACTACCCGGCCATCGCCACGCACGACGCGCGCATCATCGACCACGCCAAGGCGTTCGCGCGCGACAAGGGCATCCGGCCCGCACGCTTCGAGTTCCAGATGCTGTATGGCGTGCGGCGCGATCTCCAGCTCAAGCTGCGGCGCGACGGGTACAACGTGCGCGTCTATGTCCCATTCGGCACGCAGTGGTATCCCTACTTGATGCGCCGGCTCGCGGAGCGCCCGGCCAACGTCGCCTTCCTGCTCGGCAACGTGCTGCGGGAGTCCCTACGGCGGAGCTGACCGACGGCACCCTCGGCGGCTATCAACGGGTGCACGAGCGGCCGCCGGCGTTTGCCGGCAGCGACGGCCAATCGTACTCCGTCGGGGCCTTCGTGGACGACGCTCCGGACGCCCGCGGCCGCTACGGCGCCGCGTTGCTGTTCGTGCGCTGGTCCGCCGCGGGAGACCGACCCGTGGGACACCTCGAGAGCGACTACCTGTACTGGGGCGGGACACCGGCCGAGGCCCTCGCCCCGCTGCTGGCGTTGAGCCTGGCGGAGGTGAAACAGCACCTCGATCGCTGCATCGAGCGTCAGGGTGGGGACACGGGGGACAGGGGAGGAGTGTGACGACCGGCGTGGTGCTGGAGCGGACGGGGTCGACCTATCGGGTCCACACGGGTGCCGGAGAAGTCACGGCCGTGCTGCGCGGCAAAATGAAGCAGCGCGACGATGACCGCGTGGTGGCGGGAGACCTTGTAGAGCTGGAGCTGCACGGCGCCGATCACGCCACGATCGCCGCCGTTCGGCCGCGCCGCAGCGTCCTTGCCCGCCGCGCCGCTGGCGAGCGGAGTCCCCGAGCCCAGCCGATCGCCGCGAACGTGGATCAAGTCGTGGTCGTCGCGTCGGCTCGAAGCCCGGAGCCGAGTCCCCGCATGCTCGACCGGTTCCTCGTGATCGCGGCGGCGAACCGCATTCCGGCAGTGCTGGTCCTCAACAAGCTCGACCTCGACCGCAGCGCGCTCGACGCCCTGGCGAAGCGATACGCCCCCGCCGGCTACCAGGTGCTCGGGACCTCCGTGAAGGAACCCGAGGGGCTGGCGGCGCTCCGCGACTTGTTGCGGGGACGGGAGTCCGTGCTAGCCGGCCAATCGGGAGTCGGGAAATCCAGCCTCCTGAACGCGCTCGATCCGAGCCTGCGGCTCCGCATCGGCGAGATCAGCGAGAAGTGGGACACCGGGAAGCACACCACCCGCGCCGCACTGGTGGTGCCCCTCGCGGGTGGGGAAAGCGGCGGGGGTTACGTCGTGGACACACCGGGCCTGCGCGAGCTGGGCACGTGGGGGATCGATCCCGAGCTGCTGCCGCTCTGCTTCCCCGAGTTCCGCCCGTTCCTCGACCAGTGCCGCTTCGACAACTGCCGCCATCTCGCCGAGCCCGAGTGCAAGGTGCGGGACGCGGCGGAACGAGGTGCGTTCGATCCGGACCGGCTCGTCTCCTACCACCGTATCCGCGACGAGGTCAGCGTCCCTTCCTGGTCCAGCGACCGGCGTCGCGGGAGGTGACCTTCTGCATCATCCGGGCGAACGCTTCGTCGAGGTCGATCTTCTGTGAGTTTGCGAGACAAACGACCACGAACACGACATCGGCGAGCTCCATCGCCACGGAGCCTTCCGCTTCTTCGGGTTTTTTGGTCTTCTCGCCGAACCGGTGGTTGAGCTCCCGGGCCAGCTCGCCGACCTCCTCTGTAAGCCGCGCTAAGTTCGTCAGCGGTGGGAAGTATCCTTCCTTATATTGGCCGATCCAGCGATCGACCGTCTCTTGGGTTTCGCGCAGTGACACGGGAGGCTCCGGGCAAGCGTGAACGCCGAGCTGCCGCCGCTCGTCGCGCCGTTCCGCGGCGAGCGCTATGCCGCGAGGGACCGCTTCAGTGCGCGCCTCGCTCCCCCGTACGACGTCCTGTCCCCGGAGGATCGGGCGCGCTACGCGGCGAGCGATCCCCACAATATCGTCCATCTCATCCTGCCGGAAGCGCCACCGGGCGGCGATCGTTACGCGCACGCCGGAGCGCTGCTCGCGGCCTGGCGCGAGGCCAAGGTGCTGCAGCCCGATCCCGGCGCGTCGGTCTACGTCGTCGCGCAGGACTACGCGCTGCCGTCGGGTGAGCGGCGCACGCGCATCGGAATGTTGGCCGCCGTGCGGGCCGAGCCGTTCGACTCGCGGCGCGTGCGGCCGCACGAGCGCACACACTCGGCTGCCAAGGCCGATCGGCTCGCGCTGATGCGCGCCACTGGAGCGAACCTTGAGTCCATCTTCCTGCTCGCGCCCGACCCGGACCGGGCGCTGGCGCAGGCCCTGACGAAGGCTGCGTCCGGTGTACCGGCCGCGCGGGCCGAGCTCGACGGGGTCGCCATCCGCCAGTGGGTCGTGTCCGCCGAACGGGCGGCGGAGCTCGCGCGGCTGGCGGGCCGCGCGCAGTTGTACATCGCCGACGGCCATCACCGCTACGAGACCGCGGTCGCGTACGCCGAGGAGCACTCCGAGGCCGATCGCGTGCTGTCGTTCATCGTGTCTGCGGCGGATCCCGGCCTGACCGTTCTCCCCACCCACCGCATCGTATTCGGCGCGGGGCGCGATGCCGTGAATCTCGTCGCCGCATGGCGCGAGTGGTTCGACGTGGGACGGGTGGCCCCCTGCATGGACCGGGTCGAGCGGCTCGCCGAGCTCGGGCGCGATCGCACCGCCTGTATCGTCGCGTTCCCCGGTGCGTACGACGTCACGCTCGTGCTCAAGCCGACGGCGGTGCTGGACGCCGTGCCGGGCCTCGGCCGGACCGCGGCGGTCCGAGCGCTCGACGTCGCACGGATCGAGACTCTCGTGGTGCAACACATCCTCGGCGCCGGGACCGCGACGCCGTTTCTCGCGTACACCTCCGACCCGCGCGCGGCATTCGAGGCGGTGCGGAACGGACACGCCGCCGCCGCCGTCCTGCTCAATCCCACCAAGGTGGAAGACGTATTCGCCGTGGCAGACGCCGGCGACGTGATGCCGCCCAAGTCGACGTACTTCGTTCCCAAGGTGCCGAGTGGGTTGGTGCTGCGCTCCGTGTCGTGACGTGTATCTTACTGAGGCATGAGCCCCCGCTCGCGCGACCGCATTCTCGCGAATCTCGAATCCATCTATCGGGAAGCGTACGAGCGCGCCAAGGCCGCGAGTGACCAGGGGCGCATGGCGGACCTGGACGCCGCCTACCAGCGCGAGCAACTGCTGCTGGAAGTGCTGCTCGACATCCGTGATGCGTTCGCCGCGCCCGCTGGATCCGGGCCCGAGAGACCCTCGAGCCCGGACCCGATGAGCGCGCTCGAGACCATTCACCGCATCGCCAAACTCCGCTGAGGAACGGCATGAGCCGACGCCTGTACGTCGGGTTGCTGTGCTTGGCCCTCGCCGCCTGCGCTCGCAAGGCCGACGTCATCATCATGGGCGGCATGGTGTGGACGGGCCTGTCGACCGGGGCGCCTCAACCAGGCTCCGTCGCCATCGCCCGCGGCAGAATCCTCGCGATCGGCGATGACGCTGCGCTCGCTCGGTACATCGGTCCCAAGACCGAGCGGATTCGGGCGGACGGTGGCTTGGTGATGCCCGGCTTCACCGACGGCCACACCCACTTCATCGACGGCGGGTTCCAGCTCACGTCGGTGGATCTTCGGAATGCCGCCACCCCCAAGGAGTTCGTGCGGCGTCTGAAGGAGCACGCCAGGACCCGCAAACCCGGCGACTGGATCGTCGGCGGCGACTGGGATCACACCCTCTGGCCCGGCCAACCGCTGCCCCGGCGCGAGTGGATCGATTCCGTCACGCCCGACAATCCCGTGTTCGTGAGTCGCGTGGACGGCCACGAGGCGCTCGCCAACGCCCTCGCGCTGCGGGCAGCGGGCGTCACGCTGGACACGCCCACGCCCCCGGGCGGCGAGATCCTGCGCGACGCGAAGACGGGCGAGCCCACCGGGATCTTCAAGGACCGGGCGCTCGATTTGATCGACCGGGTCGTGCCCGCGCCGTCTCCCGAGCAGCGCGATTCGGCGCTCGCCCGCGCGCTCGGCGCCGCCGCCTCGCTCGGCGTCACCGCCACCGCCCACATGTCAGCGTCGTGGGCCGATCTGGCGAGCTATCGGCGCCTCGAGCGGGCGGGGCGGCTCACGGTCCGCGCCGCCCTGTATCTTCCCCTCGACTCGTGGCGCGCGGTCGCCGATACGGTGGCCCGCTCCGGACGACGTGACGACTGGGTCAAGATCGGCGGCCTCAAAGGGTACATGGACGGCTCCGCGGGTTCGCGCACCGCCTACTTCTTCGAGCCCTACAGCGATTCGGCGGGCTACTACGGGCTGCTGCAGCACCCCGAGGGCGACATGCGGCGTTGGATCGGCAGCGCCGACTCCGCCGGACTGCAGGTCGCCGTGCACGCGATCGGCGATCGCGCCAACGCCATCCTCCTGGCGATCTTCGATAGTGTGACGCGGGCGCACGGGCCGCGCGACCGGCGCTTCCGCATCGAGCACGCCCAGCACCTGCGTCGCGAAGACATCCCCTCGTTCGGCAGGCTCGGGGTCGTCGCGTCGATGCAGCCGTATCACGCCATCGACGACGGCCGCTGGGTCGAGCAGCGCATCGGGCCGGAGCGCATCAAGACGACCTACGCCTTCCGGAGCCTGCTCGAGTCGGGGGCGAGACTCGCGTTCGGCTCCGACTGGACCGTCGCGCCCCTCGACCCCATCCTCGGCGTCTACGCGGCCGTCACGCGCCGCACGCTCGACGGCCGGAACCCCGACGGATGGGTGGCGGAACAGAAGATCTCGGTGGGAGCGGCACTGCAGGCCTACACCGCCGGCAATGCCTACGCGACGTTCGACGACGCGGGGCGCGGCACCCTCGCCCCCGGCCACGCAGCGGACGTCGTGGTGCTCGACCGCAATCTCTTCACGCTGCCGCCGGATTCGCTTGACCGGGCGCGGGTGCGCTACACCATCGTGGGCGGGAAGGTCGTGTACCGGCGCTAGCGGGAGTACGTGAGCCCGGCCTCCGCCATGGTGAGGGGTCCGGCTGCTTCGTGCTCCACACCCGCCTCGACGACTTCCCCGAGAACGAGGGTATGGTCCCCGCTCGGCAGTGTTGCGACGACGCGACATTCCAGCCAGCCGAGCGCGTCCGCCAACACGGGAGCACCCGAAACGGGCGCGGGCTTTGTCTTGATGCCCTTGAGCTTGTGGGCGGCACCCGCCGCCCGCCCCAGCTTCTCCGCCACCTCGCGTTGCCCCTCGTGAAACACATTGATCGCAAAGTGATGCGCGTCGCGGATCAGTTCGATCGTCCGCGAGGTGCTCTCGACCGCGGCCACCACCATCGGAGGATCGAATGAGGCCTGGCTGACCCAAGTGGCGGTGATGCCGTGCTCGTCGGCCTCGTGCTTCACGGTCAATAGGTACAGGCCGTATGTGAACCGCTGCAAGACCCTCTGCTTCGCGGCGTCGTTCATGACAAGGAATATGGACCCGGAAATGTGTAGCACGCCAATCGCCGTGAAGCGACTATCTTTGTGCCATGGCGACACGCACCCAACCCCGGCCCCGGGCCGCCAAGACGCTTTCCAAAGCCGACCTGCTCGACATGTACCGGCTGATGTACCTCTCCCGGCGCATCGACGACAAGGAAATCCAGCTCAAACGTCAGAACAAGATCTTCTTCCAGATTTCCGGGGCCGGCCACGAAGCCGTCTTGGTCGCCGCGGGTAAACTGCTTCGCCCCGCCTACGACTGGTTCTATCCTTACTATCGCGACCGCGCGCTCTGCCTGGCCCTCGGCATGACCCCCACCGAGATGCTGCTTTCTGGGGTCGGCGCCGCCGAGGACCCGAACTCGGGTGGCCGCCAGATGCCCTCTCACTGGGGTCACCGCGCGCTCAACATCGTCAGCCAGTCGAGTCCGACCGGCACTCAGCTGCTCCAGGCGGTGGGTTGCGCGGAGGCATGGCTCCGGTACCAGAGCATCGACGCCATCGCCGACAAGCCGGTCCAGGACGACGAGCTCGTGTACGTCTCCGCGGGCGACGGCACGACGAGCGAAGGGGAGTTCTGGGAAGCGCTCAACACCGCCAGCAACCTGAAGCTGCCCGTGTTGTTCCTCATCGAGGACAACGGGTATGCGATCTCGGTGCCGGTCGAGGTCCAGACGCCGGGCGGCTCGGTGTCGAAGCTGGTCCGCGGGTTCCCCAGCCTGCTGGTCGAGGAGGTGGATGGCTCCGATCCGGTCGCGTCTTACGACGTGCTGCTGCGCGCATCGGAGTACGTCCGGCAGCGCAAGGGTCCTGCCCTCGTGCATGCCCACGTGACCCGGCCCTACTCACACTCTCTTTCGGACGACGAGGTTCTCTACAAGCCCCCCAAGGAACGTGAAGAGGAGGCGCGCCACGATTGCCTTGTGCGCTTCCCCAAGTGGCTGATCTCCGAAGGGGTCGCCACCGAGGGGGAGATCGGGGTGATCAGGCGCCAGGTCGACGAAGAGATCAACGTTGCGGCCGACATGGCGCTGGCATCGCCCCAGCCCCAACCGGAGAGCGCGCTGCTGTACGTGTACTCGCCCGACGTGGATCCCACGTCGGAGCAGTTCGATACGGAGGACGACCCCCGGTTCGGCGGCGATCCCACCACCATGGTGGATCTCCTGAACGCGTGCATGAAGGACGAAATGGCGCGCGACCCTCGCATCCTCGTGTTCGGCCAGGATGTGGCGGACGTGAGCCGCCAGCAGCACCTGGAGCATGTGAAGGGCAAGGGCGGTGTGTTCAAGGTCACCTGGGGGCTGCAGCGTCGGTTCGGGAGCGACCGGGTGTACAATTCACCGCTCGCCGAAGCGAATATCGTCGGCCGCGCGATCGGACTTGCGACCCGCGGGTTGAAGCCCGTCGTCGAGATTCAGTTCTTCGACTACATTTGGCCCGCCTATCACCAGCTGCGGAACGAGCTCGCCACGCTGCGGTGGCGCTCGAGCAATGCCTTCTCGAGCCCCGTCGTGGTACGCGTCACGTACGGCGGCTACCTGAAGGGCGGCTCCATCTACCACTCCCAGACGGGTGCGGTGGTCTTCACATCGGTCCCCGGACTGCGGGTGGTCTGCCCCAGCACCGCCCTCGACGCCAACGGTTTACTGCGCACGGCGATCCGGTGCGACGATCCTGTGCTGTTCCTCGAGCACAAGCACCTGTATCGGCAGACCTACAACAAGGCGCCGAACCCGGGGCCGAACTTCATGATTCCGTTCGGCAAAGCGAAGGTCGTACGCGACGGTCGCGACTTGACAGTGGTCACGTACGGTGCGGTGGTGCAGCGCGCGCTCGTGGCGGCGAAAGAGCTCGAAGAGCGGGATGGCATCAAGGTGGAAGTGATCGACCTCCGGTGCCTCTCACCCGTCGATTGGGAGACCATCGCGGCGTCGGTCACGAAGACCAACAAGGTACTGGTCGCCTACGAAGATTCCCTGTCGTGGGGCTATGGTGCCGAGATCGCGGCCCGGATCGCCGACGAGTCGTTCCCCTGGTTAGACGCGCCGGTGAAGCGCGTGGCGTCGACCGACACCTTCGTCGGCTACGCGCCCGGGCTCGAGGATTTCATCTTGCCGCAGGTCGAAGACCTCGCGCGCGCGATGCGCGATCTGCACGCGTTCTAAGCACCACTCTGCTCGCCCAGCGCCTCCTTGATTTCTCCAGCCGCCGCGATCGCGTGATCCACGTCCCGCGATAGCGCGCGGGCTTGCTGGGTGGCGCGCGTGAGGTCGTCGAGGGCCACCGCGACTCCGGCGGACCGGAGCCGCAGCAGATCGAACCGCACGTTCTGCATCGCCAGCACGCACGACTCGAGCTGATCCGCGACGAGCTGGCGCCGCGTCAGGAGGTCGGTGAGCGTCTGGCGCTGGCGTTCCAGCATGCTCACTTGCCGCTCCCGCTCCACGCTGTCCTTCTGGCGTTTGGTCGTGTCGATCTTCTCCTCGAGCCGGGCCAACGCACCTTCGTCCACGCTGCCGCTCATGGCGTGCAAGGTGCGTGCGAGCTCTTCAGCGCGGTTCAGCAGCGCGTCCGCCGTCGCCATCACGTCGGGCAGGAGCTTGCGCTCCGACTTGGGCAGGCGATCCACGATCCGCAGGATCGCCTTGCGGTCGCTCCGGGCCTGCTGCACCGGCTCCGCCTGGCGGCCGAACTCGTCCGTCGTGGCACGCGGCAGGTCGACGGGGCGGCTCCCGGCGGCGGCGAGCCGCGCTTCGATCGCATCCGGCGCGGGGGGACGGGCGAACACGTCGCGCCATGAATAGCCGGCGTGCCAGAGCCGGACGTAGCGGGGCACGAGCGACGTCCCCCCCCAGATCGCCGCGACGAACAGCGACCAGCTCGGCGTGTGGTTCCCCGTGGCGACGTCGATCATGAGGAGCGAGCCGCACACCGAGGCCCACGTCACGAAACGGCTCCGTAGCTCGCGCACGATCTCCGGCTCGCCGCTCGGCGCCAGCATGGGGCGGTCGCGCGTCCGGTCGAGCCGCCGCGCCGCCCGATCGAGCGCGCGCCCCGGCCCGCCGCGCGGTGCCGGCGGCAGCTGCCGAGAGGCGTACACTGGCGACGGCGCGCTGGGGCGGCGCGGCTGATACAGCGTCGCGCTCCGGGCCTCGAGGGCGCGCCGCAGCGCGTCGGCAGTGGGCCAGCGGTCTTCGGGGTCCTTCTCGAGCGAGCGCATCACACAAGCGGCCAGGTCTTCAGGCAGGTCCGGCCGCTTGTCCGTGATCATCGGCGCTCGCTCAGTGATGTGCTTCATCAGGATCCCGGGAACCGTCGGTGCGTGGAACGGCAGCTCTCCCGCGAGCATCTGATAGGCCACGACACCGAGACTGTAGATGTCCGAGCGGCCGTCGATCTCACGGTCGCCGGCCGCTTGCTCGGGGCTCATGTAGTGCGGCGTCCCAATCGCCACGCCGGTACCCGTGAGCGTTGCCCCGCCAGTCGTCGACGAGAGCGCCTTCGCGATCCCGAAGTCCGTCACCACCACCCGGCCGCGGCTCCCCTCGAGCAGGATGTTGTCGGGCTTCACATCGCGGTGAATGATTCCGAGAGCGTGCGCGGCACCGAGGGCGTCCGCCGTCTCCTGCATGATGCGGCGGGCTTCGTCGGACGGCAGTCGACCGCGCCGCTTGAGCTTCGCCGCCAGCGACTCCCCGTCCACGTACGCCATCACGAAGTAGACCAGCCCGTCCGGTGCCTCGCCGACGGAGTGGATCGGCACGATATGGGGGTGCGACAGCCGCGCCGCCGTTTCCGCCTCCCGCAGGAAGCGCAGCCGGATCTCCTCGCGGAAAGCGAGCTCAGGGGGGAGGACTTTGACGGCGACCTGGCGCTTCAGACGCTCGTCGCGGGCGTTGAAGACCACTCCCATCCCGCCCCGGCCGATCTCCCCGTCCAGGGTGTACGCGCTGCCGAGCGCCTGAGTCAGGCGGGTGGTGAGTGACTTGTCTGCTTCGTTCATCCGGGTTCGCGTGAAGGGCGCGCGCATAGATTAGCCGCGGGGCGACGAGGGTGCAACCTGCAAGCGTGTTGTGAGTTACAGTGGCGCCCGCCGTCATGGCCTCCGCTCGGTGGCTATTCGGCAGCTTCTGCCTTATTGGCGCTGACTGGTGGAACGCTCGTGCGCTGCGGCGCGTTTTGGTGGTGGCACGGACGATGCTCGGAGCCCTGTGCACGGTGCGTAACGTCACCCTCACTCGAGTTGATGCCCATGTCTGAGCGACTGACGCTGCCGGTGCTTCCGCTCCGGGAGGTCGTGCTGTTTCCAGGCGTCTCCACGCCGATCGGTGCGGGGCGCCCAACCACGCTGCGCGCTATTGAGGCGGCGTTGAAGAGCGACTCCCGCCTCATCTTCGCCGTCGCGCAACGGGAGAACGTCGACACCGTCACCCCGGGCGTGCTGTATACCACGGGCACCATCGCCAAGATCAGCCAGATCCAGCGCGGCCTGGGCGGCGTGCAGCTCTTGCTGCATGGCGAGCACCGAGGCACCGCACTGCACTATGTCGAGAACGGCCGCTACCTCGAGGTCGTGGTGCGGGAGGTCGAAGACCTGCCGCCGCTCAACCCTGAGGAGCCCGCGTTCATAGCCCTGCACCGCGAAGCCCGTGAGCGCGCCGCCGAGCTCGGCCAGAAATCCGGCCTTCCAGAGGACGTCGTCCATCAGGTGCTCGAAGGCGTCACCGACCCCGGGCGGTTCGCGGATCTGGTGGCCGGTTACCTCGAGGTCAAGTCGCCGGAGCGCCAGGCGTTGCTCGAGACGCTGTCCGTCGAGGAACGGCTGCGCCGGGTCCTGGTCCACATCCAGCGCCAGATCGGCGTGCTCGACGCGCAAGAGCACATCAAGTCGCAGGTCCAGGAGGAGCTCGGCGAGCGCCAGCGTGAGATGTTCCTGCGGGAGCAAATGAAGGCGATCCGCAAGGAGCTCGGCGAGGAGGACGAGGGGACGGAAGGAGAGCAGCTCCGCAAGCGGTTCGAGGCGCTCGAGCTCCCCGAGGCGGCGAAGAAGGAAGTCGAGCGGGAGCTCGACCGTCTCGAGCGGGCCAACCGCGACTCGATGGAGGCGCAGGTCATCCGCACCTACCTCGAGACGATGGCGGAGCTTCCCTGGAACACCCGGGCGGAGGAGTCACTCGACCTAAAGCGCGCCGCCGAGATCCTAGAGCAGGACCACTACGGGCTCAAGGATGTGAAGGACCAGGTCCTCGAGTTTCTCGCGGTTCGCCAGCTGCGCCAGCGTGCGCCGAGCGATGTGACGCACGGCAACGAGGACGATAAGCAGACGCGCGGGTCGATCCTGCTGTTCGTCGGCCCGCCGGGGGTCGGCAAGACCTCAATCGCGAAGTCGATCGCGCGAGCCATGGGGCGGCCGTACGTCCGCATCTCCCTGGGTGGTGCGCGCGACGAGGCAGACATTCGCGGCCACCGGCGCACCTATGTCGGGGCGATGCCGGGCCGTATCATCCAGGGCATGAAGCAGGCCGGCGCCAAGAACCCCGTCTTCCTGCTCGACGAGGTCGACAAGCTCGGTATCTCGTTCCAGGGTGATCCGGCGGCGGCGCTGCTCGAGGTGCTCGATCCCGCGCAAAACGACTCGTTCACGGACCACTACCTCGGCGTGCCGTTCGACCTGTCCGAAGTCTTGTTCGTCGCGACGGCGAATTTCCTGCAAAGCATTCCGGGGCCGCTGCTCGACCGCCTCGAGACCGTGAACTTCGCCGGGTACACCGAGCGAGAAAAACTGGAGATCGCGAAGCGCTATTTGGTGCCCCGCCAAGTGCGTGAGAACGGGCTGACGCCGGAGCAGCTCGGCGTCACCGATACCGCCTTGAGCGAGATCATCACGAGCTACACGCGAGAAGCCGGCGTCCGTCAGCTGGAGCGCGAGATCGGGAAGTTGGGCCGTAAGGTCGCGCGCCGGATCGCCGGCGGCGAGGTGCAGCAAGTCACCGTCGATGCGCCGGACGTGGACGATTTGATCGGACGGCCCAAGGTGCATCCGGAGCGAAAGGCCGGGGAAGACCAGATCGGTGTGGCGACCGGGATGTACTACACGCCCGTCGGCGGCGACATCATGTTCGTGGAAGCGAGCGTGATGCGCGGCAAGGGGGATCTGGTGCTCACCGGGCAGCTGGGCGACGTCATGAAGGAATCGGCGCGCGCGGCCCTGACGTACGCCAAGTCGCACGCGGACCAACTGGGCATTCCGGAGGGGGCGTTCGCCGACAGCGACATCCACATCCACGTTCCCGCCGGCGCCATTCCCAAGGACGGCCCGTCGGCGGGCGTGACCATGGCTACGGCGCTCGTTTCGGCGCTTTCCAAACGGCAGGCGCGTCACGATCTCGCCATGACGGGTGAAGTGACCCTGCGCGGCCGGGTGCTCCCGATCGGCGGCGTGAAGGAGAAGGTGCTCGGCGCCGTGCGCGCGGGGATCCGCACCATCGTCCTGCCGAAGGAGAACGGCCCCGATCTCGACGACTTGCCGGAGGACGTCCGCACGGCCCTCGATGTGCACCTGGTGGAAGATCTTGACGAGGTCCTGACGTTGGCCTTGCGAGGGGCACGGTTCGAGGCCGGCCACCTCGTATTCGACGGTGACGTGCCCATCGAGCCGAGTCTGGTCGCGAAGCACAACTGACCCCTTGGGAGTGACAAGTCCCCCCCGGGCAACTTCCGGGGGCTTGTGCGGTCTTGGTCACGGTCGGAACCTGCCCAACCATTTCCTCGTAAGACCTGTCTAACCGTCCGACTAGGTCACGAGGCCTCCCGTCATGCCGGCTGTCGTCCTGCTCGCGCTCGCTGTGCAAATCGCCACGCCCGCTGGCACCGGCGGTGTGGTCCCACCCCCATTTCCCAATGCCACGAAGGCAGCGGCCGTGCGGGCCGTCGTCCCGGTGGTGATCGACGGCCGCGACGACGACGCCGTCTGGCGCGTGGCGCTCGCCATCACCCTGTTCCGGGAGTTCCAGCCGAAAGAGGACGGAGACCCGCGGTTTGCCACCGAGGCCAAAGTGGCCTACGACGACCGCAACTTCTACGTGTTCATCCGCGCGTTCGACCCCCATCCGGACAGCATTCTCAAGCTGCTCGCGCGTCGCGATGTTCGCGCCGCCACCGACCAGCTCAAGATCATGATCGATTCGTACCACGACCGGCGCAACGGATACGAGTTTGCCGTGAACCCGGCCGGCGTGAAGCGCGACTACGCGATTTACAACGATCAGCAGGAAGACGACGCCTGGGACGCAGTGTGGGACGTAGGCACGCAGGTCGACTCGCTGGGATGGACCGCCGAGTTCCGCATCCCGCTCTCGCAGCTGCGCTATGTCCCGCGAGCGAGCAATACCTTCGGTTTCGCTATCTGGCGCGACATCCAGCGCTACACAGAGCGGGTCAGCTGGCCCCTGTACCGCAATTCCCAGACGGGGATCACGTCCCAATTGGGCGAGCTGACCGGCTTGGTCGGCCTGCCCTCGCCGCGGCGCCCCGAGATTGCCCCGTACCTCGTGACGAAAAACGTGTCCGTGCCGGTCGCCACCGGGTTCGATCGTTCCCAGAAGGTCACCGCGGGCGCCGACCTGAAGTACGGGATCACCTCGAACCTGACGCTGGACGCGACCGTGAACCCCGATTTCGGACAGGTCGAGGCGGATCCGGCGGTGCTCAACCTCACCGCATTCGAGACGTTCTTCCAGGAGCGGCGACCCTTCTTCGTCCAGGGCGCCGGCATCTTCCGGTTCGACGTCAATTGCAGCCAAGTGAACTGCAATAACGAGGGACTGTTCTACTCGCGCCGGATCGGGCGCGGGCCCCAGCTGGCTTACGGCGACCCCAACTCGCCCACCGCGACGACGATCTACGGCGCGGCGAAACTGACCGGCCGACTCCCGGGCGGGCAGACTGTGGGTGTGCTGGACGCGATCACGCAGCGCGCCGCCGGGACGCTCGACAGCACCACAGAGCCGACCACCAACTACGCCGTGGTGCGGGGGCAGCAGGATTTCCGCAACGGCGAGAGCGGCGTCGGTCTCATGCTGACCGCCGTGAACCGCCATCTTGACCAGCGAACCGAGAATGCGCTGAGCCGCAACGCGTACGTGGGGGCGCTCGACGTTCGGCACCGCTTCCTGAACAGTCGCTATCAGATTTCCGGCTCGCTCGACTTCAGCAGGGTGGCTGGCAGCGACTCGGCGATCGCGCTGACCCAACGCGATCCCGTCCACTTCTACCAGCGTCCCGGCGCCGGCGCTTCCTACAACCCCGCCCGGACATCGCTCACTGGCGACGCGGAAGAGTTGCTGTTCGGCAAGGTCGGCGGGGGCATCACCCGGTTCCAGACTGCCTACCAGCGTCGCTCACAGGGCTTCGAGGTGAACGACCTCGGCTTCCTGCTGCAGGCGGACCAGCAGAGCTGGAACACCTGGTTCGGCGTACAGGCACGACACCCGACGGCGCTCTACCAGCAAGCATGGTGGAATTTCAACTGGTGGCAGTACTGGACGGCTGCTGGCACACCCGTCGAGCGAGCCGCCAACACCAGTGGGCATGTCCAACTCAACAACCGCTGGTTCGTGATGGGCGGCATCACCGCGGGCCAGCTCGGAACCACGTTCTGCGATCGCGACTGCACCCGCGGCGGCCCCGCCGTGCGGGTCGATCCTTACCTCTCGGCCTGGGGAGAGATCGACGGAGACACGCGCCCCCCGCTCGTGCCGTACGTGTGGTTCAACTACAGTCGGTCAGACGAAGGTCGGTCGGGGAAGTTCAACGGGAATATTCAGGCCACGTACCGTGTCGCGTCGCAGGTCAACACATCCCTGACCCTGAGCGCGACGCACAACGTCAAAGACGTGCAGCCCTACGGCATTATCACCGATACGTCGCCGCCCTTCGCCACACACTATACCTTCGCGCATCTGAACCAGAAGGAAATCTCGCTTACCGGACGAGTCGACTACACGCTCTCGACGGCCCTGACCCTCCAGCTCTATGGCCAGCCGTTCGTGAGCAAGGGCACGTTCTCAAGCGTGCGCGAGTTAGCCGATCCGGTTGCCGCCGCGTACGAGAACCGCTACCAGCCGTACGCCGATACGTCAGTGACCAACAATCCCGGCGGCTTCAATTTCAAGCAGTTCAATTCGACGGTGGTCCTGCGCTGGGAGTACCGCCCCGGCTCGACGGTGTTCGTAGTGTGGACGCAGGGACGGCGCGATCTCGCCGGGCTCGAAGGGTCGCGCTCGCCGGGTGGCGATTTCCGGGACCTGTTCGACCTCCACCCGAACAACACCTTCCTAGTGAAGGCTTCGTACTGGATCAACTGGTAGTCGCGTGGCGGGCTGGTGGGCCGCCACCCCGTGCAGCACCAGGCTGACCGCCGCGTCTTTCCAGCGCTCCCGTAGGGCCGGCTCGTCGGCGCCGAGCGGGGCCGCGCTCATCGCGATGAGCGGCTCGAGGTTCAAGTACGACACCATCAAGACCAGGGCTTGGGCCGCCGCGAGATGGGGGTCGACGTCGTCGCGCACTTGGCCGCGGCCCTGGCCCTCCGCGAGCAGCACCACCAAGCGCTTGATCGCGGGTGCGAACGGCCGGGCGTCGGAGCGGCCGGCCTGCGTGAGCAGCGTGACGAGGTCTGGGTGGGCGGCGAGGAACTCGAACTGCGCGGCGAGCGCGGCGCGAATGCGGTCGAGGGGGCCCGCGCCGGTAGCGGGAAGGCCGGCGAGCGCCTGCTCAAGCTCGGCTGCGCCCCGGCCGAGCACCGCGCCGAACAGCCCGCGCTTCGAGTGAAAGTAGTAGAACACCAGCTGCTTGTTCACGCCCGCGCGGCGTGCGATGTGGTTCACCCGTGCACCCTCGAACCCCCGCCGGGAGAACTCCTCGCGAGCCGCGGCGATGATCTGTAAAGCTCTGGTGTTACTGAGTTTAGGCTTCATAGGCTGATTTATCAACCATATGGTTGATGAAATCTAGCAATGGTTCAGCGCTGCGCCAGGTCACTCGGGACGCGCGGCAGCCCTTCCCTCAAGAACTTGATCACCAGGCGATTCACCTCGTCCGGCGCTTCCTCCTGGACCGAGTGGCCAGCGTCCGGCACCGTGAGCAAGGCCGACCGCGGAATCCCGGCCGCGAGCGCGCGCCCCAGCGCCAACGGCACCCAGCGATCCTGGTCCCCCCATAGCACCAGGGTGGGGGCCACGACGCGATCGAGTTGACCGCTCAGACCGTCGAACCGAAACCGCCGCAGCACCAGGCGCAGCGTGCGTCCGTACCCCTCCCTGGCCACGGGAGCGTAGTACTGATCGATGTCCGCTTCCGCGACCTTCCGCGGATCGGCGTACGTGGACCTGAGGATGCGCCCGGTGAAGCTCCGCCCGCGCAGGGCGAGCACGGCCGGTCCCACGACGGGCCAGCGGGCCACGCGAAACAGGAGCGGTTCCCGGGCGCCCAGCCCTGCCGCCCCGATCAGGACCAGTCCCCGCACGCGCTGTGGATACGCGATTGCGACTGCGGCGGCGATCGCGCCGCCGATCGAGTGCCCCACCAGTACTGCATCCGTGAGACGCAGCGAGTCGAGTAAGGCGACGGTGAGGCGCGCGTATGCGGCATTGTCGTAGCCGCCGGGCGGCTGGTCGGAGAAGCCGAATCCGCGGTTGTCGAATGCGATCACGCGGAACCCGGCTGCCGCGATGGGTGCGATGTTCTTGCGCCAGGCGTACATCGAGGCTCCCAGGCCATGCAGCAGGACGACTGGTATCCCGTTGCCGACGTCGATGTAACGGAGCCTCGTGCCTTCGACCTGGAGCTCGCGGGCGGCGAACGGAGTCCCGGCGGGAAACCGCCGGTCCTCGGGGATCGCGGGCGCGCGGCAGGCCGCCGCGGCGAACAGGCCGAGCAGGATCCGCCTCACGCGAGGCCCCGTAACGCCGCGCGGGCGAGGGCCGTGACGGCCGGGTGGGAGCTCCAGACGCCCGCCGCGAGCTCCTCCTTGCCCGTGGCGACCACCACCTGCGCGTCGTCGATCAGCAGGATCGTAGGCGCCTCGGCCGGCACGGTCCCGCCGACCAGCGAACCCGCTTCCGGCGGCACCTCTCCTGCAACGCGGAGCTCGAGAACAGCGCGCTCCTTGGCTCGTCGCCACGCGGGCAAGGTGGGTCGCAGCAATTCGGCAGCCAGGACTCCCTCGGCGCGCCGCTCGGCCCGAGCGACGAGCTGCATGATGAGGTTGGCGAGGGCGCGCGTCCCGGTGACGCTGCGGGTGTCCGGCTCACCTTGGCTGACGGCGTCCCCGAGTGCCGCGCTCAGGCGGTCGAGGGCCTCGCCTTGCTGGGCCGCGAGCTGGGCGAGGAGCGCTCTCGGATCAGCCGCGCGATACCGCACGGGGCGGCCGGCGAGGCGGATCGCCGCCGTGCGCCCGACAAGGCCCTCCAGGGCACCATAGGCGTTGGCTCTGGCAACGCGGGTGGCGTGGGCTACGGCGTAGCCCGTGGACGGGCCCAACCGCAACAGCGCGCTGTAAGCGTGCGACTCCGTGGGAGTGAAGCCGAACGGCGTGAGATCGATCCCGCGATGCATAGCGTAGTAGTAATTGCTACTACTTCCATCTTGCGCAAGAGGGCCAAGCTAGACGACCTCGACGGGGATCCCCATGAGGCGGGCGATCAGCCCGAGGCGGAACGTCACGTCCGTCTGCCGCTGCGCGGGACTCCGCCCTGGGCCTTCGAGTGGGAAACAGTGTGCTGTCAACGGGCTGATCGCCTTGGGCATGGCGCGCAGGCTCTTGGGGCTCCAGATGCCCTGGTCGTCGCACTCGCTGAAGAGGCGCGCCAAGACCCGGCTGGCGCTCGGGATGGCCCGAACCAAGCCCAGCCGCGCGAGTAGCTCGATCCAGTAGGCGGCCAGGGGGATGTCGCTCACGTGGCCCTGTGCGTCCGACCGGAGCGGATCCCCCAGGATCTCGAACATCGGCTTCAAGTGCTTCTTGCCGGCCAGAATGAAGAATGCGCGACGTGGCGCTGGCACCGAGAAGTAGTGGCCCAGGCGCTCGATGAAGCCGGCCCGCTCGCGCTGCACCGGGGGCAGGAAGGCGAGCATCTCGACGGCGAAAATGGTGGGGGGGCATGCCAGGGGTTCGAGCACGGTCTTCCCCTGGGCCTTCTTGAACGGCTTCTCGGCCAGCTCGCTGCGGAGGTATTGGGAGATGTTGCTCACAATCGTATGCGCGGTGCCCCGCACGCGGGGGTCGTCGTTATGCCCGCCCCGCGCCAAGGCGCACGCGGCCGCTTCGCGTCCGACTCGCCGTGCCCAGCGCCCCAGACCGATGTCCGCTTTGGCGGGTTTCTGGAACTCGACGAGCAGTGCCTGCGCACGCTGGGCGATCGCTCGGTCGGGATCGTCCGGCTCGATCCGCGACAGCAGTTGGAACAGGAATCGGTCCGCGTCCCGGAAGTGCCGCCCGGTGGGCGGCCAACCCAGCTCCACGAGGCGGCGGTACTGGTACACCGTCCCCGGCTCGGTCCAGCCATACGAGCTTGACGCGGCCGGCGCGAGGAGACTGCCGCCCCATAGCCCCGTGGCCCGCTGCTTCCGGGCGATGGCCTGTGCCGGCTTGTACGCGAGCACCGCCTGGCGCAACGCCTGAGCCCGCTCGGGGTCTCGCTCCGACTCCGCCACCACCTCGGTGTAGGCTCGGTATACGAGTGGCGGGCTTGCCGCCTCGACCAACCAGGACAGCGGCAGCCGATGTGACGTCGGGAGTTCCAGGTGCTCGCTCCGGAGTGTGAGAAGCTGCGACCGCGAAAAGCGGGCGCAAACGTATGCGCGTCCCCCCGAATAGGCCAGAGGCGGTATGAACAGGCATCTTAATCGATTGTGACATAGCAGTTTACAAGTAGTGCAATAACATGCACTTATGGCGCTGATCGGGTACGCGGCCGGTGAAACTCAGAGCCCGGCAACCACTGGGGCAGTGCAGGCGCGTTGGCGACGGCCAGAGCGACACGGAGCGCGACGCGCACCTCCTGCGCCATCCCCTCATATGAAAAGGTGGTGCGGTACTCGTCACCAGGCTGATGATACCGCGCGCGATTGTAGAGCGTCGCCTGCTCCCGGCCCCAGGCGGAGGGTCGACCGACGAAGTCGGTGCCCGGCTGGATCGAGAGCGACGGCACGCCGGCCCGTGCGAATGGGAAATGGTCGGACCGGTAGAACGAGCCGCGGACGTCGGGCACGTGCACCACGGCTAGAGATTCGGCCCGTGCCGCGGTTTCGAAGACGGGTCCGAGCGTCGAGCGGTCGCCCCCGAGCGCATCGATGTCGCGGGTCGCGCCGCGCACGTTAGTCACATCCAGGTTGATGACCGCCGCCGTCTGATCGAGGGGAATGAGGGGATCCCTCACGTAGCCTTCGCTCCCGAGCAAGCCGCTCTCCTCGGCGGTCGTAGCCACGAACATGAGGCTGCGTCGGGGCCGGGGCTCAACCAAAGCCGCCGCCTGAGCGGCGGCCAGCATGGCGGCCACGCCCGAGGCATTGTCCTCGGCGCCGTTGTAGATCGAATCGCCATTGACTGCGGGACCGACGCCCTTGTGGTCCCAATGGGCCGTGAACAACACCGCTTGACGGGCGAGCAGCGGGTCGCTCCCCGGGAACCGCGCCACCACGTTCTCGGAGCGGACGTGGCGGAGCGCGCTCGTCACGTCGACAGCGACGCGGACTCCGGTCGGGACGGGGCGGAACTCGCGACGGGCGGCGGCGCGCGTCAGTGAGTCGAGATTCAGCCCTGTCTGGGCGAGGGCGGCTTCCACCGCGTCGTGGGTGACCCAGCCCGCGAACGCGATGCTCTGTGCGACCGGCCGATCGAGCTTGAACTGCTCGACCGACCAGGAGCCCCGCACCACGTCCCACCCGTAGGTTGCGCTTTCGGTCGTGTGGACCAGGAGCGCCCCCAACGCCCCGCGCCGGGCGGCCTCTTCGAGCTTGTACGTCCAGCGGCCGTAATAAGTGAGAGCCCGCCCGTTGAACACCGTGGAGTCCTGCAGCCCTGGATCGTTGACCAGCATCAGCAGCACTTTGCCCCGCACGTCCGCGTCCTTGTAGTCGTCCCAGCGCCACTCCGCCGCTTCGATCCCATAGCCGACGAACACCAGGTCTCCGTCCGTCACCGTATGAGACTCCGGTCGCTCCGCCCACAGCACGAAGTCGTCGAGGTACTTGAGCGGCCGCGCCGCGCCACCCCGCCCCCACACGAGCGACGGGTGTGGTGTCAGGCCGACGAGCGCTACGGGCTGATAGTAGGACCCGTCCGGGCCGGCTGGCTCGAGGCCCAACGCCTCGAACTGAGCGGCGATGTATTTCACGGCGAGCGCGCCGCCGCGGGTCGCCGGGGCGCGCCCTTCGAGCAGATCGTCGGCGAGGTACTTGAGGTGCGCATCCATCGCCGCCGTGCTCGCCGCCGGCAGGGGCACCGCGCCCGCGGCTGGCGTGGGAAAAGAAGCGGGTGCACCCGCGGGTGCGCACCCGAGGGCACCGGCGGCGATGATGACGAGCGGGCTGACGATCCGCATCGTGCGTGTTCCTCGCATGGGGAAGTCACAAGAAAATCCGCTTGCTCGTCCTAGAGCAAGGGGTAATGTTTCGCACGTGCTCCAGGCGCTGCGCTCTCGCCGCGTAGAGAAGCTGCCCGACCAGGTCGTGCTGCGGGGCCGCGTCCTGTTCCTCGCCGAGGACGCGGGGCTCGTGCGGCGCCAGCTCGAGGGACAGGAGCTCGACTGGCATCCCGCCATCAAGTTGCGCGACAACATCTCCACCGACGAGATCACGCCTGCCTACATCTGTTACTACTACGACGACACGTTGGGCGACTTCCCGTACTTGGGGCTCAAGTGCGGCGAGGAATTTCCCGTCACCCGCGGATCCGTCAAACGGGGCGGCTTCGTCGCTTCCGTGAGTGGTAAGCGTCGGGGTAAGGGGTCCTCACGCGAGCAGTCGCCTTACGCCGAGATGTGCGCGGGCATCAGGCTGGTGATCGCCGAGAACATCGAGCGCATTTACCGCGAAAACTGCCAGAACTTGGGCGTCCTCACCACAACCGACTTCTCGATCATCGAGAAGGTCCGCCGCGGCGACGCGATCCCGTTGAGCGCGTTCACCGCCGGCGAAGGCGAGATCACGCGCGGCATCATCGAGTACGGTGGGTTGTTCAATTTCAACGTCGCGCGACTCCAGGGGAAGGTCGCTCTGACCCCCCCCGCGACGGCGCGGCGCGCGATGACGCTGGGCGAGAAGATCATCGCCCGTCACTGGGTGGTCGATCCCGCTCAGGGCAAGGTCGGCGTCCCTGCGGTGCAGCCGGGGGACGAAGGGTTCGTCGTCACCGACGTGCGCTTCAGCCACGAATACGTCACGCCGATGGCGGCGATCTTTTTCGAGCAGCTGGTGGGTCCGGACGAGAAGGTCCACGACCCGGGCTCGATTCTCATGTTCCGCGATCATCTCACCTTCCTGGGCGAGGCGATGACGCCTGAGCGGGTAAAGGAAGGCCTGCTCGACGTGGCGCTCGAGCTCGAAAAGAAGCAGCGCGCCTTCGCCGAGAAGCAGGGCATCCGGCTGTACGGCGAGCTGCGGCTCGGCCACCACGGGTCGGAGGCCATCTGCCACTCGAAGATCCTCGAGGGCCATGCCGAGCCCGGCATGATCATCATCGGCAGCGACTCCCACACGCCGCACGCCGGCGCGGTGGGGTGCATCGCCTTTGGCGTCGGTACGACCGCGATCTTCAACTCCTGGATCACGAAGGACGTGCGGCTGACCGTACCCGAGACCGTGAAGGTCGTGATACGGGGCAAGAAGCCCGACAACGTGACCGCCAAGGACTTTATGCTCGAGATCCTGCGGCACCCGTACGTGAAGAGTGGCCGGGCGATCGGCAAGCTGGCGGAATACTGTGGCGATGCTGTCGAGTCGCTGTCCGTCGACGAGCGGGCGACGATGACGAATATGACAGCCGAGGTAGGTGGATTTACCGGCTACGTGGCGCCCGACGACAAGACGGTCGCCTACCTGATGGAGTACCGCGGGATGGCCCGCCGCGACGCGGAGCGGTTGTGCCGCGGTCTCGCGAGCGATGCCGACGCGCGTTATTGCGAGGTGATCGA
>JBGPDL010000016.1:0-42800 GCA_041482275.1 Gemmatimonadota bacterium | reverse complement strand
TTCATCGTGGTGGACCGCATCGCGAACAGCTTCATCGAGCGATTTACCGCGGAGATGCGCTCGCGGCGCGTGGGCGACCCGCTCGACCGGGCGACCGCGATCGGCCCGCAGGCGCGGCTCGACTTGCGGGCCAACCTGCACCGGCAGGTGCAGGAGTCGGTACGGCGTGGGGCGCGCCTGCTGTGCGGCGGCGAGCTGCCCGAGGGGCGCGGTGCGTTCTATCCTCCCACCGCGCTCGTGGCGGTCGAGCCGGGGATGCCGGTGTTCGATGAGGAGACGTTCGGGCCCGTCGCGGCGGTGATCGTGGTCGAGGCCGAGCGGGAGGCGATCCGGATCGCCAACGCTTCCGCCTATGGGTTGGGGGCGTCGGTGTGGACTGAGGATCGCGAGCGGGGCCAGCGGCTGGCGCGCGAGCTTGAGGTGGGGAGCGTGTTCGTGAACGGGCTCGTGAAGTCGGATCCAAGGCTGCCGTTCGGCGGCGTGAAGCGCTCGGGCTACGGACGCGAGCTGTCGGAATACGGGCTGCGAGAGTTAGTGAACATCAAGACGGTGTGGGTAGCGTGAACGTCCGCGTCGGCACCTCGGGCTACAACTTTCCGGAGTGGAAGGGGACGTTCTATCCCGCCAAGATGTCGGAGTCCAAGATGCTCGCGTATTACGCCCAGCGGCTCGGGACGGTGGAGATCAACTACACCTTCTACCGGATGCCCAACGCGAAGACGGTGGCCGGCTGGGACGCCGCCACCCCCGCCGGCTTCATGTTCGTGCTCAAGGCGCCGCAGCGCATCACCCACATCGCCCGGCTCAGGGACGTGGACGATCCGCTGCGCTACTTCCTCGAGACAGCGCGCAAGCTCGGCCCCAAGCTCGGGCCGATCCTGTTTCAGCTGCCGCCCAACTTCAAAAAGGATTTGGACCGCCTGAACGACCTGCTCACCCAATTCCCGGCCGACCTGCGCTGCGCCTGGGAGTTCCGCCACGAGTCATGGTTCGTGGACGACGTGTACGTGGCGCTGCGCGTCGGGAACGCCGCGCTGTGCGTGGCGGACACGGAGGAGGGTCATACCCCGCTCGTCGCCACCGCGGACTGGGGCTACCTGCGTTTGCGCGACGAGGGCTACAGGAAGAAGGATCTCGAGGAGTGGACGAAGCGCGTGAAGGAATTGGGGAAGGGGTGGGCGGACGCGTTCATCTTCTTCAAGCACGAGGAGTCGGGGATCGGGCCGAAGTTGGCGCAGGAGTTCGCGGGGATGTTCTCCTGATTCAGAGCGACCAATTACCCGACAGGATGACTCTAGTCCTGGTCATGCCGGTCTTGATCATCATCGCGACCTCCGGGAAGCGACTTCAGATACTCCACCAAGTCCGCCTTCTGCTGGGGGGAGAGTCCGAGCCCGAAGAACTGATCGTAATGCTCGACGACGTCGAGCAACGTCGCCGCGCTCCCGTCATGGAAGTACGGCGGGTGCTGCCACAGTGCCCGCAACGGCGTGGTGCGATATTTGTGGTTCTTGAGCCGGCTCGCCCGCACCGGATCCATCCCGGTCTCCGCTGGGGCATGCAGGATCCCGAGATTGACGTCGGTGAACGCCATGGACGGAATGTGGCAGCTCGCGCACCGCGCCGCCCGCGCGAAGACCCCCCCGCCGCGCTTTGCGCCGGCCGGATCGAAGCTGCCAGGCGGCGGCGGCGGCGTGCGCAGGCTCAGCTGATAGTCACGCAGCGCCGGCAGCACGGGCGTCACGAGATCCGGTGTCTGCGCGATGCTGATCCCCAGCACCGCATCGGAAAACGAGCCGTGCCCGTGCATCTGGGTCACGGCCACGTAGGCGTTCCAGTAGCTGATCGGGCCTTCGCCGGTGTAGGTCTCGAGCGCGACCCCGTGCAGACCGAAGGCCGGGGGGAGGACGACAGGGCTGTTGATGCCGTCTCGGTTGAATTCCGCGTCGTACTTCCCCGGGCCCCATGAGTTGTAGACCGCCTTGACCGCGACCGGGAGAACGGGCGACAGCGCGACGATTGCCCCGACGTTCAAGTCGCCGTTCGGCCAGCCGTCGAGCCGCCGGCCGACGCCCCGGGCGACTGAGTTGTCGACCGTCGAGTGGCACAGCGCGCAGGTAATGCCGAGACGCTTGAGATGCTTATCGGCGCTGACCTGGCCCTCGAGTCCCACGACCGCGCCTAGCCGCAACAACTCGACGGTCGTGGCGGGGCTCGTCAAGTCGGCGCTCGCCAGGAATCCGCGGGGCAGGCGCTCCGCGTCCACCTTGAGTCCAACGGCCAGCGCCGTGGCGGGGGAAACGCCCGCCTCGACCACCGCGTTCAGGTGGAGCGTGTCGGTCCAAAACGGCTCGTCGCCGAACGTCCAGTGCCGAAAGATGAACTGGCCGTTGGCAGGCACGTCGAGCGTTGGTCCGGCGCGACGAGCCTCGGGTGTCGCGACCGATCGGTTCGGGTCTGTGATGGACCGGTGCCCGGTGCAGGCGAACAGCGACGCGACGAAGGTCACGAAGGACACGGGTGTGAGCACCGTCCGGGGCCTCGCGCGAGCCGGACGAGCACCGACGCAGGGTGTTGCGACTGGCATAGCGACCTCCTGGGGCCCTGATTCTGTGTATGCGATGCTGTCTATAGGTACCACCGTGGAGTGGGCCGAATAGTTATCCCGCTCACTTTCCGCGACCTGCTTGGCGCCGTGGCCCGGTGCGGGACAGCGAGCTGAGGTACGTCGCGAGACGCGTGGGGTCCATCTTCATCCGTCCCTTGCGGGGGTAGCTGATCAGTCCCTTCTCTCGCAGCCGGTTCAGCAGACTGGAAACGACCTCGCGCCGCGCCCCCACCAAATGGGCGAGCTCTTCCTGCTTGATGTAATGCGGAATGGTGACCCCCTTGTCCGACGGTTCGCCCAGCTCGGCGGCGAGCTTGATCAGGGCTCTCACGAGACGCGTGAGGGTCGAATCGAAGCGCGCACTCCAGAGCTTCTCATAGGTGTCGGCCAGGTGCTCGCACACCGCAACGACGAAATCGGACATCGCCTGCGGGTCGCGCTGCAGTCGACTGAGAAGGTCCGGCAGCGGAATCTCCACCAGCTCGCTCGCGTCGAGGGCAACCGCCTGCTCGCGACGCTCCCCGGTGCACAGGCACAGCTCACCCAGAACCTCACCGGGCTTGAACACCTGGAGGATGAGTTCCTCGCCCGCTTCGGACACCGCGCTGGTCTTGATCAGGCCGCTCCGCACAAAGAACACGCTGCGGGCTGGAGCCCCCTTCAAGTACACGAATCCCCCAGGGGGGACGCGTCGCGCGGGGCGTGCCTTGAACTGCTCGCACAGTTTGCCGCGCAGCAACGTGGAGACTGAAGCGCATTGTGCGTGATCAGTGAATGCAAACATGTTGGTGGTTGTCGTCGCACTCCTCACCTTCATGGCTGCTTGTGTCCGAAGTCAGTTCCAGCACAAGGGTACGCTCGCAAATCAGCTGGTGGATGTGGTGCGGCAAGCCGCGATCCCCGACAGCGCTGTAGCTGCGCTCGTTTCACAACGCACCGCCCGCTGCCCAATTGGCCACACCGGGGTACAGGGAACGTCTCGCTAGCGCCGATCCCTCATCCTTTTTCGCGGGGGCCGTCCCGTGCAATCGGTCGTTTGGCTCGTCGCGAGCGGCGTGCTGCAGCAGCCGCTCATTGCCGGTGCTCCCACACCCGTCGGGCCGGTGCTCGCGCCGGCCTTCGCCAGCGTGACGCCGGCCCGCGCAGTCGCGGACACGGGACAGCGACGGCGCCCCCGAGCCGTCGAATACGGCAACTTCTACACGGTGCGACTCACGATCCACCGCTACGCGAGCTACGCGACTTTGCCTCTGTTCGTCGCGGAATACGCGCTCGGTCGATCGCTCTACAACCGGCCACCCGACAGCACGTCGAGCTCGCTCCGCTCGGCGCACGGCGTGGTGGCCATCGGCATCGCGGGGCTGTTCGGCCTCAACACCGTAACCGGTGGCTGGAACCTGTGGGACGCCCGCAAGGATCCCGCGGGTCGCACACGCCGCTACGTCCACTCCGCGCTCATGCTCCTTTCCGATGCTGGATTCGTTGCGACCGGAGCGCTCACGCCGAGCCATGACACTTTGGACCCGAACCGTCGCAGCCTGCACCGGACGGTCGCCATCGCGTCGATGGGCACGGCGCTGGCGGGGTATCTCATGATGTTGATCTGGAAGAACTGAGATGGTGGCGTCTGCGGCACTGCCCCAGCTCGTCGCGCGCTGGGCCCGGCTCTATGCCGACCATAAGGCCGTGAGCGTGGGCTTTACGTACCTGCACCTCGCCGGGGTTTTGGTCGGCGGCGGCTTCGCGGTCGCCGCCGACCGGGCGGCGCTGCGGCTGTCTCCGGAACGAGGCCCCGAGTGGTCGCGCGACCTCGCGAGCCTCACCACGGTACATCGCTGGGTGATCGCGGGCCTCGGCCTCACCCTTGTGAGCGGCGTATTCATGATGCTCGCCGATCTCGAGACGTACCTGACCTCGGTTGTCTTCTGGACCAAGATGGGACTGATCGTGCTGCTGATCGCCAACGGTTACCTCAAGCTGCGTGCCGAGGCTGCGCTGCGGAATGGTGCCGTCCCCGCCTGGCGCCGGCTCCGGCGGATGACGGTCATGAGCATCGTTCTCTGGTTTGCCGTGCTCCTCGCCGGTACGATTCTGACCGCTGCGGCTTGAGTATGAGACACGACCCTCTGCGCGATCCGGGGCTGCCTCCCTGCTGTGCTGACTGCCCCCTCCCCGATCTCATCGAGCGGCGGGATTTCCTCGAACTGGCCATGGTCTCGGTTGCTGGCGCGCTCGCCGCGCTCGCCGTGGCGCCCGCTCGGGCCGGCGCGCTCAGCGTGCACTTCGGGCGCGCCATCTGGAGCAGGGACGAAGAGCACGCGTATCCGATCCCCGCCACCGATGGCGCCACCATCGACAAAGACAACCAGGTGATCCTGGTGCGCTTCGAACAGAAGGTGTACGCCTTCAACCTGTCGTGCCCGCATCAAAACACCGCGCTTCACTGGTTGGGCGACGAAGGGCGCTTCCAGTGTCCCAAGCACAAGTCGCGCTATCAGCCGGACGGGATCTTTATCTCGGGTCGCGCCACCCGCAACATGGATCGCTTCGGCGTGCGGCGCGACGGCGCCACGGTCGTCGTGGACGTGGACAAGATGTTCCGGTCCGACCGCAACGCCGCGGAGTGGGAGGCGGCGGTCGTCACGCTATGAGGTTGGCTAGGCATGGTCCGGCTCGTCAGCGGAGGTCAGTGAGTCGTTTATAGGTGCCCAGGTGCCTGAGCGCCGCGGCACGCTTGCCCACTCTATCATACAACCGTCCGATGTTGTAATGGGCATCCGCGAGCCCCGGCTCGGCGGCGAGCGCCGCCCGGTACGCCTCGATCGCGTCTGCCGGCCGATCCAGGTCTTCGAGCGCGATGCCCAGGTTGAACGCGGCGGTGGCGTGGTCGGGATTCTCGCGCAGCGCGAGCCGGTAGTGGCGTTCCGCCTCTTCGACCATGCCTTCCTCGTGCAGCAGCCGGCCGAGGTTGACGTGGGCATCCGCATGGCGCGCGTCGAGCTCCAGGGCACGTCGGTACGCGTCCCGTGCCTCCCCGGGTTCGACGGCCTCGAGCTCGAGCCCGAGCTCGTACCAGTCGGCGGCGCCCAAGTCGGCTTCGGCCGCCCGCGCCGCCTGGGCCGTGCGGCGCGCGATCGGCGCCGCGCGGGTCGCAAGATCCGATACCGCGAAATCGAGATGCGTCTGCCCCGACTCGGGATTCCACGCCGTGGTTCCGTCGCTCACCACGATGCGATCGCCTTCGGCGACAATGCGCAGCTCGGCGAGCGAACGGCCACGCGGCAACTGTTGGCGGAGGTTTTTCAGAGCGCGGCGGATGCGACGGGCGGGGATGCGGGCGGCGACGAGGGCCTTCGCGGTCCGCAGGATGACGAGGTCTTGGAAGGAGAATTGCAGTTGCGCGCGGCGCCCGCGGCCCGGCGTCAAGAAACCGTCGCGCGCAAACCCCCGCACCTGCGCGACGGTCAATCCCAGCAGTCTCGCGACGTCTCGGGAGGAGTATCCCTTCATCCGCGACCGCTAACCTCGCGCACCTCCCACTTTGCGCTTGGCCACCGGCGCCACGGACGGTTTCGCCGCGAGCTTCTGCTCCACCCGCTTCGTCGGCTTGCGCTCGCCCGCGGGACCTTTGCCCTTGAGGCTCGCCTTGAGCGCCTCCATCAGGTCGATGATCTGCGTCTTGGGCGCCTCGGTCGGCTCGTCGGTGATCTCCTCGCCCTCCACCTTCCGCTGAATCTGCTCGAGGATCTTCTTGCGCACGTTGTCCTCGTACTTATCCGGGTGGAACGCTTCAGACGACGTCTGCTCCACGAGTTGCACCGCGAGCTGCAGCTCAGGCTTCTTCACGTCGATCTTCGGGATCGGCACGTCGGCGATGGTCCGCACCTCGTTGGCGTAGTGCAACTGCTCCATGATCAGACCGTTCGCCTCGGGCCGCACTGATACGAGGTACTGCTTGCCGCGCGCCGCGTATTGGCCCACCGCCACGCGTCCCGTCTGCTTGAGCGCCTCCGCCAGCAGCCGGTACGCACGCTCGCCGCCCTTGTCGGGACCGAGGAAGTATGACTTCTCGAGGTACACGCGGTCGACCTGTGGAGCCGGCACGAACTCGGCGATCTCGATTGCGCCGGTGCCCTTCTCTTCGAGCGCCTTCAGTTCGTCGGGGGTGAACATCACATACCGGCCTTTGGTGACCTCGCGCCCCTTGACCATGTCGTCCTTCTCGACCTTCTCGCCGTCCTTGGAGCAGACGTACTGCTGCTTCAGGCGCGCGCCGTCCTTCTTGTGCAGCCAGTTGAAGCTGATCGCGGCCGAGGCCTCGCCGGTGGAAAACATCTTGACCGGTACCGAGACCAGACCGAACGAGAGGGTCGCCGACCCGATGGGATGTGCGCTCATGGTTCCAAAGTGCGTTCGAAGGGGCCTTATGATAAGATTTCACCCCCATGGGTGCAAACCGGAAGCCCGGGCCCGATCCCCTAAGTACTTACCGCGCAAAGCGGTCTTTGGACCGGACGCCGGAACCCGGCGCCCGCGCGGCGCCCGCCGCCCCGGCCGCCGGCGGCCTGTTCGTGGTCCACATGCACGCGGCACGCCGGCTGCACTGGGATCTGCGGCTCGAAATGGACGGCGTGCTGCAGTCGTGGGCCGTTCCCAAGGGGCCGTCTCCCAACCGGGCCGACAAGCGGCTCGCCGTACACGTCGAGGACCACCCCCTCGAGTACGGCGACTTCGAGGGGATCATCCCGGAAGGAAATTACGGAGCGGGCGCGGTGATCGTGTGGGACCGCGGGCGCTGGATGCCGCTTGAAGACCCGCACGAAGGCCTGAAGAAGGGCAAGCTGCTGTTCGAGCTGCGGGGCTACAAGCTGCACGGCAAGTGGACGTTGGTGAAGCTCAAGAAGGGCGAGAAAGAGTGGCTCCTCATCAAGGAGAAGGACGGCTACGTCGCGGAGGACGGCGCGCTCCCGCCCCAGTCGGTGCTGTCGGGGCTCACCGTCGAGGAGCTCAAGGCGGGGGCGAACCGCGCGGCGCCGGCCCTCGCGCTGCTCGCCCGGCTCAAGGCGCCGCGCCGCGTGGTGCGCCCCGAGGAGGCCGAGCCGATGCTCGCCGAGACGCGCGAGCGGCCGTTCACGAAAGCCGGGTGGCTGTTCGAGCTCAAGCTCGACGGCTACCGCGTCCGGGCGGCGCGCGACGGCGGCGAGGCGCGGCTCATCACCCGCAACGGGCACGACATCGGGGAGACCTTCCCCGAGATCGCGCACGCCCTCGCGGCCCTCCCGTACGACGGCGTGATCTTCGACGGCGAGCTGGTCGTGCCTGACGAGGGGGGCCGGCCCAGCTTCCAGCGGCTCCAGAACCGTGCGCGTGTGAGCCGCGTGCTCGACCTGCGCCGGGCCGCCATCGAGACGCCGGCCGTGCTGTACGCGTTCGATCTGCTCGCGTTCGGCGGGTACGACCTGCGGCCGCTGCCGCTCGACCGCCGCAAGGAGGTGCTCGAGCGCATCGTGCCGCCCGTGGGCCCGATCAAGTTCCTCGAGCACTTCGCGACGGACGGCGAGGCGCTGTACGACCAGGTGGTGAAGCTCGGTCTCGAGGGGATCGTCGCGAAGAAGGCCGACGTGCCGTACCGCTCCGGCCGCTCCCCCAACTGGCTCAAGATCCGCGCCGACCGCACCGACGACTTCGTGGTCGTGGGCTTCACTCGCCCCAAGGGCTCGCGCTCGGGCTTCGGCGCGCTGGACTTGGGCGCGTATCAGGACGGCAAACTCGTGTATGCCGGCCGCGTGGGCAGCGGCTTCACGGCCGTGCAGCTCAAGGACGTGAGCTCGGCGCTGGAGCAGGGCATTCGACCCAAGCCGGCGTTTGCCGGGTCTGCTCCCCAGGACGCGGGCCACGCCTGGGTCGAGCCGACCCTCGTGGCGGAGGTGCGCTACAAGGAATGGACCGACGAAGGCCTTCTCAGGCAGCCGGTGTTCGTGCGATTCCGGGACGACAAACCGATCTCGGAGGCCGCGATTCTGGGAGCGGGGAGCGGGGAGCGGGACCTGGAGCTACCCGCGGAGAGTACCGCTCCCCGCTCCCCGCTCCCGAAAGAGGTGAAGTTCTCGAACCTCGACAAAGTCTTCTGGCCGGACCAGGGTTACACGAAAGGCGATCTGATCGAGTACTACCGCGCCATCTCTCCCTGGCTGCTGCCGTATCTCAAGGACCGGCCCGTGGTGCTGACGCGCTACCCCGACGGCATCACCGGCAAGTCCTTCTTTCAGAAAGACGCCCCGGCGTTCGCCCCCGATTGGTTGCGCACCGAGCGGATGTGGAGCGAGGACACGCAGCGCGAGATCGACTACTTCGTATGCGACGATCTCGAATCGCTCTTGTACCTGGCCAACCTCGGCACGATCCCGCTGCACGTGTGGGGCAGCCGCGCCGCGAGCCTCGAGCAGCCTGACTGGTGCATCCTCGATCTCGATCCCAAGGAGGCGCCGTTCGTCCACGTGGTGAAGGTGGCACGCACCATCAAGGCGCTGTGCGACGACATCGAGCTGCCGAGCTTCATCAAGACCAGCGGCTCGACCGGCCTGCACGTCCTCGTGCCGCTCGGGCGGCAGTGTACCTACGAGCAAGCGCGCAGTCTCGGCGGGCTGTTGGCACGCGTGATCGCTGCCGAGCTGCCCGAGATCGCCACGGTGACCCGCCAGGTGGGCCAACGCGGCGCCCGCGTGTATCTCGACTACGTGCAGAACGGCCATGGGCGCCTGCTGGTCGCGCCGTTCAGCGCCCGGCCCCTGCCCGGTGCGCCGGTGTCGATGCCGCTGGCCTGGAGCGAGGTGACGCCCAAGCTCGACATCCGGAAGTTCACGCTCGTCACGGCGCCGGCTCGCATGAAGAAGCTCAAGGCCGACCCGCTGTTGCCGGTGCTCGATCTGAAGCCCGATCTCGTCCGTGCGCTGGAGCAGCTCCACGCCCGTGTCGACTGAGCTCGAGATCGCGGTCGGCGACGCCGTCGGGCGCGTGGCGGCCTTGCTCGACCTCCCGGCCGGTGCGCGGATCGTGTACGTGCTGGCCCACGGCGCGGGCGCCGGGATGTGCCATCCGTTTCTCGAGACGGTTGCCCGGGCCCTGGCCGCACGGAAGATCGGCACGCTGCGGTATCAGTTTCCATACATGCAACAGGGGGCGCGGCGCCCCGATCCACCGGCGGTCGCCGCGGCGACGGTGCGCGCCGCGGCGGCGGAAGCCGCGCGCGTCGCGCCCGGTGTGCCGCTCGTGGCCGGCGGGAAATCGTTCGGCGGCCGCATGACCTCGACGGCCCAGGCGGAGGCACCGCTCCCCGGCGTGCGGGGGCTCGTGTTTCTCGGCTTTCCGCTGCATCCTCCCGGACGGCCGGACGACCAGCGGGCGGAGCACCTCGCGGCGGTGCGCATTCCCATGCTGTTCCTGCAGGGCGACCGGGACGAGTTCGCGGACCTGAAGCTGCTGCGGCCGGTGGTGAAGCGGCTCGGAAAGCGGGCCACGTTGCACTTCGTGGAGGGCGGGGATCACTCGTTTCACGTGCTCAAGCGGTCGGGCAGGACGGACGGTGACGTAATGGGGGAGCTGGTGGAGAGTATCGTAGAATGGACGGCCGGGATCGTTTGACCGTGGACTGGCGCCTGAGCGCCCGGGGGGTGCATGCCCAACTACTGGATCGTGAAGACCGAGCCGTCCACCTACAGCTACGACGACCTCGCGCGCCAGAAGACGGCGGTCTGGGATGGGGTCAAGAACAACCTGGCGCTCAAGTACCTGCGGCAGATGAAGACCGGCGACCGCGTGCTGGTCTATCATACGGGTGACGAGAAAGCCGTGGTGGGCGTGGCCGAAGTGAGGTCGGATGCCTACCCCGACCCCAAGCACAAGGACCCCAAGCTCGTCGTGGTGGACCTGAGGGCCGAGGGGAGACTGCCGCGGCCGGTGCCGCTTGCCGAGATTAAGCAGGACCGCGCGTTCGCCGATCTTGGGCTGGTGCGCATCGGCCGACTGTCGGTCATGCCCGCTTCGCCTGAGCAGTTCGAGCGGTTGGCGCAGCTCGGCGGCATGAAGTGACCGACGACTGACAAAGGGAGAACTGAGGATTCCATGGGAAAAGGCGACCGTCGCACCAAGCGCGGCAAGATCTACCGGGGCACCTACGGCAACACGCGCCTCAAGAAGAAGAGGAAGAGGTCTCGAGCGGCCAAGGCGGCCAAGGCCGCCTCATGAGGGCGCTCGTCGTCGCCGGCTGGGCGCTGCTCGGCGCGGCCGGCGCAGCGGCGCAGCAGGACGACCGCTGGCAGGTGACGCTCAACGGCGGCAGCATCATCTGGGAGCTGCATCTGGTCGGGCTCCGGAGCGATACGCTGGTGCTGCGGGGCGGTGACTCGACCTACCGTTTCCCGATCGGCCAGGTGGACGAGTTGCGCCTGGTGCAGAAGTCCGTGCGCCACCAGACCGGCCAGCCGAACCGCTACGCCGGCGTCCTGGGCGGCATGGACGACGAGGTGTACCGCTTGACGCTCTACGGCGTCACCGAGCGCCGGGCGATCATCGAGCAGATCTTCAAGGACCACCCGCCCGAGCCGTCCCCCTAGTCCGCGGTCGCGTTTCCGCTCGAGCGGTCGTGAACCCGTCCCCCGATCGTCGTATCCTGCTGGCCGACGCCGACGCGTTTTACGTGGCGGTGGCGCGCCTGGTGGATCCGGCGGGGGCGGGGAAGGCGCGGCTCCTCATCGTCGGCGGGTCTCCGGAGCGGCGCGGCGTGGTGACGTCGGCTGCTTACGAGGTGCGGGCCTTCGGCGTGCACTCCGCCATGCCGATGGCCCGCGCGGTCCGTCTCTGCCCCGGGGCGATGGTCGTGCCCGTGCCGTGGGAGGCGTGCGCGGACAAGAGCCGCGAGATCGGCGCGGTGCTGCGACGCTTCACCCCGGTGGTGGAGCAGGCGTCGAGCGACGAGTTCTATCTCGATCTCACGGGCACGGAGCGGCTGTACGGCGAGCCGCTGGCGGCGACGGGGCGCCGGATCCGCGCCGCTGTGCAGGCCGAGACCTCCCTATCTCTGTCGATCGGCGGCGGCACGTCCAAGCTCGTGGCCAAGCTCGCGGCGGGGCTCGCCAAGCCGCGCCCCGGCACGACGGGCGACGGGGTGCTGGTCGTGACGCCGGGCACGGAAGCGGACTTCATGCGACAGTTCGCGCTCGCCGACATCCCGCTCGTCGGGCCCAAGTTCCAGGAGCGGCTCGCGCGTCTCGGCTTGCGGACAGTGCAGGACGTGGTGCCGCACGAGCGCGCGATGCTGGTACGCTGGCTCGGCGAGCGCGAAGGCACGTGGCTGTACCAGCGCGTGCGCGGCATCGACGGCGCGGTGGTCGAAGCCGATCGCGAGGTCAAGTCGGTGAGCCGCGACGAAACGTTCGCGACCGACCTGGACGACGACGCAGCGCTCGCCGCCAAACTGCTCGCGCTCGCCGACCGCGCCAGCGCGGACGTGCGGCAGGCAGGCCTCGTTGCCCGCACGGTGACGGTGAAGCTGCGTGACGCCGACTTCACGACGCGGCAGGCCAGCCGCACCCTCGCCGTGGCCGTGTTGTCGGACCGCGCCGTGTACGGCGTGGCGCGCGAGCTCCTGGCGCGGTTGCGCGCCGCGCGGCGCGTCCCGGCGCGGCTGCTGGGTGTCGCCCTGTCGCAGCTCGGGCCGGCGGATGGAGACGGCCAGCTCTCGCTGCTCGAGCCTTCCGCAGGCGCGCTCGAGACCGAGGCCGACCGGGCCATCGCGCGGGCCATCGACCAGGTACGGGAGAAGTTCGGTCGCGACGCGCTCGGGCGCGGGGGCCACCCGGGACCCTGAGGGCGAACCGGCTACAACGCGCCCAGCGCTGTCGCCGCCTTGTTCACGTCTCGCGGCTTCACCCACAGGATGGCGCCGTAGCGCCCCATCCCGGCGCACACGCCGGTCACCGCGGTCACGTTGACCTTCGCCCTGCTGAGCCGCGCCAGCACCCCCGCCAGCGCGCCCACCCGGTCGTCTCCGTCGAGAAGAAACGCGGTCTTCGGCTTCGAGAGCTTGATCTTCACGCCCTTCGCGGCCGCCGTGAACACGCCCGCGTCGGACGGTACGAAGTCGATCTGCGTCTTGCGGGCGCTCGGGAACGCATGGAGGGCGAGCAGGTTCACGCCCGCGTTCCGCAGCACGTCGAGCAGTCGGGCACCTTCGCCGGGCTTGTCGGGCGCGGTCGTGTAGTAGTAGTTGACCCTGCGGATCGTGTCGGCCATGGCGACCTCCTGGTATGCGTGTGCGCGAAGTCCGTGACTATGGCTCGCCGGCCGCCCGGCCGCTAGAGCCGACGGTCTTGCGTGGCGCGCGCGCCACACCCCAACGTTGCGGGCTCGTGTTTCGTATAGAGCGCTGTCGCGGACAGCGCCGTCACGCCGCGTCCTTCGAAGGAGCCGCTCATGTCAGGGAACCGCCGCCCGGCCTCTTTGCTCGCCGCTCTGCTCGTTGTGCTCGGCACCGTGTCCCTCCCGGCCCAAGGCCGCAAGCGTTACAACAGTCAAGCCGCCGCCGCCGCGGCACCGAGCCCGGCGCCACAACGCGCTGACTCTCTCAACAACCTGAAATTCCGCAACCTGGGGCCATCCGTCGGTGGCGGCCGGGTGGCGGCCGTCGCCGGAGTGTCCGGGGATCGCAGCGTCTACTACGTGGGGGCCGCGGCGGGCGGGGTGTGGAAGACCGCCGACGGGGGCGACTCGTGGGATGCGGTCTTCAAGGACCAGCCGACGGCCTCGATCGGCGCCATCGCCCTCGCGCCTTCGAACCCGAACGTCGTGTGGGTGGGCACGGGAGAGGGGAACCCCCGCAATGACGTCGTGGACGGCAGGGGCGTGTTCATGTCTCCCGACGCGGGCAGGAGCTGGCAGTTCATGGGGCTCGGCGACGTGGGACAGATCGCGCGGATCGTGATCGACCCCGCCGATCCCGACGTCGTCTTGGTGGCCGCGCTGGGCCATGTGTGGGCACCGAACCCGGAGCGCGGCGTGTTCCGCACGACGGACGGCGGCAAGAACTGGCAGAAGGTCCTGTTCGTGAACGACACGACCGGCGCCGCCGACCTCGTCATGGTGCCCGGCAACCCGCGCGTCCTGTTCGCCGGGCTGTGGCAGTTCGTGCGGTATCCCTGGGAGCTCGTGTCCGGCGGCGCCGGTAGCGGGATCTATCGCTCGACCGACGGCGGTCTCACGTGGCAGCGGCTCAAGGAAGGACTGCCCACGGGCCTGCTCGGCCGGATCGCGCTGGGAGTGGGGCCGACCAACCCGAGCCACGTGTATGCCCTCATCGAGACCAAGCAGGGGATGTTGTGGGACTCGAAGGACCAGGGCGACCACTGGACCAAGGTCTCCGATTTCCACGGCCTCTCCGCCCGGCCGTTCTACTTCTCGCTGCTGCACGTTTCGCCGGTGGACGACCGCAGGGTGTTCTTCTCGTCGTACCTGCTGCTCCGGTCTGAGGACGGCGGCAAGACGACGACGCCGATCGACCGCGGCGTGCACGTCGACCACCACGCGTTGTGGATCGATCCGCAAAATCCGGAGCGCATGATTCAGGGAAACGACGGCGGCGTGTACGTCACCGAGAACGGCGCCAAGAGCTGGCGCTACTTGAACAACCTGCCGATCGAGCAGTTCTACATGGTGTCCGCCGGTAACAGCGACAGCCCGTACATGTTGTGCGGCGGCTTGCAGGACAACAACGCGTGGTGCGGGCCGTCGAGCAACGTGGCAGGTGGTGGCGGTGGTGGAGGAGGGGCGGGCGGCGGGCTGAACGGCGCGGAGTGGTTCACGGTCGCCGGTGGAGACGGCGAGTACGCCGTGCTGGCGCCGAGCGATACGTCGACTCTGTACGTGGACTCGCAGAACGGCAATGTCACGCGCGTCGACTGGAAGACCGGGCTGGTCCGCTCGATCCGTCCCTACCTCTCCGGCGTGTCGGAGATGAAGCCCGCGGACCTGAAATACCGGTTCAACTGGACCACGCCCATCGCCGTGTCGCCGCGCGACGCGAACACCGTCTACCTGGGCGGCAACGTCGTATTCAAGAGCACGGACGGCGGCGACCACTGGACCACGATCAGCCCCGATCTCACGCGCAACGACAAGGCGAAGCAGATGACGAGCGGGGGGCCGATCGAATACGATATCTCCGGCGCCGAGAGCTATGGCACGATCCTCACCGTCAACCTCGCGCCCGGCGACTCCAACGTGATCTGGGCGGGCACCGACGACGGCTTGGTGCAGCTGACCCGCGACGGCGGGAAGACGTGGAGCAACGTCGCGGGCCGGTTCCCCGGCGTGAAGGACCTGGAAGGGCGGGTGTACCAGATCGGCGTATCGCCGTTCGACGCGGGCGCCGCCTACGTGGCGATCGATCGCCACCAGCTCGACGATCGCCGGCCGTACGTCTACAAGACGACCGATTACGGGAAGACGTGGACGGACATCGGGAAGGGGCTGCCACAGGACGTCCCGGCGCGGGTGGTACGCGAGAATCCGAACCTCCGCGGGTTCCTCGTGCTCGGCAGTGACGCGGGCGTGTGGTACTCGCGCGACGGCGGCGCGAGCTGGAAGCCGCTCAAGGCCGACTTCCCCACCGCACCGGTGTACGACGTCCAGTTCGTCACGCGCACGCACGACCTGGTGATCGCGACCCACGGTCGTGGCTTGTTCGTGTTCGACAACATCACGGTCCTGGAGGAATTGACGCCCGACGTCCTCGCCTCGGACGTTCACCTCTTCGCAACCCTGCCGGCGGGGATCCGGGTGCGCCCCCGGCGCACCGGCGTCGCCCCGACGCGCTTCTCCACGCCGAATGCGCCGGCGGGCGCCGTGCTCGATTACTACCTCAAGACGGCGCTCGACACGGGCGCCGCCGCGCCGCAGCCGCAGGGCGAGCAAGGTCGTGGCGAGCGCTCGCGCCACGGGCGCGTCAGCGTGATCGTCACGGACAGCCGCGGCGACACCGTCGTCGTGGATTCGAGCGGACCGGGGAGGCAGGGCGTGAACCGGTTCGTGTGGAACCTGCGCTACGCCGGCCCTACCCGCCTGAACTTCGAGCGGCCCGCGGGGGCCGATGAGGAGGAGAACCCGTTCCGCAACGTGGGCGGCCCACGCGTGGTGCCCGGGACCTACACCGTTGCGCTCGTCGCGGGCGGCCGCGCCGCAACCGGCACAGTCACCGTCGAGCCCGACCCTATCCTGGGCGGCGATCCCGTCCGGTTCGCGGCGCAGCTCCGGGCCGGGCTCGAATGGCGCAACGCCATGTCGGCGCTGAACGAGATGCTGAACCGCATCGTGAGCCTCGAAACACAACTCAAAAACACGCAGCAGGCGCTGCGCGACAACGCGGCCGGCGACACCGCGGTGGGCCACCAGGCGCGCGAGCTGGGCAAGAAGCTCAAGGAGCTGAAGGACAGCTTGTACAACTCCGACGTACAGCGCGATGCAGGACAGGACGACGTTCACTACCTCAACCGCTTCCAGGATCGATTGCAGGGGCTCGGCTTCGGGCTCGCGCTGGCATATGCGCAGCCGCCGAGTGAGGTGGTCGTCGCCCGGCTGAAGGAGCTGCGTGCCGCGCTCGACGGCTACCTCGCACGCTTCAATGAGCTGGTCCGGAGCGACGTCGCCCTGTTCAACAAGACGGCCCAGGAGCGCCAGGCGCCGATCCTGGTCGCCGGTCAACCCGTCGAAGTGAAGGAGGTCAAGGTCGTGTCGCGCTAGGCCGGCGCGCCCGCCTTCCGCCGGCGCTTCACGGCGAGCCACGCGGCGCCGGCGACCAGGCCAAGCGGCAGCACGATCCCGAGGGAGCGGACGCACAGCGCGACGAGATCGACGAAGTTTCGCCACGCCTGCTTCAGCGCCTCGCCCATGACGCTCGATCCGGCGTGCCCCACGACTGGGAGGGGCTCGTGGACGTAAATGGTGAGCGTGCTGAGCGCGGCGTGGGCGCGCAGATAGCGCAGCCGCCCCTCGTACCGGTCGATCTCCTCGCGCACCCGCGCGAGCTCCCGCTCGACGTCGAGCACGTCCTTCAACTTGCCGGTGCGAGTCGCCAACAGGTCGATCAGCCGCGACTCGAGCCGGCGGGAGTTCCCCATCCGGGCGGTCACGTCCGTGAATTCTTCGCCGACGTCTTCGGCGTTGACGTTCACCGATTCGAGCTTCCCGATCGGGGCGAGCCCGTTGAGCCCTTCGTCGAACCGCTCGGCCGGGATTTTCACCTCGAGGCTCGCCGAGCGCAGCTGACCGCGGCCGGTCTGCATGGTCGTGTTGGCGACGAACCCCCCGACCCGGCCCGCGAGCAGTCGCACCTGGGCCACCGCCCGCTCGAGCGAATCGACCTCGATGCTCGCCTGACCGGTTCTGATCACCATGTTCGGCGTCCCTGACGTCGGCCGGACCTTGCGAAGGTCCGCCGCCTGCCACGCGCGTCCCTGCTCGAGAGCGGGACGCGGCGCCGCGAGGCCAGCCCGTCCCTCTACCGCCGCTCCGGAGTAGTCGCGTACCTGCATCCCGGCGTACTGTGCGCGCTCTGGGGCCGTGCTGCAGGCTGTTAGAGCAAAAGCGGTAGTGAGGAGCAGCGTGGCGATCGGTCGCATGGGGTCTCCTGATCAGGGGTCGCCTGTAAGAGACGCCGCCCGCTTTACGCCCTGCACACCGTAAGGTGAGGAGTCATCGACTACATCGTGAGAATTCGGTTACAGCCGGCGAGGGCTGGGGCGGACTACGCCGCGATGGGGCTTCCGGCGAACGACGGGTCTCTGCAGGTGTATGGGCTTCGTCACGCTGCGGCACGTGGGAACCAAGGACCACCTGCACGTCGAGTTGCCGCTGCCTTGAGAAGCGGTAGTTTGTCGAGGCGCCCGCAGACACCCGCTTTACTCTCCCGATTCGGGAGGCCCGCTTCCGTGGCGTTCACCCGTGACGACATCCGCGACTCGGTCGAGCGCGCCGGCGATGAGCACTGGAACGCGCTGCGCGCCCATCACGAGGATGCCTACCCGAACCCCCGGCCGACGCCAGGGGATATCTGCAAGGCCGAGGCCGAGCGCCTGAATCAACTGGGACTCGGCGAAGCCAAGGACTTCGAGTTGGTGGAGACTCGCGTCGAGCGGGTGGGGGAGGAGGTGCGCCTCACCCACGTGCTCAAGTACCGGCCGCTCGACGTGCGGCTCTTGACGGAGCCGTTTCAGGGCTACAGCCGCTAGAGTCGCCCTCCGCCTGCGAAGCTAAGGTGTCTCAAAATTCGTGCAATAACTGCACGATTCTGAGCACACCAAGACGTACCAACCCGATTGGGTCTTGCGGGCTGTCACCGAATTTGTGCATTTTATGCACTGATTCAGTGACACTATGCACCGTTCCACCCTTGAGCAGGAGACCCGTATGACCGCAGACGGCATGAGACGCTCGGTCGGTCTTGGCTTGCTGATGACGTTGGCGTGCCCGCTGGCGCTGGCTGCGCAGGGAGTCCCGGCGGCGGACTCGCTTGCTCAGGCTGCGAGCGCCGCCTCCGCGGCGAATACGGTCGCGATCAACCTCGTGTGGACGCTCGTTGCGGGTTTCCTGGTGATGTTCATGCAAGCGGGCTTCGCGATGGTCGAGACCGGCTTCACGCGGGCGAAGAACGCCGCTCACACGATCACGATGAACTTCATGGTCTACGGCATCGCGATGCTCGCCTATTGGGCGATCGGCTTCGCGCTGCAGGCGGGTGGCGTGGGGGCGCTCGGGACGCTTGGCGGCTACGACAAGCTGTCCCACGAAGTGTCGCTCACGATCGCGGGCAAGGACTGGGGGCTGTTCGGCGGGAGCGGGTTCTTTCTCACCGGCGTGGCCTACGTCGCGCCGGTGTTCGCCTACTTCCTGTTCCAGATGGTGTTCATGGACACCGCGGCGACCATTCCGACCGGCGCGCTCGCCGAGCGTTGGAAGTTCTCGGCGTTCGTGGTGTTCAGCCTGTTCGTCGGGGCGTTCATCTATCCGATCTACGCCAACTGGACCTGGGGCGGCGGCTGGCTCGCGATGCTCGGGAAGAACCTCGGCCTGGGACACGGCCACGTCGACTTTGCGGGCTCCTCCGTGGTGCACATGACCGGTGGCGTCATGGCGCTCGTCACCGCGAGCCTCCTGGGCCCCCGCCGTGGTAAGTACAACGCGGACGGCTCAGCGAATGCCATCCCGGGCCACAACATCCCCATGGCGATGATCGGGACGTTCATCTTGGCGTTCGGGTGGTTCGGCTTCAACGCGGGCTCGACGCTGGCGGGCTCGGATTTGCGCATCGGTGTGATCGCCACCAACACCATGCTGGCTGGGGCGGCGGGAAGTGTCACGGCGATGCTGTACATGTGGAACAGGTACGGCAAACCCGATCCTTCGATGATGGCCAACGGGGCACTCGCCGGCCTGGTCGCGATCACGGCGCCGTGCGCGTTCGTCACCGCGCCGTCCGCTGTGCTGATCGGAGGGATCGCGGGCGTGCTTGTCTGCGCCTCCGTGTTCTTCGTCGAGCGCAACCTCAAGGTCGACGACCCCGTCGGCGCGATCTCGGTCCATGGAACGTGCGGCCTGTGGGGCATCCTGTCGCTCGGGTTATTGGCCGACGGCACCTACGGGGACGGCTGGAACGGCGTGAACGGCGCCGTGCGGGGGCTGTTCTACGGCGATGCGAGCCAGTTCGTCGCTCAGGCCATCGGCGGCGTCGCGAACGTCGTGGGCGTGGGCGTCATGGCGTACGTGGCCTACCAGGTCACTGCGCTCGTGGTTGGCGGGCACCGCGTGTCGGCCGAGGTGGAGGAGCTGGGGCTCGACCTGCCGGAAATGGGCGCGCTGGGCTACCCCGACTCACCGGAGGTGGCGTCGGCAGTCATCCTGAGCGAGAGCGCCTCGGTTTCCCGGGGAGTGGGGCAGCTCGACCCCGAGCCGGAAGCGATCTGACGAAGGCGAGGACGCAAGGCAGCCGCGTGGATCGGTTCGCTGCTCGAGGCCCCGACGAGTTGAGCGCCGGGCGCGCTGCAGGAAGAGCAGCAACCGGCCGCGGCAAGCCGGAGACAACTTCTTGACCGACGAGGAATGACCATGAAGCTCATCACCACAGTGGTTCGCCCCGAGCGGCTGCCCCAAGTGAAGGCCGCGCTGTTCAGGGCGGGCGTTACCGGCATCACCATCAACCGCGTGAGCGGCCACGGCGGCGAGCTGGAACGGCAGGAACACTATCGCGGCTCGACCATCGTGCTCGAATTCCGCGAAAAGGTGCGGCTCGAGATGGCCGTGTCGGAGCCGTTCGTGGAGCCGACCATCAAGGCGATCACCTCCGCCGCTCGCACCGGCCAGGTGGGTGACGGCAAGATCTTCGTCCAACCACTCGAGCGCGTGATTCGGATCCGCACCGGCGAAGTGGACGTCGCCGCGGTCACCGCTGTTACGGCCGACGAGGTTCAGCGCCGGGCGCTGCAGGAGGGGCACGCATGACAGCGCACAGAAACCGCCTCGCGCGAGCCGCGCTCGTCAGCGCCTGGCTCATCTTACCAGGGGTGCTGGGCGCCCAGGGCGGGGCTTCCGCCCCGGCCGACACGATGGCCAAGAAACCCGACCCGGCGCCACCTCCGGTGAACCACCTCGAGACCGCGCTTGCCGGCTTCAAACTATCAGGCTTCGCGGAGGCGTCGTACGCCTACTCCGGCCATAGCATCGGCGACACGGCGATCGTCGGGCGGCTGTACGACCGGTTCCAGAACCACTTCATGCTCAACGCGCTGGCGGTCGTGCTCGACAAGCCGTACGACCCGGCGAAGTTCAGCGCGGGGTTCCATACGGAGGTGTTGCTCGGTCAGGACGCGACGCTGATCAAGTCGGGCGGCTTCGATCTCGGTGCCCAGGGCGACATCCCGCATCTGTACGTCACCTTGAACGTCCCCACCGCCAGTGGGAACGGGCTGCAGCTCAAAGTAGGGCGCATTCCCACGCTCCTCGGGTTGGAGGTGATCGAAACAGTCGCCAACCCCAACTGGTCGGAAGGCAACCAGTTCATCTACGTTGAGAACTTCACGGCGCTCGGCGTGAGCGTCGAAACCAAGTTCAACAACTACGTCGACGCGCAGTTCCGTGTGATCAATGGGTGGGACCAGGTGCACGACAACAACAGCCGCAAGTCGCTGATGGGACGCGTGGGGATCTACCCCGATGCACTCACCTCGATCGGGATCGTCGGGTTCTGGGGCCCCGAGGAAACGGCCGACAACACGGCGAATCGGTATGGGGTCGAAGGTCTGCTCTGGCGCAAGCTCGGCAAGGCGGCGGTGTGGGTGCAGGGGGACTACGGGACGGAGCAGGCGAACGCCGCGCTGCCCGATCCGACGCAGGATGCCAAGTGGTGGGGACTGGGTGGCTGGGTCACGTACGACTTCACCTCGTCCGTCGGCCTGGCGCTGCGGGGCGACTACGTGAACGACGAAAACGGGGCTCGGACAAACGGATTCCTCGGCTTCCTCCCAAACACCGGCCAGAAGTTCGGTAGCGGCACCGCGACCGTGAACATCCGCGCGTGGCCGGGCGCTGTGGTCCGACCTGAGGTGCGGTACGACCGGTCGACGCTGGCGACGTTCGACGGCCAAAAGGATCAGGTGACCCTCGCGTTGGCCGTCGCGTACCTGTATTGAGACGCGCGGCGGCTAGCGCGCCGGAGCGGCCTCCGCTCGATCCACCGTCGCCGGCGCGGGTGCGGCCGGCGCGTGGGGCGCAGCTTTCCGGAACAGCGGGCGGTAGCGTGCCCAGCCGGCCAGGATCGCGCGCGAGTGGAGGCTGCCGGTCCGGGCGGCGTGCTCGCGCACGAGCTGCTGCACCAGCCCGTCATCTTCGTCGGTCAGGCTCCCGACTGCCACCATGTCGTGGTTGCAGCGGCGCGTGAAGATCTCCGCTTCGTCGAGCACGTAAGCGACGCCGTTGGACATTCCGGCGCCGAAGTTGCGCCCGACGGCGCCGAGCACCACCACCGTGCCGGCGGTCATGTACTCGCAGCAGTGGTCACCCGCCCCCTCGATGACGGCGACGGCGCCGGAATTGCGCACCGCGAACCGGTCGCCGGCCCGGCCCGCGGCGAACAGGGTTCCGGCCGTAGCACCGTACAGCGCCGTGTTGCCGAGCAGGACGTGCCGCTCGGTGGCGCCCACCGCTTCCCGGAACGGGCGGATGACGATGTCTCCACCGCACAGGCCCTTCCCGACGTAATCGTTCGCCTCGCCCTCGAGCTCGAGCCGCATGCCGGGCAGGGCGAAGGCGCCAAAGCTCTGGCCCGCGCTGCCCCGGAACCGCAGCCGGATCGCACCCGCCGGCAGACCGGCGTTGCCCACGCGCTCGGCGATGCGACCGGCGATGCGGGCGCCCACCGTCAGGTGGTGGTTGCCGATCGCGTACACGCCGGCGAATGGGCGGCCGTCGGCGAGCCGCGGCTCGAGCGCGCGCAGGATCCGGTCATCGAGACTGGGCTGGGGCGCGGGCCGGTCGTTGCGTTCCACGGTGCGCCGCCGCGGCAGCTCGCGCTCCGCGAGCGGGTCGGCGAGCAACAACGACAGATCGAGCATTTGGGCCCGGGGCACCTCGGGACGGTCCACTCGCTGGAGCAAGTCCACCCGCCCGATGACGTCGTCCAGCGAGCGAACGCCCAGCTCCGCGAGAATGTGACGCACATCCTCCGCGATCCACGTGAAGTACGCCATGACTTGCTCGGGCGTGCCGCGGAACTTGGCGCGCAGTTCGGGACGCTGGGTGGCGATGCCCGTGGGACAGGAGTTCAGGTGGCACTGGCGGGCCATGGCGCAGCCGATCGCCACCAGCGCGGCGGTGCCGAAGCCGTAGGTCTCCGCCCCGAGCAGTGCGGCGATCACGATGTCGCGCCCGGTCCGCAGGCCGCCGTCCACGCGCACTTCGATGCGGTGACGCAATCCGCTCTCGATCAGGAGCGCCTGCGTCTCCGCGAGACCGAGCTCCCAGGGCGACCCTGCGTGCTTGATTGAGGAGAGCGGCGACGCCCCGGTGCCGCCGTTGTGGCCGGAGATCAGGACGTAATCGGCGTAGGCTTTCGCCACGCCGGCGGCGACGCGCCCGACGCCCGCTTCCGCCACCAGCTTCACACCCACCCGCACGCGCGGGTTGACCTGCTTCAGGTCGTGGATCAGCTGCGCTAGGTCTTCGATCGAGTAGATGTCGTGGTGCGGCGGCGGCGAAATGAGCGGTACGCCCACCACGGAATGCCGCAGCCGCGCGATCAGCGCCGTCACCTTGTGCCCCGGCAGCTGGCCGCCTTCGCCGGGCTTCGACCCCTGCGCCATCTTGATTTCGAGCTCGTCCGCCCGCACCAAGTACTGCGTCGTCACCCCGAAACGGCCCGACGCCACCTGCTTGATGCGGTTGTCCGCCCGATCACCGTTCGGGAGCGGCAGGTACGTGTCCGGGTCCTCGCCGCCTTCGCCCGAGTTCGAGCGGGCGCCCATGCGGTTCATGCCGATGGCCAGGGTGCGGTGCGCCTCCGGCGAAAGGGCCCCGAGCGACATCGCGGTAGAAACAAAGCGGCGGCGGATCACCTCCGCCGGCTCGACCTCGTCGAGCGGGATGGGCGTCCCGGCGCGCAGCGTGAGCAGGTCGCGCGGGCTCGCGGGCGGCCGCGCCGCCACACGCGCGCGGAACGCGTCGTAGGCGGGCGCGGTGCCCTTGGCCACCGCGTCCTGCATCGCCCGGACGAGTGGCGGCGACCACCCATGATCCTCGCCGTCGCGCCGGTAGCGCACCCGTCCATGATCCGGCAACGTTGGCTCCAGCGCCGCGGGCTCCGGGTACGCCGCCTGTTGGCGCGCCAGCACGTCCTCCGCGATCTCGGCGAACCCGATCCCGCCGATGGTCGAGACCGTGCCCGTGAACGCGCGATCGACCACCTCCGCGCCCAGTCCCAGCGCTTCGAAGATTTGCGCGCCGCAGTAGGATGAGAGCGTCGAGATCCCCATCTTCGAGAGGATCTTCATCAGACCTTTTTCCGCGGCCGTCCGGAATTGCGCGGGCGCCTGGTCGTCGCCGACCTGATGGCGCACCGACTCCAGCGCGAGCCACGGGTGCACCGCCTCGACGCCGTAGCCGATTAGCGCTGCGAAGTGATGCACGTCCCAGGCGTCGCCCGCCTCGGCGACCAAGCCGAGCCGGGTGCGCAGGCCCTTCGCGAGCAGGTGCTGGTGTACCGCGCCGACCGCGAGGAGCATCGGCAGCGGCGCGCGCTCGCGGTCGGCAGCGCGGTCGCTCAGGATCACGATGCGCGCTCCCTGCCGCACCGCGCGTCCCGTCGAGCGGCACAGCCCGTCGAGCGCCGCGCGCAGGACGTCCGAGCCGCCCGCCGCCGGCCACGTGACGTCCAGCGTGACCGCCTGCGCACCGGCGACGGCGCGGAGTGCCGCCATCTCGTCCGCGAGAAGCACCGGGTGCTCATTGCGCACCAGCCGCAGCCCCGCGAGCCGGTCCGCGAAGAGCGAGCTGCGACGTCCCAGGTGCATCCGCAACGACATCACCAGCGTCTCGCGCAGAGGATCGATGGGCGGGTTGGTGACCTGAGCGAAACGCTGGCGCACGTAGGCGTACAGGGCCGGCGGCACGCGGGCGAGCGGCGGAATCGGCGTGTCGTCGCCCATGCTCCAGACGGCGTCTTGCCCGGCGGCGCCCATGGGCTCGAGCACGTAGCGCAGGTCCTCGAAGCTCCAGCCGAAAGCGAGTTGCCGGGCGACGAGCTCCCGCTGTGCGGGCGGCGGCGCATCGGGCAGCGCGGCGGTCGGGCGCAACGGGAGAATACTCCGGGCGGCCCAGCGGCCGTATGGCCGGCGCCGCGCCACCTCGCGCTTCGCTTCCGAATTGCGCAGGATGGCCTTACGACGCGTGTCCACCACCAGCAGCTCACCCGGGCCGAGCCGGCCGCTCTCGACCACATCGCCGGGATCCAGGTCCACGAGGCCCACCTCGGAGCCCGCCACCACCAGCCCATCCCGTGTGATCTTGTAGCGGCACGGGCGGAGTCCGTTGCGGTCCAGGGCGGAGCCCACGAGCACGCCATCCGAGAACGCGAGCGCCGCCGGGCCGTCCCACGGCTCCACCAGGCACTCGTGGAACTCGTAGAAGCCACGCACCGCCGCCTCCATCTCGACAGCGCCCTCGTGCGCCTCGGGCACGAGCATCATCAAGGCGTGCACCGGGTCGCGTCCCGAGCGGACCAGCAGCTCGAGCGCGTTGTCGAGGCTCGCCGAGTCGCTCCCTTCCGCCCAGACGACGGGTTTCAGACGATCCACGGCGTCTCCCCACACCGGCGCGGCTAACGCCGGCTCGCGGGCCCGCATCGCGTTTCGGTTTCCCCACAGGGTGTTGATCTCGCCGTTGTGGGCGATCAAGCGGAACGGCTGGGCCAGCGGCCAGCTCGACGTCGTGTTGGTCGAGTAGCGCTGGTGAAAGACGGCAAGCGCGGTCTCGTAGTCGGGCGACCGGAGATCGGGGAAGAAGCCCGCGAGCTGCGTGCCCGTGAGCAGCGCCTTGTAGACGAGGGTACGACACGACAGCGAGCACACGAAAAATTGGTCGAGATCGCGCCCCAGGTCGGAAATGCGGCGCTCGATAGTGCGGCGCGCCAGATACAAGGAGCGCTCCCACGCCACCTCCTCGCCCCGCCCGCCGTCGGCGGGCGCGGCGAGGATGGCCTGCCGGATGGTGGGGCACGAGGCGCGGGCCCCCGCGCCGAGCACGTCCAGGTCCACCGGCACGTCGCGCCAGCCCAGCACCGGGAGGCCCTCGCCCTGGAGTACTTCCTCGACGACCGCGGTGGCACGGCCGAGCGCGGCGTGCTCGCGCGGCAGGAAGAACACACCGACGGCGAACGGTTGACCGGGCTCGAGCGCCAGTCCGCGACTTGCGGCTTCCCGATAGAACAACGGGGCGGGGATCTGGGTGAGGAGCCCGGCGCCGTCTCCCGACCGGTCGGTGGCAGTGGCACCGCGATGGGCGACGCGGGCGAGCGCCTGCAGCGCGCGGCGCGTGATATCGGTGGAGCGTTCCCCCGAAGCCTGCGCGACGAAGCCGACGCCGCAGGCGTCGTGCTCCCGCCAAGGGTCGAGCCCCGGCGCGCGGGCGTTGGCCCAGTGCGATCGGTCACCGTCGGGCATCCGCGTCTCCTCGAGAAACTCGGTCAATAAAGAAGGCCCGCTCGATTGCGAGCGGGCCGGGGTTTTGTTTGAGTCGTCTGCACGCCTAGGCCGCCCGCTCGCTCCCGTCAGGGGGAGTCGCCGGATTCAGAATCGCGACGGTCTTCAGCGTACGGTTGTGCGACATGTCGGGGCCACCCGAAGGTATTAACCCGAAAGTATTAATATTCACTCTACAGCATAAATATACCTCTGCGTTCGAACCCGTCAAGGGGTGGGGGCGATCAGGCGCTGCAGCTCGGCGAACGGGATCAACAGGTCCGCCATCGTTGCGTAGGTACCACGTTCGCGCAACTCCGTCACCGCGCGGCGTACCAGGCCGAGCGCCGCCTGCACCACCCGCGGGCCGAGACTCGCCCGCCGCACGCCCAGGCGCTCGAGCTCCCCGATCGGCGGGGCAGGCGGACCCGCGATCACGTTGAGTGGGCCGCTGAGCTCGCGCGCCAGCCGTCCGATCGTCTCGCCGTCGCTCACGTGCGGCACGAACAGGCAATCGGCACCGGCGGCGTGGTAGGCGTTGGCGCGCCGCACCGCTTCGGCGAAGCGGCGCGCCGGGTCCCAATCCTTCACTTCGAATGCATCGGTGCGCGCGTTGATCACCAGCGGCACGCCCGTGCTCGCCCCTGCCTCCCGCACGGCTTGGACCCGCTCCACGTGTAACGCGAGGTCCAGCAGCGTTCCGTCGTTGGTGCCATCTTCGAGGTTCAATCCCACGGCGCCGGCCGCGACCACCCCGCGCGCCGTTGCGGCCGCCGCGTCCGGCGTGCGACCGTAGCCACCCTCGACATCGGCCGTCACGGGCACTCGCACGGCCGCCGCGATCCGCCGGACGACCTCGAGCATCGCCTCGCGGCTGACCCGCTCGCCGTCCGGGTAGCCGAGCGCCCACGCCACGCCGGCGCTCGTGGTGGCAATCGCGGGGAAGCCCGCGTCTTCCACCAGCCGGGCGGTTGCTACGTCCCACGCGTTGGGTAGCACGAGGATCCCGGGCCCGGCGTGCCGCTCGCGGAACGCGCGGGCCTTCTCCAGCTGGCTGGCGGGCTTCATGAACGCTCCTTCGTTGCGGTTTTCCCCAATCCTTGAGTGCACCCTCGTAGGGCCTCGGGCTGGCCACGCAGTTGCGTCACAACGAGCGGCCCTGCGCCGATTTGATGCAGGGACCAGGACCGCGGCGGGTGAGACTGGTCACGCGCCGTGCTCGGACGGTATGCCGCGCAGGGACGGGTCGGTCGGCATACCCCTTGCCCATTCTACGCTGCGAGTTGGCGATGCATGCTCCACCACCGATGCCTCTAGGAGGAAGTATGAAGAATCTGACATCGCTTGCGCTGGCCCCGGCGCTCGTGCTCGCGGGCTGTTCGAATAGCACGACGGGCGCGCTGAGCCTTTCGCTCACCGCCCGCAAGGCCGGAGCGCCGGCGCCGTCTGCTGCGTTCTCCGCCGCGGCGGCGGTCCCCAGCGTCACGACCACCGGCGACAGCACGGTGATCGTGCTCGGAAACGACTCGATCATCGTACGCAGCGCCGAGCTCGTGCTCAAGGAAGTCGAGCTCAAGCGGTCCGATGTCGCGAGCTGCGACGCGGTCCCGGGCAACGGCGACTGCGAGGAGTTCGAGACCGGCGCGGCGCTCGTGTCGTTGCCGCTCGGCAGCAGCGCCATCGCGCAGCAGGTGAGCGTGAACGCGCCTCCGGGCACCTATGACGCCCTCGAGTTCAAGATCCACAAGCCCAGCTCGGGCGACGATGCGGCGTTCATCGCGGCGAACCCCGATTTTGCGAACATCTCGATCCGCGTGACTGGCACGTACAGCCAGGCGGGCACTCGCAGCGCCTTCACGTTCACGTCCGAAGTCGACCAGAGCGAGGAGTCGAGCCTGGTCCCGCCGATTACGGTGGCGGAAGGGCAGGCGGCCAACGTCACGCTTCGCGTCGACATTTCCGGCTGGTTCTTGAACGCCGGGAAGACCGCGCTCGTGGATCCCGCGTCGGCGAACGGCGGCCAGCCCAACCAGGGCGTGGTGGCGAACAATATCCAGGCCTCGTTCAAGGCGTTCGAGGACGACAATCACGACGGGCAAGAGGATCACTAGGCAACACGACCGACCCGTTCCCTTCCACGGTGGCCACCGGCGGCTAAGTTTGGGACACTCAAACTTACCCCGGTGGCGATCGTGCTTTTACAGGTCGTTCGTCGCGGCGTCGTGTGCGCCGCCGTACTCGCGGGTCCGCTCGCCGCGCAGGGCGTCCCGGCCCCGCCGCTCACCGTCCACGCCATCTGGGGCTCGCCCGACTTTGCAAGCGACCTGGTCGACGTCGCGTGGATGAAGGACGGCACGGCGTACACGGCCATCGAGGAGGATGCCTCGGGCAACACCGACCTGTACCGCGTGGACGCGGCGACCGGCAGCAAGACGCTGCTCGTGCGGGGCACGGATCTCGTCCCGCCCGGTGCCGGGCAACCGAGCGCCATCGAGGCATACCGCCTCTCGCCGGACGGCTCGAAGGTCCTCGTGTTCACGAACTCCGCGCGGGTGTGGCGGCAAAACACGAAGGGCACCTTCTACGTATGGGACTTCGCCGCCCGGCGGCTCATCCTCGTGAGCCGCACGCCCGGCTATCAGCAGTTCGCCAAATTCTCACCCGACGGCCGCCGGGTCGGATTCGTTCGCGACAACAACATCTTCGTGACCGACCTCGCCACCGGCGCGGAGACGGCGGTCACCAGCGACGGTGGCGATAACGTCATCAACGGCGCTTCCGACTGGGTGTACGAGGAGGAGCTCGACCTGCGCGACGCCTTCCGCTGGAGTCCCGATGGCCAGCGGATCGCGTTCTGGCGGTTCGACCAGACGGCGATCAGGCCATTCTACCTGCTGAACCAGGATTCCCTGTACCCGAGCCTCGTGCCGGTGCGCTACCCCAAGGCCGGGACGCCCAACTCGGACGTGAAGATCGGCGTCGCGGATGTCGCGACCGGTCGGACGGCGTGGGTGGACCTGGGCGCCGACAAAGACACCTACGTCGCGGCGATGGACTTCGCCGACTCACCGACCGAGGTGTGGCTCACCCGGCTCAACCGGCACCAGAACCGGCTCGACCTGCTGCTCGCGGACGCAACCAGCGGTGCGTCCCGCGTGATCATGACCGACACCGATTCGGCGTGGGTCGACGCGAACCAGCCACGCTGGATCGATGGCGGCAAGCAGTTCCTGTTCGTGTCCGAGCGGGACGGGTACGACCAGGTGTATCTGTTCGACCGCCGCGGCTCGCTGGTGCGACGGCTGACTCCGGGGGGCTGGGACGTGCGGGATCTCTATGGTGTGGACGAGAAGGAACGCGTCGTCTACTTGAGCGGCGCGATCGATGGGCCGCTTGGGCGGCAGTTGCTGCGGGTTGGGCTCGATGGGAAGGGGCTGGCGCGCATTTCGACCGAGCCCGGGACGCATGGCGCCGAGTTCGCCCCGACGTTCAAGCTATACGTCGATACCTACTCGCAGGCCGGTGTCCCCCCCGAGCAGACGTTGCGACGCGCCGACGGTAAGCTCGTCCGCACAATCGCCGACAACGCGAAACTGAGGGAGAAGGTATCGGCGCTGGGGCTCAACCGTCCCGAGTTCATCACGGTGCGGACGCCGGACGGGGTGGAGCTCAACGCGTGGATCATCAAGCCGAAGGGATTCGATCAGGCGCGACGCTACCCATTGTTGATGAACGTATACGGGGGGCCGGGCTCCCAGACGGTGATCGACTCCTGGGGCGGGGCGAACTATCTGTGGCACCAGATGCTCGCGCAGGACGGCTACTTGGTCGCGAGCGTGGACAATCGCGGGACCGGCGGCCGCGGCGCGCGGTTCATGAAAATGACCTACCTCCACCTCGGCCGGTACGAGTCGGCCGACCAGATCGCCGCGGCGCGCTGGTTCGGCGCGCAAAGCTTCGTGGACGCCGATCGGATCGGCATCTGGGGCTGGAGTTACGGCGGCTACATGACGTCGCTCAGCATGTTCCGGGGCGCCGGTGTGTTCAAGGCGGGGCTCGCCGTCTCACCCGTGACCGATTGGCGCCTCTACGACACGATCTACACCGAGCGCTACATGCGCACACCGCAGGAAAACGCGGCGGGCTACGAGGCGAGCGCGCCGTTGACGTATGCCGACAGCCTGAAGGGCAGCTTCCTGCTGGTCCACGGCACCGGCGACGACAACGTGCATTTCCAGAACAGCGTCCGCCTGGTGGAGCGCCTCGAGGCCGCCAACAAGCAGTTCGACATGCGAATCTACCCGAACAGGACGCACGCGATCGCGGGCGGGAACACGCGCGAGAACCTGTACGGGCTGTTCACCGCGTGGCTCAAGACCCACCTGTAGGGCGCGACGTCGCCCGGCTGGGCAGGACGGCGCTCGCCGTCCTGACGCTGATCAACCTGTTCAACTATCTGGACCGGTGGATCGTCGCGGCCCTCGCCGAGAGCATGAAGCACTCCGAGCTCCGGCTCTCCGATACCGAGCTCGGGTCGCTGATGACCGGCTTCCTCATCGTGTACATGATCGCCGCACCATTGTTCGGGGCGCTCGGCGACACGCGGTCGCGCCCCCGGCTGCTGGGCCTCGGCGTCGCGATCTGGAGCGTCGCGACGGCGCTTGCGGGCCTGACGTGGAGCTACGCGTCCCTGTTCGCCGCCCGGGCGGCGGTGGGCGTGGGCGAAGCGGCGTACGGCACGATCTCGCCGGCACTGCTGGCGGACTATTTCCCGCGCGCGCGGCGCGGCCGCGTGTTCGCGATCTTTTTTTCCGCCATCCCCATCGGCTCGGCGCTCGGCTATGTCGTGGGCGGGTTGGTGGATCATTACTTCGGGTGGCGGCGCGCGTTCTTCGTGGCGGGCATGCCCGGGCTGGTGCTCGCGGCGTTGGCGCTGCGGCTGTATGACCCGCCCCGCGGCGCTCAGGACCCGGAGGACGCCGCGGTGGCGCGCGTCCACCATGCGTCGCTCGGCGGCGCCACCCGCGCCGCCTACGGCGCCCTGCTCCGCAATCGTCCGTACGTGCTGACGGTCCTGGGTTACGCTGCCTACACCTTCGCGATCGGCGCGCTCGCGTTCTGGACCCCAGCCTTCCTCGAGCGCACGCGCGGCCTTCCCAAGGCGCACGCGACCGTGCAGTTCGGAGCGATCGTCGTCATCACGGGGTTCGTCGGGACCTACGTGGGCGGCTGGCTCGGCGATTACTTCCTGCGCGTTTCCCGGCAGGCGTACCTGTGGGTATCGGGGCTCGCCACGCTCGCGGCCGCCCCGCTGACGCTCGCGGCGCTGGCCGCACCGCAGCCCTCCCTCTACTGGAGCGCGATCGTCGCCGCCGAGCTGTGCCTGTTCGCATCCACCGGTCCGATCAACTCCGCCATCGTCAACGCGGTGTCACCGCAGATGCGGGCCACGGCGGTGGCCTTGAGCATCTTCACGATTCACGTGCTGGGTGACGTCCCCTCACCCTCGCTGGTCGGCGCGATTTCCGACGCTCGCTCGCTCGGAGAGGCGGTGCTGATCATTCCGCTCGCGGTGCTCGCGGGCGGGCTCATCTGGACGTACGCGGCGTGGCGCGGCGGCCGCGCGCCGGGAGGCGAGCCGGCGCCGTGAGGGCGTTCTTCCGGGCCGTGTTCGGTCTGGTCCTGCGCATCTTCTTCCGCCGCATCGAGGTTTCGGGGGTCGAGCATGTGCCGGCGCACGGCGCCGTGATCTTCGTGTTGAACCATCCGAGCGGTCTCATCGATCCGGCGTTCCTGCTGTGCCTCGCGCCCCGGCGCGTGTCGTTCCTCGCCAAGGCGCCCTTGTTCCACATGCCGGTGATCGGGTTCTTTTGTCGCGCGTTCGACGCGATCCCGGTGCACCGGCGCCAGGACGCGGGCGCCGACGCTTCGCACAACCGCGAGACCTTCGACACGGCGCACGCCGTGCTCGCTCGCGGCGGGGCGATCGCGATATTCCCCGAGGGCACGTCTCACTCGGACCCCAAGCTCCGGCCTCTCAAGACGGGGGCCGCCCGGATCGCGCTCGGCGCTGCGGCCCGGGCCGAGTCCATGCCCGTCCGGATCGTACCGGCCGGACTGTACTATCGGGCGAAGCGGATATTCCGCAGCGCCGCCCTGTTGCATTTCGGCGAGCCGTTCGCGGTGGTACCGGTCGCCCTGGCACCCGACGAGGAGCCGCCCGCCGGCCCGGTGCGGGAGCTTACGGCGCGCATCGAGCAGGCGCTTGCGGCCGTGACCCTGCAGGCAGGGCAGGCGGAAGTCCATGCTCTGGTGGAGCGGGCGCAGCGCATCGTCAGCGTACAGGATGAGGCGCCGGCGACCCCGCCCTCGCTCGCGGCGGAATTCACGCTGCGGCGCCGTCTGCTCGCGGGCTACGCAGCCGTCCAGGCACAATGGCCGGAGCGGCTCGCGGTGCTGGCCACGCGGATCGACCGCTACGAGGCCGCGCTCTCCGCCGCCGGTCTCGATCCGCGACAGCTCGCTCTCCGCAGCTTCACGCTCCGTCGCGTGGCCCGCTACGCCGTCACGGCGGCGCTCGTGCTGCTCCTCCTGCTTCCCGCCGCGCTGGTCGGGGTCGTGGTGCAATATCCCGCATATCGGGCGGTGGGATTCGTCGCGACGGGCATGGCGAAGGGAGCGGAAGACGCGCTCGCGAGCATCAAAGTGCTCGCGGCCATGCTGCTCTTTCCGCTCACGTGGGCGGCCGTCGCGGCGGCGGCGGGGCTCCTGTGGGGCGTGAAAGCGGGGCTCGTCGCGCTGGCGGTCGTGCCGCTCACCGGCTACGGGGCACTGTTGTTTTTCGAGCGGCTCGACCGCATCGTCGGTGGGGGGCGGGCCCTGGCGCTGTTCGCGTTCCGGCGCTGGGCCTTCCTGCGGCTGCTGGCCGAGCGCAAGGGAATCCAGGAAGCGATCCTCGCGCTCGGCCGGGACATCGGCGCGGCCTAGCTGCGCCGGCGCGTTACCGCCAGGTCTTCACCTGCTCCACGAAGCCCCGCGCGAGAGCGTTCAGCTCGACGGGCGTGATCGTGGGATCCTGCGTCAGACCTCCCACGCGAGCGAGGTTGTGAGCCGGTCCGTCATCGCCGCGCGCACGGGCAACCCGAACACGATCAGGGGGACGAGCGCCACCGCTCCGAACCCGAGGAGGAGGCGACCGCGAAAGCTCATAGCGGGGTGAGGCGGAGCGTTCCGTCCCAGTCGACCACCATGCGGGGGAGCCCGCGACGCACCACGGCGTGCGCACGGACGTCGAGCAGCGGCTCGATGGTGGCGGCCGGGCTCCACGGGGGCAGCTCGAGCGCGGCACGACAGACGTCGTAGACCCGGCGTGGCAGCTCCAGCACGTACCAGGTGTCGCCGCCGGCCCGCAGGGCGGCCGCGAACGCCGCGGGCGAGAGGCCCGCCGCCACCGTGCCGCGGCCGAGTACGCCGAGGCCGACCAGGCGGGCCGCCACATCCGCCGCGCTGCGATCCGTTTGATCGTACACGACCCGGTGCCGCCGGCCGGCGGGCCCGAGCGTGTCGCGCACGGCCGGAAGATCGCAGCGCCGCAGGTCGGCGAACCAGAAACGGCCGCCCTCGTGCCATTCGGCGGGACGGGCATCGCCGCGCACCGCCTCGCGCAGGCTTTCGAGGCGCAGCTCGCCAGCGCCGGGATGATCGCGGCCCGGGCCGAGCAGCACGTACGTCCGATTCCAGTCGAGGGGGACATCCGAGTACCCCGAGAGCCGGACGGCGTACTCGAGCGCCGCGGGGTCGCGGGCGACGAGCACGTCCGCTCCCGCGTCGAGCGCGTCGCGCACGCCGCCGGCGGGCACGATCGCGATCTTCGCGACGGCCAGCCCGGCGCGCTGCACCGGCCGCGCCACGAGCAAGTGCGGTGCGTCGGCAGCCGCACCGGTCATCCAGCGGCTGCCGGTGCCGATCGGCCAGCCGCCGCCGGGCGCGGCCTTGGTGACCGCCAGCGCCGGGTCGGCGAACGCCTGAGCCGGGGCCTCGCGCGCGCGCACGGTGAACGCACGGTCACCCTCGACCGTGACCGCCCGGGCGAGCGTCGAATCGCGCAGGCGCCACGCGGCCGCGATGTCGCGCGCCGTGACCGGGGCGCCGTCCCAGAATCGCGCGTCGTCCCGCAGGACGAACCTCCACCGATCTCCCGAGGCGGCTTCCCAGGCCCTGGCGAGGCCGGGCAAGACGCGCCCCTGGCAATCGACTCGGAGCAGCGTCTCGTACAGCTGGGCGAAGACCAGGCGCTCCGCGTCGTTGTGCGGCACGGGCGCGTGGGCGGGGTCCACCACGTCGGTCACCGCGATGGTCACCGTATCACGCGTCGCTGCCGGACCGGCGGCGAGAGTGCAGGCCGTATCGGAAGGGGCGGGCGCGGGTACCGGCTGCTCGGGGTGGGGCGCGGCCGCGCGGCATGCGGCCGCGAGCAGGCCGATGAGGACGACCTGGCGGTGTGGGGCAATCACTGGCTCGGGCTCCCGGGGATCCTGTCGAAGCATACCCACGGCTGGAAGCCCGAGCCAGCAGGGCAGCTAGGAGCGCGGTTTCCGCGACATCAGCGCGAGCACGTTCCCCTCAGAGTCGCTAAAGTCGGCGAGCCAGAGCTCGTGGTCCGGGGCGCGGTGTACGAGGTGCGGCTCAGTGATGAACGCCACGCCCCGGCCGCGCAGCGTCGTGTGCGCGGATGCGATGTCCGGGACGAGGTAGTAGACGAGCGACGCCGGGTGGTCCACTTCGGGGCTTTCGGCAACGCCGAGCATGAGGGTCGTCGTGCCGCACTGGAAGAACGCCATCTGCGGCGGCGCTTGGAACAGAAAAGGCATGCCCAGAGTGTCGCGGTAGAAACGCACGGCCCGGTCGATATCGCGGGCCCGCACGTGGATCTGCCCGATGGCGCTCAAGCCAAATGGCGTGGATGCGGTGGTCATGGCTGCCTCCTGGGGGTTGCGGGCCGGCCGGTCGATAGTTAGTTTAGCTAAGTAACTACCATGGCGCAACCCCCGCTCGAGCCGCGCGCCGCCGCGGTCGCCAACCGGCTGCACTCGGCCGCGATCCACCTGCTGCGCCGGGTGCGCACCGAGGACGACGGGATGGGCTTGACCGCTCCGCTGGCGTCCGCGCTGTCGGTGATCGTATTCGGCGGCTCGCTCAGTCTCGGCGCGCTGGCGCGAGCGGAGCAGGTCCGGCCGCCCACCATCACGCGTGTGGTGGCACAGCTCGAACGTCTCGGGCTCGTGGCGCGCGAGTCGGATCCCGACGACGGCCGCGTGCAACGCGTGCGCGCCACGGCCAAGGGGCGCAAAGTGCTCGAGGCGGGGCGAGCCCGTCGCGTCGCCTCGCTCACCGCGCTGATCGACGCCCTCGGGCCCGCTGAGCTCGTCACGCTGGAGCGTGCGGCCGAGCTGATCGAGCGTTTGATTCGCCGCTAGGCGCCGGGCTGTTGCTGCGTCAGACAGTGCAGGGTACCCAGGCCCCACACCACGTCCACCGCGTGGATCCCGACGACCGGCCGGTCGTTGCACAGCTCGGCAAGGATGCCGAGCGCCACGCGGTCCTTGGGGTCGTTGAAGGTCGGCACCAGCACGGCGCCGTTGGCGATGTAGAAGTTCGCATAGCTCGCCGGGAGCCGCTGCCCGGCGAAATAGAGCGGCCTGGGCATCGGGAGGTCGACCACGTCGATCTTCGATCCGTTCTCCAGTCGCATGCCGCCGAGCCGCTCGCGGTTCTCCGCCAGCGCGCGATAGTTCGCGTCGTGCACGTCGGTCTCCCGGCACAGCACGACGGCGCCCGGCGTGACGAAGCGGCATACGTCGTCCACGTGGCCGTGCGTGTCGTCCCCGGCGATTCCCTTGCCGAGCCACAACACGTTGGTCGCGCCCAGTTGATCGCGCAGCACCGCTTCGATGTCGCCGCGCCCGAGCCCCGGGTTCCGCACCTGCACCGCGGGGTCGAGCAGACACTCCTCAGTGGCGAGCAGCGTGCCGCGACCGTTGCCGTCGATGCTCCCCCCTTCGAGCACCACGTCGCGCGTGCCGGCCCGGGCGCGGAACAGCCGGAGCTTGAGCCGCGCCGCCACCCGTTCGGGGATGCGGTCGTCCTTCTTCCAGTCCGGATACTTGGCCCAGGCGTTGAAGCGGAACCGCGCGATCGCGACCTCGCCCCGGGGACTCGGCCGCCGCACGAACAGCGGCCCGAAGTCCCGCGTCCAGCCGCGATTCGTCGGAAAGCGGAAGAACTCCACTCGCGCGAGATCCACCCCCACGCGCTCGAGCAGGCGGCGCGCCTGCCGCTCGTGTGCGCCCGACTGCACGAGGATCCGCACGACCTCCCCCGGCACGAGCCCGCGCACGATCTCGCCGTACACCCATGGAATCGGGGCGAGCTTGCCCGGCCAATCGCTCGCGTTGTGCGGCCACGCGATCCAGGTCGCGTGGTGCGACTCCCATTCGGCCGGCATGCGAAAGCCGAGGGCGTGTGGCGTGTCGGCTGGGGAGGGCACTACGAACGGTCGTCGAGGAAACGGCTGCCGATTCCGGCGTAGGCGTCGATCCGGCGGTCCCGCAGAAACGGCCAGCCGCGGCGCACTTCCTCGATGCGCGCGAGGTCGACGTCGGCCACCAGAATCGCCTCGCGGTCTGCCGGTGCCTCCGCGACGATCTTGCCGAACGGATCAGCGAGGAACGACGAGCCCCAGAACTCGATGCCGTCGCCGCTTGCTCCGGCGAGCCGCTCGTGGCCGACCCGGTTGACGGCCGCGACGTAGCAGCCGTTGGCGATCGCGTGGCTGCGCTGGATGGTGCGCCAGGCGTCGAGCTGCTCGGCCCCGTGGGTGGATTTTTCCCTGGGGTGCCAGCCGATGGCCGTGGGGTACAGCAGGATGGTGGCGCCCTGCAGCGCCGTGAGCCGGGCGCCCTCGGGATACCACTGATCCCAGCAGACCAGCGTCCCGATCCGCCCGACGCGGGTGTCGAACGCGCGGAACCCCAGGTCACCCGGAGCAAAATAGAACTTCTCGTAGTAGGCCGGATCGTCGGGGATGTGCATCTTGCGGTAGATCCCGACGATACGCCCGTCCGCGTCGATGACCGCGGCGCTGTTGTGGTAGAGGCCCGGGGCGCGGCGCTCGAACACGGGCGCGATCACGACGACGCCGGCCCGCTGCGCCGCCTGCCCCAATGCCTCAGTGCTCGGCCCGGGGACCGGCTCAGCCAGGTCGAAAGCTTCGGGGTCCTCACGCTGTGCGAAGTACCGCGACCGGAACAACTCGGGAAGGCAGACGAGTTGCGCCCCTGCCGCGGCCGCCTCCGCCACCCGCGCGACGGCTGCCTTCAGGTTCGCGCCGGGATCGGCGGACATCGCCATCTGCACGAGGCCGACGGTGTATTTCGCCGGAGCCGCGCCGTTTCTCATGGGGGAGAACACTACCACGTTCCGGGCGTGCACGCACCCGCAACCCACGAGCGCCGCCCGTGCCGTTGCCGCTCGTCCGCCCCCGGGGTCATGTTACGCATACGCTTTCGGTCCCCAGTCAAGCGATCGCCCATGCGTCGGTTGTTGCGGTTGACCGCGTTCGATCATTGACCCATCGACCCCTACGCCCGCCCTTGGAGCCATCCCCATGCGCCGCTCGCTGATCGCCGTTCTCGCGCTCTCCGCCGCCGCTCTGGCGCCCGCCCAGCAGTCGAGCGGTTACCACGTGGTGCGCCGCTACACGCTGGGAGGAGAGGGTGGCTGGGACTACCTGTCGCTCGATCCCGCCGCGCGCCGACTGTACGTCTCCCGCAGCACGCGGGTCGTCGTCATCGACGCCGACTCGGGAGCGACAGTGGGCGAGATTCCCAACACGCCGGGGGTGCACGGCGTGGCGCTGGCCCCCGACTTGGGCCGCGGCGCCACGAGCAACGGGCGCGACCAATCGGTGACGCTGTTCGACCTCCACTCGCTGCAGCCGCTCGGCCGGGTGCGGACCACCGGAGGGAATCCCGACGCCATCCTGTACGAGCCGGCGACCCACCGGGTCTTCACGTTCAACGGGGCGGGGGAGAACGCGACCGCCATTGATCCAGCCGCCGGCACGGTGGCCGGCACAGTGGCACTCGGGGGCAAGCCCGAGTTCGCGGTCGCGACGGGCGACGGCCGCATCTACGTCAACATCGAGAGTACGGCCGAGCTGGTCCGGCTCGACGCCCGGGCCCTCACCGTCACCGCCCGCTGGCCCCTCGCGCCCTGCGCGGACCCTACCGGTCTGTCGCTCGACGCGACGCACGCCCGCCTGTTCGTCGGATGCTCGAACCGGCTCATGATGGTGGTGGATGCGGCGAGCGGGAGACTGGTCGCTACGCTGCCGATCGGCGGCGGGGTGGACGGCACGGCGTTCGACCCGGGCACGGGCCTCGCGTTCAGCTCGAACGGCGAAGGCACCCTGACCGTAATTCGGGAGGCGAGCCCCGACAGTTTCGCCGTCGTCGAGAACGTCTCGACGCAGCGCGGGGCGCGTACCCTGGCGCTCGATCCCCGGACCCACACGCTGTTCCTCGCCGCCGCGGAATTCGGGCCGGCGCCCACCCCCACGCCCGAGCAGCCGCGCCCACGTCCCACCATCGTGCCCGGGAGCTTCGTGATCCTGGTAGTCGGCCGGTAGGGCGGCCTCGCGAGCGATGGCCTAGGCGTCGCGGCTCGCGGTTGAACGGTCAGGGAGCGCGGACGGCGAACTCCGCCTCGACGGCATAGTCGGCAACGCCGCACAACGTCACCCGCGCGACATAGCGGCCGGGGCGGGGCGCCGCTTCCGGCGCAATCGGGATGAAGTGCCGGTACATGCCGCCCAGCCGGATCACGATCCGCTCCTGGTTGCGCGTCGGAGCGGGGACGGACGTTTGCCACGACTCCCGCTCGGCCTTCCCGCGCACGTCCACGCACAGCACGTCATTTGTCCGAAACATGAAGTCGAGCTCCGTCTGGCCGTGATTGAAAATCGTGTACATCAACAACGGTTGGACGCCGCTCGGCTGGCCATCGGGCAGCCGCCAGACGAATTCGTTGGGGATCGCGGCGAGCGTGAGGACCGCGCTTTGGTTGAACGAGGGGTGTATCGTCGCGCGAGCGGTCCCGTCCGGCTCCACCTCGCGCAGCTGCGCAATCTCAAGCGCCGCCTCTCCCGGAGCGAGGAGCATCCGGCCGACTGCCTTCACGAAGCGGTCCCGCAGGCGCGGGAAGCGCCTGACGTCACCGCGGGCCGTGAGCAGGTTCACGCGACGTCCCGCCACCACCAGCGGCTGCGGGAGCATCAGTTGCCAGCCGCCCGAGTCGGCGGGCTCGAGGAACCCCTGCACGGTGACGACGGTGTCCGGACCCTGGCCGGCCGATCGGACGGCGACGGACGCGAGCAGGATGAGCGCCAGCGTCGGGCCACGCACCGCTGCCTCCTCAGCGCTTTGACAGATCGGTGTACAGGATCTCGATGAACCGATCCGGATTGATGAACCCGGTGCCCCACGCGGCGTCGAACTCTGCGCTCGGTTTCGCGGCCTTGACCTGCGCGAGCGTCCTTCCCTGGCGTGCGAGCTTCCGGATCCGGTCGCGCACCGTCGCCAACATGTCGCGGTAGGCGCCGAGCTCGGCGCGGCCGGACAGCTCGCCGTGCCCGGGGATGTACTTCGTGCTGTGGTCGGTCATGGCGAGCACGCGGTCCACGGCGGCCACCATCCCGTCCACGGAGCCGCCGCTCGACAAGTCGATGAACGGGTAGCGGCCGTTGAAGTAGGTGTCGCCCATGTGGACGACGTTCGCCCGGCGGAAGTAGATCACCACGTCGCCGTCGGTGTGCGCCGGCGCGACGTGGAGGGCGCTGATCGAGTCGCCGTTGAGATAGAAGGTGACGGCGTCAGTGAACGTGACGATCGGCAAGGCCGTCTCGGGCGACGGCGGCACCTTGCTGCCGAACGCCGCGATGAACTGCTCGACGCTCATGCGGTGCCGCACGTTCTCGTGCGCCACGATCACCACGCCGCCCTTTGCGAAGTTCTCGTTGCCCCCGGTGTGGTCGCCGTGCCAGTGCGTATTCAGGAGGAACCGAATCGGCCCCGGATTGATGGCGGTAAGGGCCGTCCTGATCTTGTCGGAGAGCGGCGCGAACTGGTCGTCGATCAGCATGATGCCGTTCGCCCCCGCCGACACGCCGATGTTGCCGCCGGCGCCCATCAACATGTACACGCCGTCGGCCACGTTCACCGTGCGGATCTGGACCGTATCGAGACCTTGCTGCGCCGGGAGCGGCGCCGCAAGCGCGCCGAGCGCGAGGAACAGGAGAGCGGGTCGCATGGTCAGTTCCTCGCCTTGGGCCATTGTGTGGGGTCGAACAGTGCGTCGGGGAGCGGCGCGCCGGACGAACACGAGCCGCTCCTTGTCCACCCAGAACTGCCGCGTCCGGAGGTCTCCCGCCCTGGCGCCCACCACATATACCGGCCGGCCCTCCCAGCTGTCGTCGTGCACGGTTGCCAGGTCGAAGCCGAGTCGCTTGAGTCGCCGGGCGTATTCCCGCCAGGTGGAATGCTCGATTCGGCCATCGGGCGCGGTCGCGGTGTTCTTCTGAACGAAGCTGAGGGTCCGGTACCACTTACCGGCATAGCGGTCGTGCATCGCGCTCACCACGTCGCGGCCCGTGCGGGACGGTCCCGTGGCGGCAAGCGAGAGAAGAACACACGCGACATACGAGGCCATCAGATCCTCCGATGGTGAGACGCGCGGATGGCGGGTCTACTTCTCGAGCCGGTAGCCCGCCTTGCGAACGGTGAGGATGTGCTGCGGCGCGGCCGGGTCGGCCTCGAGCTTCCGTCGCAACTCGGCCACGTGGGTGTCCACCGTTCGGCTCAGCACCGCCGCGCTGTAGCCCCACACCTCGGTCAGGAGCTCCATGCGCGTGGCGACGGCGCCGCACCGCCGCAGCAGCGCGACCAACAGATCGAACTCCTTCGGGGTCAGGGGGACCGGCCGTCCGTCGCGCAGCACGGTGCGGGACGCGGGGATGACCTCCACCGCGCCGAATTGCTCGGGTGCCCCGGCGCCATCGCCGGGCGGGGCCGTACGCCGCAGCAGCGCCTCCACCCGCGCCAAGAGCTCCAGCACGCCGAACGGTTTCGTCACGTAATCGTCCGCGCCGAGGCGCAACCCGCGGACCTTGTCGGCCTCTTCGCCGCGCGCCGTGAGGATGAGGATCGGCATCCGGCGCCCCTCGTCGCGGAGCGCGCGGAGCACCCGATAACCGTCCATACCGGGCAGCATCAGGTCGAGGATGATGAGGTCGGGTCCGCCGACGCGGGCGCGGGCGAGTCCCTGGGTCCCGTCCTCCACGACGTCCACGTCGTAACCTTCGATCTCGAGGTTGTTGCGCAGCCCGTAAGCGAGATCGGGATTGTCCTCCACGACCAGGATCCGCGTCATGCCGGAGCTCCCGCGTCGGCGCGCACGCGCGCGGCGCCGGGCGCGCCCTGCGCCTGCGGCGCGAGGGGCAGCTCGATCACGAAGCGCGCGCCGCCCCCCGGGGCGTCCTCGACCCACGCGCGGCCGCTGTGGAGCGCCACGAGCTCGCGCACGACCGAGAGACCAATCCCCGTCCCCGCCACCGCGGAGCCGCGATCCCGCTCGAGCCGCCAGAACCGTTCCCAGACGCGTTCCCGGTCCGCGGCCGGTATCCCGGGCCCCTGGTCGTCCACCCACAGGTGCGCTCGCCCGTCGCCCGCGGCGAGCCCCACTGTGACCGTTTGCTCCGCCGGGCCGTACTTCGCCGCGTTGTCGAGCAGGTTGAGGAGCATCTGCCGCAGCGCGTCGGCGTCGACCAGCGCGACCAGGCCGTCGGCGAGCTCGGCGGCGATCGTGATGCCCCGCGCTGCCGCGAGCGGGGCGAACGCCTCCACCGCCTCGCGCACCAGCACGCCGAGCGCCGCCGGGGCGGGTGACAATCGGGCCACCTGCCGCTCGGAGCGAGAGAAGTGCAGCAGGTTCTCCACGAGGTGCGTGAGGCGGCGCGCTTCCTGGTCGATGATCTCGAGCGAGCGCAGCCGCTCCCCATCCGACCGCACGCGGCCGAGCAGCAGCGTCTCCGAGAACATGCGGATCTGCGCCAGCGGCGTGCGCAGCTCGTGCGAGACGCCGGAGACGAAGTCGGCGCGCAGGCGCGCAAGCTCGTACTCCCGTCGTAGCTGCAGCAGCGCCGCCGCGACCAACCCCGCCGCGAGCGCGAGCAGGACCAGTAAACGCGGCAATTGGGAGTGTGGCATGCCGCCGATGAGCAACTTGGGCGCCATGTCGGGGCGGAGCGCCACCTGCACGAGCATCCCGCCCATCATCGCCTCGACGCTGTCGCGGCCCGCGAACGTCGGCTCGTACTGCACCGGCGAGCGATACAGCTCCCGCCCGTCGGCATCGGTCACGATCGCCGAGCCGAGCGAGTCGTAGCTCACGTCACCCGTGAACGGGCGCGGGAGCAGTGGGAATTTCTCTTCCCCCATGGTATACACGGCCACGAAGGCCGCGGGATCGCTCTCTACGCCCACCACCGTACCGGGGCCCCCGGACTTGCCCTTGGCCACAGTGTACACGATCGCGCGGGCTTTCCCGTCCACTGTGCGCACGATCGCGGCGAGGCGCTCCTTGGGGTCGTACACCGCGCGGACGTGTGCCGGAAGCGTATCGACCAGCCACGTGCGGGCGGCCGCCGAAGGTGCCCCGCCAGACGCTTCGAACCGGCGGCTCGCGAGGTCGTAGCGGAAGGTGTACCGTGCCCGCTTCAAAAAATCGGCGGCCGTCGAATCCAGGCCCACCGCGAGCTTGGCGGGGGGCGGCAACGGCGTGCCCGGGGTCGCGGCTTTCGCGCGTGT
>JBGPDL010000015.1:0-42860 GCA_041482275.1 Gemmatimonadota bacterium | reverse complement strand
GCCCAGTTGAGGCGGTGCGACTGGTTGATGTAGGCGGCCAAGACCTGGGCTTCCGCCAGCCGGCCGTTGATCGAGCCGGAGAAGACCATCGTATGGTTGCCTAGGATGTCGGACAGCGAAACGGCGGTGCCGCCGAAAAAGCCGCGCCCGAAATTGTCGCGCGCGTAGCCGATGGTTGGCCGCGCGACGTAGTCGGGCGTGAACCGCGTGTGATACGGCTTTAGGGTGAACTCGCTCGTATCCGGCAGCGCGGGCGACGAGTCGATCAGTGTCTTGACCGACACGGTGGCCGGGGTGCCGGAGTCGGACGTCTGCGGGGCGGTGCCTGACGAGCGGAACCCCGTGGGCGAGCGGTACACCGACGTACCGGCGCGCGGTTCGGGAGCGGCGGAGGCGACCGCCGGGGCTGCGGCCGCCGGGCCGCCGAAGGCGCGACGCTGCGCGGCCAGGAGCGACGCCACCGCCGGCGCGGCGGGAGCCTGGTAGGGCTGGCGCTTGAGGGAGCGAGGGTTGTCGACGGCGTAGACGTTGTACTCGCCGTCCTCGTAGTAGGCGAAGGCGAGCCGGTCCGCCTCGTGCGCCCAGGAGAGGCAGGGAGACAGCGCCGTAATGCCCGAGACGCCGGTGTACACGTCGGTCAACTGATAGATGTTCCCGTCGGTGAAATCGTACAGGAAGATGTCGCTGATGCCGTTCCGGTCGGACACGAACGCGAGCGACCGGCCGTCCGGCGCCCAGGCCGGATTGATGTTCTTGCCCTGGTCCATGTGGCCAAGCACGTCGATCGTGCCGTTGTCGAGGTGGAACAGGGCGATGCGCAGGTTGCCGAACTTGAGGTCGTCGAAGTTCGTCACGGTACCGCGGTCGGTGGCGAACGCGATCGTCTTCCCGTCGGGCGACCACGAAGGCTCGAGATCCGCGTACTTGTCATTCGTCAGACGATGCAGATTGGAGCCGTCCGCGTTCACCACGAACAGATCCGACAGGCCGCCGTCGTATCCGGTGAAGACGAGCTGCTTCCCGTCGGGCGACCAGGAAGGCGTGGTGAGCCCGTTCAACGGGACGCGGATGCGGCGCGCCTCTTCGTCTTTCTTCACATCGAGAATGACCAGGTCGTCGCGGTCCTTGTGCTTTGCGGCGATGGCGAAATAGCGCCCGTCCGGTGAGAACGCGCCGGCCGAGTTGATGAAGCGCAGGCTCTCGTAGTTCGAGTTCAGCGTGGATTTCACCAGCCGGCGCTTCACCTTGCCCGTCTCCGCGTCGGCGAGGTAGAGATCCACGAAGAACGAATTCTTCTCGCTGAAGTAGGCGATGTCGTGCCCGTCGGGCGTGAGCGCGGGCGCGAGATGCAACGTGCCTTCCGAGCGTTTCTCGGTGAGCACCGGCTGGGCGATGCGGCGCGCGCGGTAGTGGTCGGCGAGTTGCGGGAGGTAGGTCGTCTGGATCGCGTCACGCCATTCGCTCGACAGGTCCTCGAGCGTGATCCCGAGCGTCCGCTTGAACGCGCCCTCGACGCCGCCGGATACCGACGCTTGCAGCACCTGTCCGATCGCCTCGTCGCCCCATTTCTCTCCCACGTACGCCCACAGCGCGTGACCGAACCGGTACGGGAAGATCCGCTGGTCGTACGTCATCTCTTCGATCGTCGGCAGGTGGCCTTCCAGCGAGGCGTCCCGCAGCCACATGGATGTGAGCGGGTCGATCGGGCCGATGGAGAGGTACTCCGCCATCCCTTCCATGAACCAACCCGGCGGGTTGACGTTGACGAGGGTTTGCATGCCCGCGCCGACGCGGCCGCGCGAATAGACGTCGTACTGAAACTGGTGCACCATCTCGTGCCCGAGGACGTGCTCTAGATCGGCGTACGAGCCGGTGAAGGGAAGCACCATGCGGTGCTTGAAGAACTCGGTGACGCCCCCCAAGCCCTCGCCGGACGCGTCGACGACGTTCGTCTGCTGGAAGTCCGACTGCGACGCATACAGGATGATTGGCTTCCGGCCCTGGAACTGGTGGTGGAGGACGCGGGACAGCCGCGCGTACCACCGCTCCGCCATGCGTGCCGCATCGAGCGCCGCCGTCCGCTCGGCGGCGTAGTAGTACACGTCGAAGTGCTCGGTTTGGATGATCCGGAAGTCGAAGGACTGGTACTGGACCTTGTTCTGCCCGAAGTACTGCGCCACGAGCGGCGCCGCGCCGAACAGCGCCAGCGCGGCCGTCATCCCCGCGATCCGTCGCATGAGCGTCATCCTTTCGACCCGCTCTCCGGGGCGCCCGCAGCGAGTACGGGCGCGTCGCCCCACAGGCGCTCGAGCTGGTAAAACTCCCGCAATTCCGGATGAAAGATGTGCACCACGAAATCCACGTAGTCCAGGAGCACCCATCGACCCTGTGTGAGCCCTTCGACATGATGCGGCACGATGCCGCGAGGTGCCAGCGCGGTCATCAGGTGCTCCGCCATGCCCCGCACGTGGGCGTCCGACGTCCCCGAAACGATCACGAAGTAGTCCGCGGCGGCCGTCAGCCCGCGAAGATCGAGCACCATCGGATCGATCGCCTTGCGGTCGGCCAACCCGGCCGTCACGAGCCGCAGGGCTGCGTGGGCCTCGCTGTCTTCCCGCCCCGCCGGGCGCCCGCTTCGCCTGCTAGTCATAGCGCGCCCGCCCCGCGTTTGTTCCGTCCTCCACCCGAGCAAACGGCTCCCATGCCGGCGGCTATTCCTTGACCACGCTCACCTGGATCTCGGGGCGCACGTCCGGGTGCAGCTTGATCCCGACCCGGAACTCTCCCAGCTCGCGGATCGGCTCGGGAAGGTCCACTTTGCGCTTGTCCACGTGGATGCCGAGCTCCTCGAGCTTGCGCTGGACGTCGCTCGCCGTGACCGAGCCGTATAGCTTGTCCTCCTCACCCACCTTCACGGAGAAGCTCAAGCGGACGTCCGCGATGCGCGTCGCTTCGGTTTCGGCGGCGCCTTTCTCGACCGCTCGCTGCTTCGCGATCCGTGCCGCTTCGTACGCGATCTTCTTTTTGTTGGCCTCGGTGGCCGGGTAGGCGAGGCCCTTGGGCAGTAGGTAATTGCGGGCGTAGCCATCCTTCACTTTCACCACGTCGCCCGCCGCCCCGAGATGCTGCACGGTCTCCCGCAGGATCACTTCCATGGTCCTCTGTCCCCCTCAACGGTTCAAGACGCTGTCGTGGACGACCGCATAGCCGCGCCAGGCGAGGGCGAGCCCCGCGAGCGTGGCGAGCACCAGCCACACGGGCCAGCTGCCGGCGACCACCCGCACCACGGGCTCAAACGCCGGATACAGCCTGGGCGCGACCTCGACGGCGTAACGCATCGTGCGGCTGGCGTCGCGCGTCGCTTCCCACTGGACTTGCTGCCACACGGTCGGCCCCGCCGCGGCGGGCGCGAGGACCGCCATCCCCGCTCCCGCGTACAGGCAGGCGCGCAGCGCGAGCGGCCAGAACCCCGCGGCGCGCAGCCGCGCGCTCGTGACGAACGCGGCGGTGACCAGCACGATCCACGCGCGCGTCACGCCTTCCAGCAGCCCCCGCTCCGGCGCGAGCAGGAGGGCGGCGCCGAGGGCGCCCGCGAGTCCCGCAGCGAGCCACTCGCGCCCCGATCCCGGACGCGCCGCGACGAGCAAGGCGGCGAACGGCACGGCCACGAAGCTCACCGGCGCCAGGGCGGCGAACAGCAGGACGCCGGCCGCCAGGCGCCACCGCGTCAGCCGACGTACCCCTTGATGTAGGGGAGCAGGGCGAGCTGGCGCGCCCGTTTGATCGCCGTGGCGAGCTGGCGCTGGTGCCGCGCACACATCCCCGACAGCCGGCTCGGCAGAATCTTGCCGCGCTCGGTGAGGAAGCGACCCAGGGTACGGTCGTCCTTGTAGTCGAGCACTCGGACCCCGGACTCGCACACCGGACACGTCTTCGCGGGCCGTCTCATGCTTCATCCTCCTCGATCTCATCCACCGCGTCGGTCGCGATCACGGCTGGGGCGGCCTCTGGCTTTGCCGGCAGGCCTTCCGACACGACCACCAGGAACCGCACCACCGTTTCATCGAGCTTGACCGCGCGCTCGTACTCTGGGAGCAGCTCGGCAGCGGTCTCGAACTGCGCGACTGCGTAGTAGCCCGTGTCCTTCTTCTTGATCGGGAACGCGAGCGTGCGCTTCCCCCAATGGGCGACGTTCGTGATCGAGCCCTTCCCATCCTTGGTCAGGAGCGTGTGGAATCGTTCCAGCTTCTCGGTGATCGCGGGCTCTTCCAGCGCGGGGTCGAAGATGTAGACGCTCTCGTAGCGACGAGCCATGCCACCTCCCTTTGGTCTCTAGACGACCCGGCGCAGGTGCGGCGCCGAGTAGGGGATTTGTGAGGCCAGAAAGATAGAAGCGGGCCGTGCGGGGCGGTAGAGGCGGCAGCGTCACGCCCGCCCCGCGCGTACGGGAACAGGGACACGCATGCTGCAGACCCGCTGCCTCGCTCTGGTGACGCTCGTCGCCGCGGCCCCGCTCGCGGCCCAGGACTCGTCTTTCCAGGCGCTGCAGGAGCGCGGTCATGCCGCTATGGGCGTCGATCAGTACACGTCCCAGCACCACTTCGACGCGTTGGCCGATGGCGGGCGCATCGTGCTGCAACGCGACTCGACCGACTCCGTCGGTGTCGCGACGATCCGCGCGCACCTGCGGCACATCGCCGCCGCGTTCGCGCACGGTGATTTCGCGCTGCCGGGCTTCGTGCACGCGCGCGAAGTTCCGGGCACGCGGGTCATGGCGGCGAGGCGTACGGCAATCCGTTACGAGTTCCACCCGCTCCCGGGCGGGGGCGAGGTGCGGATCACGGCGCGCGATCCGCGGGCCGTGGCGGCCATCCATCAGTTTCTCGCCTTTCAGCAAAGCGATCACCGGGTCGAGGCCCGGTGATATGCCTCACAACCCCCCTTGCAGAAAGCCCCTCTCTTGATGCCTGCCTGACTCGGCGTGATGACCGTCACGCTACGGGAAGCAGGGGTCCATCATCCTTGGTAAGCAAGCAGTTGGCTGGGAAGGGTCCGCGGTCTGGCGGGACTGGCATTGGTCTTGCGACTGGCGGACACCGCTATCGGGACCCGGCCCATCGAGACCGGGAATCGTGGTAAGGTCACGGAAGGAAGGAAGGTCGCATGCAGGCTGCGGGTGTGTGGCTGCTGGCGCGCGCGACGCGCGCCGCGGTGGCGGCAGCGGGGTTGATGACGCTGCTGGCGCTGCAGCCGGAGCCGGCGCGTCTCATGGCCGTGGCCTCGGCCCGGGGCACCTCGCACGCCCGCGCTCTCGTCCTCTCCGACCAGGCGCGCCGCTACCTCGCGTTGCAGTACCGCTCGTACGGCACGGAATTCATGGGTTGCATGATCGGCGAGCTGCATGGGAACGCGGTGATCGTGCAGCGCATCGCTCCCGCCGATGTGGAGCCCGCCCAGTCCACGACCACGCGCGTTGTGCCGGCGCACACCTGCGAGGACGCGGGATGGGCCGGCACCGTGGGCATGATCCATAGTCACCCCGACGGACAACGCTGCTGGTATTACTTCCCCGGAACGCACGTGGCGAGCTCCGACGCACAATCGTTCGGCCGCCAGACATATCCGGTGGATGCGATCATGTGCGGCGACCGGGTGGTCTGGGTCAGCCGGGACATGGTGCAGCAGGAGGTCCCGCTCGTCGTCCGGGACGGGCGGCCGCAGCCGCATCGCTCGCAGCGCGGTAACCGGGTTCACGCCGGAGCGGGCGCGCCAGACGGAGCAGACTGATCCCACCCTGGCGCGGCACGCGCGTCCGGCGTGCCATCGACGTCATGCCTCGTGTGACATTCACGCAGAACATTCAACGCCACGTCCGCTGCCCGCCCACCGAGGCGGAGGGCGCCACCGTACGCGAAGTGCTGGACCGCGTGTTCACCGCGAACCCGACGGCGCGCGCGTACGTGCTGGACGATCAGGGCGCCGTTACGACGCCACATGGTCGTGTTCGTCGACGGGCGGCAGATCCGCGACCGCGCACAGCTGAGCGAAGCCAGGCACGCTGTGGTGCGGCACGCTACCGGGGGGGCTGTTCCGGTCCCGCGATCGTGGGTCGTCGTGGCAGCTGATCGAGTCGCTGTGGCGCCATCCCCGGCGGCGGGAATGGTTCGGCGGCGGCGCCGAGCTGCCGGGCCTCCATTCCATCTGCGTGGATCCGCGCGACGCGCGCCACGTCACGGTGGGCGTGTCCTGTGGCGGGGTGTGGATTTCCCGCGACGGCGGGGGAAGCTGGGAGTGCCGAGCCCAGGGCATGCGCGCGGCGTACATGCCGGCCGATCGGCAATACGATCCGCACATCCAGGATCCGCACCGCATGATGCAGTGCCCCGCCGCTCCCGACGTCTTCTGGGTGCAGCATCACAACGGGGTATTCCGCACCACCGACAGCGCGGCCTCCTGGAAGGAGATCACCACCGTGAAACCGGCCGTGTTCGGGTTCGCGGTCGCGGTGCATCCTGAGGATCCGGACACAGCGTGGTTCGTGCCTGGCGTGAGCGACGAGCGGCGCATCCCGGTGAAGGGCAGGGTGTTGGTGTCGCGCACGCGCAGCGGCGGGAAGAGCTTCCAGGTGCTCACCAAGGGATTGCCCCAGGAGCACGCCTACGATCTCACCTACCGCCACGCGCTCGACGTGGACGAGACGGGCGATCGGCTCGCGTTCGGTACCACGACGGGATCGCTGTGGGTGTCGGAGAATCAGGGGGACAGCTGGGCGGTGGTGTCGGAGCACATGCCGCCGGTGTACTGCGCGCGGTTCGGGTGACCGCGCTGGTTACACGTTGAACCGAAACAGCAGGATGTCTCCGTCCTTGACCACGTAGTCCCGGCCCTCGCTCCGCACCAACCCCTGCTCGCGCGCGGTCTTGTAGGACCCCACGCGCACGAAGTCCTCGTAGCCCACGGTCTCGGCCCGGATGAACCCGCGCTGGAAGTCGGAGTGGATCTCGCCCGCAGCGTCGAACGCCGTGCCGCCCCGATGCATGGTCCAGGCGCGCACCTCGTTCTCCCCGACAGTGAAAAACGTCTGCAAGCCGAGCAAACGGTAGCCGGCGTGAATCAGGCGGTCGAGTCCCGGCTCGGTGACGCCGGCGCTCGCGAGGTACTCGCGCCGCTCTTCCCCCGCCAGCTCGCCTAGCTCGGCCTCGAACTTGGCGGAGAACGACACGATCTCCGCCTCCTCGTGATGCGCCTGGACGGCGGCGCGCAGCTTGTCGATCCACGGTCCGCCGCCCGCGGCGAGGTCGTCCTCGTTGACGTTCGCGGCGTACAGGATCGGCTTCGCCGTGAGCAGGCCGAGCTGGCGCAGGAACTTGAGCGCCTCCTCTCCCTCGCCCGCTTCGCGCGCGCCGCGGCCGGCGTTGAGCTCCGCCACGACCCGCTCGAGCACGCCCAGTTCGGCCTGCGCGTCCTTGTCGCCCGCGCGGGCGGTCTTGCGCGCCTTCTCGAGCCGCCGCTCCACCACCGCGAGATCGGCGAGCGCGAGCTCGCTCGTGATCACGTCGTGGTCGCGCACCGGGTCCACCGGCCCCATCACGTGCACCACATCGGGATCGTCGAAGCAGCGGATCACGTGGACCACCGCGTCGACCTCGCGGATGTGGGACAGGAACTGGTTGCCGAGCCCCTCACCCTGCGATGCGCCCTTCACCAGCCCCGCGATGTCCACGAACTCGACCACTGCGGGGATTTTCTTCTTGGGCTTGACGAGCTGATTCAGCCGCTCGAGCCGCGGGTCGGGCACTTCGACCACGCCGACGTTGGGCTCGACCGTGCAGAACGGATAATTCTCCGCGGCCGCCGCTTTGGAGGAGGTGAGGGCGTTGAAGAGGGTTGATTTCCCGACGTTCGGGAGCCCGACGATGCCGAGGCGCAGCATCTAGCCGCCGCGCACCCAGTTCGTCACCGCGTCCACCATCTCCGGCATGGCGGCTTCCACCTGCTCGCGCTGTTCCGGTGTGAACGGCACGAGTACATACTCGGACCAGTCGCTCACCCCTTCGGGCAGCGGTCCCACGCCGATCCGGAGGCGAGCATACTGCTGCGACTGGAGGGCGCCCTCGATGCTCTTCAAGCCGTTATGGCCTCCCGCCGAGCCCTCGCTGCGCAACCGGAACGTGCCGGTGGGGATGCGAAACTCGTCCACCAGGACGAGCAGGTCCGTCGCCGGGTTGAAGCCGGGGTCGGCACGGAGCGAGGCGAGCGCTGCGCCGCTCGAGTTCATGTAGGTGGTGGGCTTGAGCAGGCGGACAGGGACGCCCTCGACTTGGCCCTCGGTGAAACGCGCGCGCTCGCCGCGGCGGAAGGGGGGAAGACCCCAGCGCGCGACGAGCGCATCGGCCAGCCAGTAGCCCGCGTTGTGACGCGTCGCCGCGTACTCGGGCCCCGGGTTGCCGAGGCCGACGACGGCGCGCAAGCGTCAGCTCTCTTTGCCGCCCTTGGGCTTCTCCGCCTTTTCGGGCTTCGTCGGCGCCGCGCCGCCCTTCGCCTCGGGCTTGGCCGCGCCACCTTCGGCCGTCCCCTCGCCCTCCTCCTCGTCCTCGCGCACCTTGCGGATGAGCTCGGGCTCGGCCAGCTCGGCCGCGGCTTCCGGCGCGGGGGCCGCGACTTCCTCGGCGCGCGGCGGCACGACCGTCGCGATCGTCAGCTCGGCCTCGGTCAGGAGCCTGGCGTTGGGGATACTCAGGTCCCGCACGTGCCGCGAGTCGCCGATCTTCAGGGCCGTCACGTCGAGCTCGACGCGGTCCGGAATGTTCTCCGGCAGTACTTCGATCTCGACTTCACGCGTCACCTGGTCGAGCACGCCGCCGGCGTTGCGCACGCCATCGGGATTGCCCACCAGGTGCACGGGAACCTTGAGCTTGACCTTCTCCGTGGCGTGGATCTCGTAGAAATCCACGTGGATGATGTCGGGCCGGACCGGGTGGCGCTGGATCTCGCGAATCAGCGTCTTCACCGTCTTGCCGTCCACCGCGAGCTCGATGATGGTACTGGCGGGCTCGATCCCCTGGAGCGCCTTCTCGAGCGCCTTGAATTCGAGCTCGAGCGACTGGGTCTCGCGGCCGTGGCCGTAGATCACCGCCGGGACCTTGCCGCGGAACCGCGCTTGGCGCGCGCCGCCCTTGCCGGTGGCCTGCCGCGGCGTCGCCGAGAGAGAAACGGTCTGTGCCATACGTTATCCGTCGTCCGTTATCCGTGGTTCGTTCAATCGAACAGCGAGCTCACCGACTGATTGCTGTGCTCGTACCCGATCGCTTTGGCGATCAGCCCGGCGACCGACAGCACCTTCAGCTTCTCGAAGCCGCGCTCGTCGGGGATGCGGATCGTGTTCGTCACCGCGACCTCGTCGATCGCCGAGGCGCGGAGCCGCTCGACGGCCGGGCCCGAGAGCAGGGCGTGCGACGCGAACGCGTAGATGTTGCGCGCGCCGAGCCGCTTGAGCGCCGCCGCCGCCTCGCTGATCGTTCCCGCCGTGTCGATCATGTCGTCGGGGATGAGGCAGTCTTTGTCGGCCACCTCGCCCACGACGTTCACCACTTCGGCCACGTTCGCCGACGGGCGCCGCTTGTCGATGATGGCGAGCGACGCGTTCAACCGCTTCGCGAACCCCCGCGCCATCTTCGCCGATCCCACATCGGGCGCCACCACCACCGGATCGTACAGCTGCTTCTGGCGGAAGTGGCTCACGAACACCGGTGCTGCGTACAGGTGATCCACCGGGATGTCGAAGAACCCCTGCAGCTGATGGGAATGAAAGTCGATTCCCAGCACCCGGTCCGCCCCGGCGTGCGTGATCAGGTTCGCCATAAGCTTGGCGCTGATCGCGACGCGCGGCTGGTCCTTGCGGTCCTGGCGCGCGTAACCGAAGTACGGCAGTACCGCCGTGATCCGGGCCGCGCTCGCCCGCCGCGCCGCATCGATCAGCAGCAGCAGCTCCAGATAATTCTCCGCCGGCGGGTTGGTCGGCTGGATGATGAACACATCCCGGCCGCGCACGTTCTCGTCGATCTTGACGAAAATCTCCCCGTCGGCGAACCGCCGGATCGTCACCGCGCACAGCGGCTGCCCCAATTGCTGAGCCATCTCCTCGGCGAGCGGCCGGTTGGCCGTCCCGGCGAGGAGCAACAGCTGGCTCCGCGAGAGCGAGAGGTCCGCCATGTGAGCCCTGCAAAATAGACGGCAAACTGCACCAAGCCAAGGGGTTACTTCTTGGCGGGAAGGAGCGACCGGCTCGCTGGGGTGATGCCGTCGACGTCCCAGGCGTTCATGCGATACACCGTGGCGCCCTCGCCGCCGCTGCCCGCGAGGTGGCGCGCCAGGAAGCCCGACGCGGTGGAATCGAAGGCGAGCGACAGCAGCGCACCGCGGGCGCCGCGCACCGCGAGGCGGCGGGCGGGGCGGGCGGCCTTGGCGCCCCCCACGTCCTTGGCGGCGGCGAACCCCGCGGCGGTGATGGTCTTGAGGCGATCGAGATAGCGCGCCACCGCCGCGGAATCCGTCGCCTGCTCGTTCAACACCCACGCCCGGCCGGCCCGCTTCAGTGTGTAGCGGTCTCTCCCTCGCTCCACCTCGAGCGCCATGATGCTGTCGGGCGAGAGCAGCGCGATGCGCTTGTCGCGCCAGGCGTCCGCGTCGCGGTCGACGAGGGAAGCGACCCGGCTGCGCCACAGGTAGACGTGCGGATCGCCGGGGCGCCGCACGTAGGCGCTCTGGAAGTCTCCGCCGCGTCCGCCGAAAATGAGCTCGAGCGGCGGCTTGGCGCCGCGCCGGACGCGCAGCCACCGGCCGGTCGCGCTGTCCACTCCGAGGCGGGCGAAGGACGACGTATCCTGGGCGACGAGCTCCGGACGCACGCTGTCCTGGAGCGCCTGGAGCAGATCGCGCACGGCGTCGGGTGCCGCGGGATGGGTGTTGACGCGCCAGGCGTCGGGCGGTTGCCGCACCAGGACGATCGAGTCGGCGCCCTTCACCACGCTGATGGTGTCCACCTCCGCCGGCGCGACCGTCGGGAGGGCGAGCGATCCCGTCACGGAATCGGAGCCGCGGGAGAGCAGCTCGCTGCCGCCCCAAAGGAGCAGCAGCAGGGCGAGAACGAGGGCGATCGCCTTCAGGTGCTGGGCGTTCATGCGGCGCCCGTCACGGTGAGCGGCCGGTACACCCGCCGCGTCGTCTGCCGCCGCCGCCACAGCCGCAGCAGGGCCGCCAGGACCAAGACGAACGGCACGCCGATCAGGTTGCCGTACTTCACCGCGCCGCGCAGCGCCGTGCTGCTGAAGACCAGCGGCGGCGGGGCGCGGTTCTTCGAGCGGATGCCGATCAGGGCATCGTCCTGCGCCAGCCAGTCGATCGCGTTCTGCACGAACACGAGATTCTCGGGGGAGTTCCGCGCGTAGCGGTCGCTCGCGAAATCGGCCGAGCCGACCACCACCAGGCGGCCCCGCGTCCCCTGCGCCGTGTCGCGGGAGAGCGGGTTCACGAGCAGGGCCACCGTGCGCCGCCGCAGGCTATCACGGCTGAACTGCCGGGCGGGATCGAGGAACGCCGTGGTCTCCTGCACGCCCCCGGCGCGGCTCGTGACGAAGAGCGGCGTCACCGTCCCGGACGCTCCCTGCGCCGTGTCGATCTGGCTCGTCCAGGGGAGCAGCACCGCGTCCAAGTCCGCGTTCACCGGCGATGCCTTGGTGCTCTGAGCCCGCAACCAGAACGGATAGGGCACGAGCACCTGGCCGAACTGGGAGGGGATGGCGACCTGCGTGTTGGACGCGAGGTCGTACACCATGTTGGAGGCGATCGAAACGCCGTACGCCTTGAGCAGATCGTTCCAGCCGACTTGCCGCGAGAGGGCCATGGGCGCCTGCGTCGACAACTGCATGCCGCTCGCCATCACGAGCAGGCTGCCGCCGTGGTCGAGGAACGCGCGCAGCCGCGCCAGTTCGGCGCTCTTGAGCGAGTCGGGGGTGCCGGCGACCGCGATCACGCGGACGCCGGGTGCAACCCCTGAGTCGGCGAGTGCGAACGCGCGGACGTCGTAGTTGCGGCCGAGCTGCTCGCGCAGGCTTTCGAAGCCGCGCTGCCCCCGCACCGCCGCCGCGTCGCTGATCTCGCCGAACGCAACCGTGGGCTTCGCAGGATGGGTGAGAGCCCGGATGTCGGAGGTGAGCCGGTATTCCAGGTCATTCGTCTGCTGCACGAAGGGGATGGTCTTGACGCTGTCGGCGTAGCGCACCGCAATGCCGAGATACCCCTCTTTCACCTGCAGCTCGGCCTGCCCCAGGACGTTGAACTGGACCGGCGGGATGCCCAGGCTACGGGCGTCCTTGAGGGCCACGCTGTCCGCCGACGGATTCTCGACCACGACCTTCACCTTGCCCCGGCCGGAGGCGCGGTAGTCGCTGAGCAGGTCGTCCACATCGCGCCGCAGGAAAGCGACCTCGGGCGGCAGCGCATCCGACGCGAACAGCTTGATGGTCACCAGATCGGGGAGCGTGCGCAGCAGCTGCTTGGTCGCGCGCGACAGCGTAAACGAGTGCCCGGGCGTGAGGTCCAGTCGGCCGGCGATATGCCGGCCGAACAGGTTGACGACGATCAGCGCGGCCGTGAGCAAGCCGGCCCCGAGGCGCAACCGTTTGCGGGGCTCGCCCTGCGCCGTGAGCTTGCGGGACACCAGGGCGACGTAGGCGAATAGCAAGAAGAGGGCGGCGAGCGTCACGAAGTAGACGGCGTCGCGCAGGTCGATCACGCCGCGGTCGATGCCTGAGAAGTGCGACAGCACGCCGAGCGAGGCGGCGATCGCGCCGAGCCGGGCCGGCAGTCCCACGACGAGGGGATCGAGCCCCACAAGGATCAGGAGGAACATCACCGCCACGGCCACAATGAGCGCCGTGATCTGGTTGCGCGTCACGCTCGAGGCCCAGACCCCGACTCCCGCGAGCCCGAGGATGAGCAAGGCGGCGCCGACGTATTGCGCAATCACGATGCCGAGGGGCGGCGCGGTGCCGAGCGCGAGGCCGAGCGGGATGGTCAGCGTGAGCCCCAGGGCGAGCCCCAGGAACACCACCTGGCCCACGTACTTGCCAAGCAGCAGCTCGAGCTCGGTGACGGGCTGCGCCAGGACCAGCTCGAGCGTGCCCGAACGCGCATCCTCGGCGAGGGCGCGCATCGTGACCGCGGGGACGAAGAACAGCAGTAGCCACGGGAGGAAGTCGAGCATCGGGCGGAGCGACGCGACGCCGTAGATCTCCGCCTGGCGGAAGAACAGGAAGGCGTTCACAGCCGTGAACACGACGAGCAGGATATAGGCGGTGGGCTGGTCGAACAGCGCCCACAATTCCCGCCGCGCGATGGTGCGGATGGGGCTCACTTCATGGCTCCGGCGCGCGTGTCAGCTGGTGGAACAAGTCTTCGAGGCTGCCGGCCTGCTGGTGCAACTCGAACAGCGTCCAGCCGCGCGACTTGGCGAGCCCGAAGATCTCGGGCCGCAGCTCGCTCGTGCGGTCCGCCGTGAGTGTGACCGCAACCCGGCCTTCGGCAGTGGCCGCCCCCGGCGTCACCGTGCGCACACCCGGCAGTTTGGCGAGCGCCTCGGCGACGCCCGTGCCCGCGGCCTCGACGGCGATCTCGACCGCACCCTCGGCCTGACTGATCAGCTGTGCCACGCCCCCGTCGGCCACGATCTTGCCGCCGCTGATGATCAGCAGTCGCGAGCACGTGTGCTGCACCTCGGAGAGGACGTGGGTCGAGAGAATCACGGTGCGATCCTTGCCGAGCGCGCCGATCAAGCGGCGGATCTCGACGCGCTGGTTCGGGTCGAGGCCCTCGGTGGGCTCGTCGAGCACCAGGAGATCGGGGCGATGGAGAATCGCCTGCGCCAGTCCCACCCGTTGTCGGAACCCCTTGGACAGCTCGCCGATCGGCCGGTAGTACACCGTCTCGACACCCGTTGCGGCGACGGCGGCATCCAGCGCCTGGCGGCGGGGCAGGCCTGCCAAGTCCCGCAGGTCGGCGATGAAGGCGAGATAGTCGCACACCAACATGTCGCCGTACAGCGGGTTGTTCTCGGGGAGGTAGCCGATGCGGCGTTTCGCTTCGCGCCCCGCTGTGGCGAGCGGGACTCCGTCGAGCGCGATGGCGCCAGAGTCCGGCTCGTAGTATTGCGTGATGACGCGCATGGTCGTGGACTTGCCGGCCCCGTTGGGTCCCACGAAGCCTACCACCTGCCCGCGGTCGACCGCGAAGGAGACGTGGTCGACCGCCGGCACGCCGTCGAATCGTTTGGAGACTTGGTCGAGTGTAAGGAGGGGCATAGGCGGAGAGATGGTAACAAGCCCCCACCCGGTTCTTCAACCCCCCGGGAACGTTTCTTACAGAGACCTAAGGAAGGCGATGAGCGCCGCCCGATCGGCGGGGGTCAGGACCTTGAAGCCGTTGCGCGCGCCGGCTCCCTCGCCGCCGTGCAGCTCGATCGCCTGCTCCAGGCTCGCCGCCCGGCCGTCGTGGAGGAAGTGCTGGGCGCTGCGGAGGTCGAGCAGCGGCTCCGTGCGGAAGTCCGCGGGCGCCGCGCGGCCCAGGCAGATGTCCGCCAGGTCCGGCCCGAGATCGTGGAGCAGCAGGTCGGTGTAGGCCGCGAACTCCCGGCGCCGCAGGGCCGGCACCGGGCTGTCCCCGGTGCGGAGCATGGGGATGTGGCAGGTCGCGCACCCGATCTGGGAGAACAAGTCGCGGCCGCGCCGCCCGTCCTTGCCGAGCTTTGCGGGTGTGGGCGGCGCCAGAAAGCGGACGAAGTCGTCCGCCAGATCGAGCGCTTCCCGCGTGATCTCGGGATCGGCCGCGGAGTCCACGCCGGGCGGGATCGGCTTGCCGCCGATGTTTTCTTCGGTCGGCTGATCGGGGCTGGTGATGCCCATTTCCGCGGTGAATGCCCCGGCGTTGAACTCCCGCAGCGTCGCTACGAACGCCTTGCGGCCGAACCGGCCGATGCGCCCGTCCACGGTGCGGTTGGGCCGCCCGCGCACGCCGTCGCGGTTCTTGTCGTCGGGATCGGCGTAGGCGAGGATGGCGGAATCGGGCACGAGGTCCAGCAGGCCGCGGCCGAAGATCACGGGCGATGTGCGCATCGCCCGCGCCGTCGCGGACGGCGGGAACGGCTCCTGGTCGATGCCGAGGGCCTGCTTGAGCGCGGGCGTGGTGTGCTGCTGAATCACCGGCCCGCCTTCCTGGACGAGCGGATCGCACACCGGGCCGCGGAACGCGGTGGCGTGAACTTCGACCTCGTCGCCGCTTCCCCCCGCCTTTGGGTCTTCGTGGCATTCGGCGCACGCGGTCGAGTTGAACAGCGGCCCTAGCCCTGTTTGCGGGGTGAACTCGCTGTCGAACACGACCTTGCCGCGCGCAAAGAGATCGCGCTCGGCGCGGGCGAGCCCCGGGAGCGGGTCGCCCGGCTGCACGGGCTTCTTGCAGCCCGCCGCGAAGAGAATGAAAGCGACCGCGACCGGCCGCAGGGTCACGGCCTGGGGACCTCGAACTTCTCGATGTGGCTGGCGACGAGCCCGGCGGCGGTGCGCCGGCAATCGGTGCGCACGAAATCGCCGGGCTTCAAGTCGGTGAGGCGGAGGGCCATGCCCGAGCCGGCGAGCAGCGTGGTGGGCGAGGTGCTCATGTGCACGAGTCGCAGGGCCATTCCGACGCCGGTGATCACCTCTAACCAGCCTGCCCGGACGTTCACCGCGTGGACGGTGCCCTGGTAGGCATACGACGGAGCCGACTGCGCCGCGGGCGGCGGGCGCAAGGCCATCGGCGCGGACGCGACGAGCGGCGTGAGCAGCACCGCGGCAAGTGCGGCCGTGCGGGTCGTGCGGGTCGTGCGGAGCATGGGAGCCTCCCGGGTTCCTGGCGCATAGTGGCGACCGGAGCGCCGGGAGTCAATCGTTGCCGGTCCGCGACAAGTGGGGCGCTAGGGCGCCAGTTTCTCGAGCTGGTCGGCCGCCCGGCCGATCACGCCGGCCTCCGCGGCGAGCGCTTGCGCCGCCGCTCCGATCTGCCGGTCCGCCTCCGGCCAGTTCTTCTGCTCGATGGCCTCGCGCACACCGGGCAGCGTCTTCACGCCGTACCCCGTGTAAAAGCCGGGGGCGTAGATCTGGTGGCGGTACCACGGCCGCCGCGGCAGGCCGGCGGCGCTCGTGAAGGCGCGCTCGCTCTGGAGCAACGTGACGTTCAGCCCCTGCGCGTCGGGCCGCGCCAGCGCGGCACCACCGTTCGCCTGGGCGCGCGTGAAGGCCTTCTCGTAGCGCTCGGCCGCGCGGGTCAACGCGTCCGCTGCGTTGTCGAGCGGGGCGAAGTTCAGGTACGGCGGGAGGTCCTCCCGCGCCGGCGGCACCGCGGGCTCGCGCGGATCGACGGTGGCCGGAAACACGCCCTCGTCCAGCTGGCGGTTCCGCTCGCCGATCTCCTGCTGCGTGTCTTTCGCGAGCTTCTCGACCTCCTTCACGTAGCGCCCCACCGTCTCGGCGAGCCCGGTGAACTGGTACGGCAGGACGTCCGCGTCGGCGAGACGCATCACGGCGGTGCCAACCGTCTGGGCCAGGGCGCGCCCGTACACGAACGACGTGTCGTCGAACGTCGTGTACCACTTGAAGTCGTCGTAGATCGAGTGGTAGATGCCGCCGCCACCCTCGCCGCCGAAGCCGAGATTGAGCGCGGCGACGCCGACGTGCTGCAGGAACGGCGTGAAGTCCGAGCCCGAGCCGAGCGCGTCGATGCGCAGGTCGGCGCGCTGACGCGCTTCCTGACGGGCGTCCGCGGAAGGCGCGTCCGCGATGGTCCGGAGCTGGGCCCGCTTCCAGACGCTGAGCTTGGTCTCCGGGTCTTCGATGTCCCGCGCCACCTCGTTGATGAACGCCTCGAGTGAGTGCGAGCCGCCGACGTCCAGGTAGCCCCGGTTGTTGGTGTCGCTGTTCAGATACGCCACGGCCTTCGCGGCCAGCTCGTCGGCGTGGGCCTCGGCCCACTCGGTGGAGCCGAGCAGCGCCGGCTCCTCGCCGTCCCAGGCCGCGTAGATGATCGTGCGGCGCGGCTTCCAGCCCTGCTGCAAGAGCTGCCCGTACGCGCGCGCCTCTTCGAGCAGCGGCACCAGCCCCGAGATCGGATCTTCGGCGCCGTTCACCCAGGCATCGTGATGGTTGCCGCGGATCACCCATTCGTCCGGCGCCGCGGCGCCGGGAATGCGCGCGATCACGTCGTACAGGGTTTTCAAGCTCCAGTCGGACTTGACGCGGAGATGCACCTTGGCAGGCCCGGGACCGACGTGATAGGTGATGGCGAGTCCGCCGCGCCACTCGGCGGGCGCCACGGGCCCGCGCACCGCGGCGAGCAGCGGCTGCGCGTCGCCGTACGAGATCGGCAGGACGGGAATCTTGGTGATCGTGGCGGCTTCGCTCACCGGCAGCCGCTTCGCGTCCTTGGTGGCACCAACCCCGGGTGTGAGCGGGTCACCGGGATAGAGCGGCATGTCCATCACGCTGCCGCGCTGTACCCCGTCCTTGGGGCGCCAGGGGCCCTGGGGGTACACGTCGCCCTGGGTGTAGCCATCGTCCCGCGGATCCGAGTAGATGATGCATCCGATCGCGCCGTGTTCGGCCGCGACCTTGGGCTTGATGCCGCGCCACGACCCGAAATAGCGGGCGATCACGATCATGCCTTTCACCGACACGCCCATGCGCTCGAGCCGCTCGTAGTCGGCAGGCACGCCGTAATTGACGTATACGAGCGGGGCGGTGACGTCGCCGTCGATCGAGTAGGCGTTGTAGGTCGGCAGCTGCTCGGCCTGCTGGCTCGACGTGGGATCGCCCGGCACCACCGGCTCTTGCAGTTTGGCGCGGAACGTCGTGGGCGCGACCAGCTCGACCATGCGCTCCTTGGGTGTGGGGAACAGCACGTCGAACGTCTCGATCCGCGCGTCCAGTCCGAAGCTCTTGAACTTGGCGAGGAGCCACTCGGCGTTGTCTTTGTCGTACGGCGACCCGACGTGGTGCGGCCGCGCCGAGAGGCGGCGCATGTACTCGCGCAGCGAGTCGGGGGAGGGAAGGGCGCGGAACTTGGCTTCCCACTCGCGCTCCGCTTTGGCGGATTCGGCGGTGAAGCCGCGCAGGTCGCCGGCTGGCGCGGGGGCGAGAGCGAGCAGCAGGCAGCCGAGACCGAGAGCGGGCATCGGACGGGTCAGGCGCATACGAACGGAGCCTCGTTTGTAAATGGAATTGGCCCCGGTGGATTCGAACCACCATACCCAGATCCAAAGTCTGGTGTCCTGCCATTGGACGAGGGGCCAGCGTGTAAGGCTCGAGATCAGCGAACAAAATATAGACGCGCCGACGCATAGCGGGGAGCAGTTGACGGTGCGGTAGTCAGGGCCCGAGCACCACCCCCTGCGTCTGCCCGTGCTTCGTCTGGACATCGTAGGCGCGGTTCCGGGCGCGGCCCTCGGCCACGATCTCCTCGGCGGTACGCGACGCCATGCTGTGGACCTCGTCGCACGTGGCGGCCCGGAGCGGCGAGAGGGCCGCGAACACGGCGCGCGCGGTGCGCTCGGCGATCGTCCGGTGGCCCGCCTCGTGCAGCTTCACATGCTCGAGATACGTCCGCCACGACTCGCTCAGACCGGCGGGTGCGGTGGCCGGCGGCTTCCAGCGTGGCAGCGTGATCGTCACGTTGAGGTTGACCTGCAGGTCGCGCAGCGCGCAGCCACTCGCGCCCGGCGCGTCGTGGTACACCCACTCCAGGTCCCACACGGTCAGGGCATCGCGCGACCGGCCGCTCTCGTCCTTGGGGCCGAGCCGGCGGATCTGGTCGCGCAGCGCGCCCGCGCTCGCCCCGTCTATGTCGTAGTACTGCTCGCGCCCGGTGATCGCGATGCGCGCCGCCGCCAGTGCCGTGGGCGCGGCGGCCGCCGGGGCAGCCGGCGCCGGAACCTCCGGCGGCGACGAGGAGCACGCCGCCACCAGGACTAGTGCCGCAAGCGTGCCCTGTCGCCGCATGCGCGCCTAGGCCAGCGTGATGTCCTGCTCGACCACGAGATCCGTCGTCAACCCTGGAATCTCGAGCCGCGCCCGCGCCTTGAGCGTCTCGGTTCCCTTGAGCTTGCCGGCCTTCATCGCGGCGTCCACGCTCTTTTCGATCTCGCGCTGCGCCGTGACGCCGAAATTCTTGAGGAACTTGCGGACCGAGATATTGAACGCTTCTTCGTTCATGGCGTCACCTTGAAGACCTGGTCGTGCTGACGGGTGCGGTCGGCCACCTGGATCGCCACCTCCTCGCCGGGTTTCGCGAGCGGCACCTTCTGATGATTCAATTCCATGGAGGTAATCTGCTCGGTGAAGTCGGTGGTGTGGCCGTGAAACCGGACGTGGTCGCCGACCGCCAGCGTGCCCTCGGTCACGCGCACGACGGCGACGCTCGGTCCCTTGAAGTAGTGCACGACCGTACCGACGAGCTGTTCGGGCATCGGGCCACCTCCGCCTGGTAAAAGAAGCGACGCCGCGCGCCGCTAGGGAAGGGGTTCCGGCCCCGGTGCGGGCGTCGCCCGGGTGGCCGTGCGGATCAGCCGCTGCTGCCGCTCGCCGAGCTGCTCCGCCGCATCGTCGCGCAGCCGCTCGTTTGCATACACGGCGGCCACCGCGCTCCCCGAGCCGCACAGCCGCACCCAGTAAGGATGCGTGGCTGCCAGCCGCTCGAACAGAGCGCGGAGCGCCGGTTGGCGCCCGAACACCGGTATCTCGAAGTCGTTGCCTCCCAGCCGCCCGATGCTGCCCCAGCCAAGGAACGCGTCCGTCTCGAGCACCACGGGTCCACGGGCCACCGGCTCGGCGTTCACCTCGTCCCACCAGCGATATGCCTCGGGCGTCGCGACCGCGACGGGCGGCACCGCGACGAGCGCGGGCGCGGCCGGCGGAGGGACGAGCCGGAACAGCCGCTCGCCCCGACCCCAGGCGAGCGCCGCGGGGGCCCCGCTCGCGAAGAACGCCACGTCTGCCCCCAGCCGGCCGCCCAAGTGCAGCAGCTCGGCCTTGGGCACGGGCCCGCCCGCCAGCGCGTTCACGGCGTGCAGCGCGGCGGCCGCGTCGCTCGAGCCGCCGCCCAACCCGGCGCGTACGGGGACACGCTTGGTCAGCTCGAGGGCGACGCCGAACTTGCCACCGATCGCCTCCAGCACGGCGCGCGCGGCACGCACCGCGAGGTTCTCCTCCACCGGCCCCAGGTCGGGCCCGTGCACCCTGAGTGCGACCCCGCCGGCCGTCCGCGTCACCACCAGCTCGTCCGCCAGCTCGAGTAGGGCGAACGCCGTCTCGATCTGGTGGTAGCCTCCGGCGGGCGCGGCCTCGCGCGCGAGGATGCGCAGGAACAGGTTGATTTTGGCGTGCGCCGCGATGCGCACTCGCTCCGGTGCCATGGAATATCAGTCGGTGGCGCCGGCTGCCCCGCGCAGCTCGGCGAGATGCAGGCGCATCCGCGACAGTGAGTACAGTCCGAGCAGCGTGATGGGGAAGAAGGTGCCGATGTGGTAGGCGAGCGCATAGCTCACCGCCCGCGTCGCGTCGACGCCGTAGATGGCGAGCGTCGCGCGCGTCGCCGCCTCGAACACGCCCACGAACCCCGGGGAGGCGGGCAGCGCGACCCCGAATCCGATGATGGCCTGCAGCAGCAGGGCGCTTTCCGGCGGGACCGCCAGCCCGAATGCCTGGAAACACACCGCGAACGAGGCCCCGTTCACGAGCCACAGCACGAGCGACCAGAGGACGACACCGACGAACCGCCCCGGGTTCCGCAACACCTCGAGCCCCGCGATCAGCCCCTCCGCGGCGTGGGCGACGCGGTCGGCGAACCGCGTCGGGAGCGCGGCATGGGCGATCCGGTCGAGCCACGCGAGCCACGGGGCCGGACGGTGCACCACGAGCAGAGCGATCAGGAGGACGCCCGCGAACAGAGCGGCGGCGCCCGTGGCGAGCCCCGAGAGCGACGCGCCGCCGATGGTCGCCTGGCGCGGGAACGAGGGCGCAACCAGCGTGATCGTCAGCAGTCCGACCAGCACCAGGCCGTCGAGCACGCGCTCCACCCCGATCGACGCGAGCGCGGTGGTGAACCGCACCGGCAGCGCCTGCCGCGCGGCGTAGGCGCGGGCGAACTCGCCGGCCCGCACGGGCAGCAGGTTGTTGGCCATGAAACCGATGGCCGTCGCGTGCCACAGCGGACCGAGCGGCAGGCGGCTGCCGCCGACGTCCCGCAGGATCAACTGCCAGCGGATGGCGCGGAGCGGGAAGGTGAGCGTGGCGAGCACGATCGTCGCCAGCACGAGCAGCGGGTCGGCGCGCCGCAGGTGACCGACCAGCGCCCGCGCATCCACGCCGTGCAGCGCCCAGGCGAGGAGCCCGAGCGTCACCCCGAGCCCCACGACCCAAGCCCACCGGGCCGCGGGGGCCCGGCTAGGGGGTGGGGGGGGGCTCGAAGGCGAGGGCAACGAGATCGCAGACTTCTTCGACGAGGGCCCGGAGCGCGTCGCCCGACGCTCGCTTCGCCGCTGCGCGCAGCTCCTCAGCCCGCTTGAGGGCGCGATCGCCGCGGTACAGCAACGTGCGCACGTCCACTGCCGGGAGCTCTAGCGGCGCGGCCGCCGCCGGGCGTGTGGTGTCGCGCGACGGCGCGGGCGCCGGCACGCGCGCGGCGCCCGCGACGAACTCGGCGAGCGACGCCGGTCCGATGCCGCCCTGCGCCAACCGCTGGTAGGCCGTCCACGAGCCGATCAGGTCGGGGGTCTCGGGCAACGCCTCGTCGGCGCCCGGCGCCCGGGCAGCCGGGGCCCTTGGCTGCGGCGCCGGGGCCGTCGGCGCGAGCGTCTCGATCGGCACTACCGGTGCCGCCGCCGGAGCGGGCCTCGGGGCGGGGGCTCCCGGCTGGATGGCGCGGAGCGCCGTCGTGAGCGCGCCGAGCTCGGTCGCGAGCGCGTCCTCATCGCTGGCGCTCGAGCGCGCGAGCAGGTCTCCGGCGCGACGCAGCTCGGCGGCGAAGGCGACGGGACTGCTGACCGCGACACCCGACGTGACCGCCTCGCGCGCCGCGACCGCAAACTGGGCGACTTGGTCGGCCAGGAGGCCGCCGCCCGCGTTGGCGAGCGCGCGGAAGGTGGTGGCGAGGGTGTGCGCGCGCAGCTCGCGCTGCGTGGCCGAGGGAGCGCGCTCCAGGGAGTCCGCCGCCTGGCGCAGATGCTCGCCGTGGCTCACCAGCTCGAGCCGGCCCAGCGTGGACGGGCGCGCGGCCGGCACACCGCGCGACACGATGTGCGGTCCCGAGTCGCTGTAATAGAGCGAGCCGATGGACACGACGTCCGGCTCGCTATCGAGGAACTTGACGAGCAGCGCCGCGAACTGCCGGAAGTCCGCGCCCTCGGGGTCCGGCCGGCCCCGGTCGGCGACCTCGCGCGCCGCGCGCGCGATCGCCGTGGCGGCCGTCTGGAACAGCTCGCTCACATTGGCCCGCGGGTCGAGCCCCGAGTGCGACAGCTCGCCGATGGCGCGGTCGATTCCTTCCAGCAGATCGGGGAGGGGGGGCAGGTCGTTCACGGCAGCCAAGCCACGGAGCGGCTGGAGCGCGCGCAGCACGTGCTGCAGCGGATCGAGCGCTACGGGGTTGGCGCGCAACGCCTGCGCGGCCCGGTCGAGCGCGCTCGCGATCGCCGCACCCTCCCGCGCCACGAACGCGCGCGCTCCCGCGTCGAGACCGAAGGCCTCGGCCGCGCGGATCTGCGCCGACGGCCGGCCCGCGAGCTGCTCCAGCTGCTGCGCCAATGCCCCGGCTTTCGCGGTATCCGCGTCGGTCCAGCTCCCGGCGCGGCGCACGAAGATCTTCAGGTCGTCCACGGCGCGAACGGCGAGCTGTTTGGTCTGGACATCCCACGCGTGCCGGCCTTCCCGCACCGTGCGCGCCAACGCCTCGAGGCCCGCCGCGGTGCGCGCGATGGCCTGTTGGCTCGCCATCAGGGCGCTGCCGCGCAGGGCGCGCGCCAGCCGCACCAGTTCCTCGACATTGGGGCGGTCGCCCGCCGCCAGGAGGCCGTCTAGCCGCTCGAGATACTCCCCCGCCTCGAGGGCGAAGAAGTCCGACATGCCGAGCGGTTTCTGGGGCGGGGTCATGGCGGTACCAAGCTAGGAAGGCGGATGAACCTGGTCAACCAAAGTTCGCATTCTCCGCACAGCATCTTCGAGGCCCCAATACACCGCGTTGCTCACGATCGAGTGGCCGATGTTCAGCTCCTCGATCTCGGGAATGGCCGCCACCGGTTGAACGTTCTCGTAGGTGAGGCCGTGCCCCGCGTGGACGGCCAGGCCGCGCGCGCGGGCGTGCGCAGCCGCGCGGCGCAGCGCGTGCAGCGCGGCGTCGCTCTTCCGCCAGCCGTGCGCGTACCGGCCGGTGTGGAGCTCCACCGCCGGCACGCCGAGCGCGGCCGCGCGGTCGATCGCCCGGATGTCGGGATCGATGAAGAGACTCACGCGGATGCCGGCCGCGCTCAGCCGCTCGATGGCCGCGCCGATCCGGCGGTCGGCGCCGCGCAGCGCCAGGCCGCCTTCGGTCGTGATCTCGCGCCGCCGCTCGGGGACGAGCGTCGCCTGAAACGGCTTCACGCGCACCGCGATCCGCACGATCTCGGGCGCCGCACCCAGCTCGAGATTCAGCACGCCGCGCACCGCGGCGCGCAGCGCGCGGACGTCGCGGTCCTGGATGTGGCGGCGGTCTTCGCGCAGGTGCGCGGTGATGCCGTCCGCGCCTCCCTGCTCGGCTGCGGCGGCCGCGCGCACGGGATCCGGCTCGTCGGTGCGCCGCGCCTCGCGCAGCGTCGCGACGTGATCAATGTTGACGTAGAGCCGCATGCCGTCTTACCTTCGGGGCATCCCGCCCACACTCGAGGAAGCGTTCGTGAGGCCACGACTGACCGTGCTCGTCGCGCTGGGCTCGCTCGCCTGCGGCGGGGGCGCGACGCCCGGAACCCCGTTGCCCCAGTCGCTGCAGGAGACGCTGGCGCAGTTCATGGCGGCCGTGAAGGCCGACGACTTGAAGCGGATGGGCGAGCTGTGGGGCTCGGACCGCGGCCCCGCGTCGGCGTGGATGAAGGGCGACGTCCTGAGGGAGCGGCTCACCGTCATGCAGAAGTACCTGGACCACGTCGGCTACCGCGTGATCGAGGGGCCGCTGGGCGTGCCGGGTCACGACAACACGCAGACGTTCCGCGTCGAGATCCAGCGGGCCAACTCGTGCACCGTGGCGTTTCCGGTCGACCTCGTGCGCAGCAAGACCGGGGGTTGGGTCGTGAACGACGTGCATCTCGCGAGCCTCTCCACGCCGGGCTCCACGTGCCGGCAGTGAGCGGGGGAACGTTGCGACCCGTCCGTGTGTTAGCTACTCGGTTAGCTCGAGCAGGATGCCGGCCGTGGTCTTGGGATGCAGGAACGCGATACGCCGGCCGCCGGCGCCGCGCCGCGGCGTCGCGTCGATGAGGCGATAGCCCGCCGCGCGGCACCGCTCGAGCGCCTGGTCCAAGTCGGGGACGCGGTAACACACGTGGTGGATCCCGGGTCCGCGCCGCGCGAGGAATTTCGCCACGGGACTCGCGGGATCGCGCGGCTCGAGCAGCTCGACGCGGACGTCGCCCAACGCCAGACCGACGATGGTCGCGCCGTCCGCCGTTTCGGGGTGTCCCGGCTCGACGCCGAGCACGTCCCGATAAAAGGCGAGCGCGGCGTCGATGGACGGAACGGCGATGCCGATGTGCGCGACGCGGGCGCGTGACGTGGTCATGTCGTCCGTCAACATAACGATTGCACGAGAGGGAGTGGAGAGGTCATGGCAGCAGCGAATCTCACGGCGGTCACGGATGCCACATTCGGCCTGGAGGTCGAACAGCACCAGGGGCTCACGATCGTGGACTTCTGGGCGACGTGGTGCGGGCCGTGTCACATGGTCGCACCCATCCTGGACCAGCTGGCCGGGGAGTACCAGGGCAAGCTGAAGGTCACGAAGGTGGATGTAGACGCCAATCAGAAGACGGCGATGCGCTTTAACGTTCGCTCGATTCCGAGTATTCTATTCTTCAAGGACGGGCGGCACGTGGATACGCTGGTCGGTGCGTACCCGAAGCCGGTGTTCGAGCAGAAGATCCAGCAGCATCTGTCGTAGCATCCTCCCCGGAGGACCATGCGCGCGAGCACCGCTCGCCTGATGAATTCGCCGGTTCGCCTCGCGGACCTGACGTTCCCGCAGGTGAACCGGTTGATTCATCGCACGCGTCTCGGGTTCATCCATCTCGACAACTTGCTCGCGTTCGCGAAGCGCGACCGCGACGGCCGCGTGGACGGCTACATCACGGCCTACCTCCCGGACGAATGCCTGCTGCTGTTGTTCCGCAAGGGCGAGGCCGTGAACGCCGCGTCCCTCCATACCGCCGGACGGCAGGTCATCACCATCACCGAGGCGCTGAAGCGCATGCGGGCCGAGGTGGAACGGGGCGAGCTCGCCTACTCGGCCGCCCCGATGGAGCAGCTCGCGTGGATGTACCAGTCGTGCGCCGTGTCGATCGAGATGCGCACCATCGACCCGTCGCAGCCCGGCGCGTTCTTCGCGGCGTTCGCCCGAGACAAGACCAGCGGGATCCTGGAGGTGATGTCGAACGCGCGCGTGTCGTACGTGCGGTTCGACGGCGGACGCTACCACAGCGGCTACTTCTGCGACAAGCCGGACACGATGGCCATTCCGAAGTTTCTCGAATCGCAGTTCCACGCGGGCGCCGACGGGCAAATGCCCGTCCTCACGGCGGCCGTGTTTCCCTACGTTGCTGATCTGCCGCAGCAGGCGCCCAACGCGCTCATCAACACCTACCGCGAGCTGTACTGGCGCATCGTCGACGAGGTGGACAAGGAGTTTCCCGGTGAGGCGAAGCGGCGTGCCCAGAGGGTGAGCACCGGCATTCTGGATGCGCACAAGGCCATCGCGATCCTCTCGGCGCCCCGCGGGGTAGAGACCCCGGACGCCGTGGTCCAGCCCGAGGAGCTTTCGAACGCGCTCACCGACTGGTCGCTGCAGCTGCTCGAGGGGGTCGAGGTGATGATGCCGGGCACGGCGCCCAAGATCCTGCGCGAGGCCACGCGGGAGCACCGCTACGTGCTGCAGTCGGCCGGCTACTACGGGCGCCTGCCGTGGCAGGTGGCGTGGTGAGATGGCCGGAACCCTGTATGTCGTCGCGACGCCGCTCGGCAATCTCGAGGATCTCTCACCCCGCGCCAGCGCAACGCTGACGCGGGTCGTGGTCGTCGCCGCTGAAGACACCCGTCACACCAGGCCGCTGCTTGCCCACGTCGGCTCGCGCGCCGAGCTCGTCAGCTTCCACGCGCACTCGAGCGACGCGGCGCTGCGCCGCATCCTGCACCTGCTCGCGAGCGGCAAGGACGTGGCGCTCGTGACGGACGCCGGCACGCCGACCGTGAGCGATCCCGGCGCGGCGCTCGTCGCGGCCGCGCGCGAGCGCGACGTGCCCGTGGTCGCCGTGCCGGGCCCAACCGCGGTCGCGGCGGCGCTCTCGGTCTCCGGGCTGGGCGCGGATCGCTACCTGTTCCTGGGGTTCCTGCCGCGCAAGGGCGGGGAGCGGCGCCGGCTGCTCGAGACGGTGGCGGAGAGCGAGTGGACGGTGGTGCTGTTCGAGGCGCCGCTCCGCGTGGCGGAGTTGCTCGGCGACCTGGCGGCGGTGTGCGGCGGGGAGCGGCGGGCGGCGGTGTCCCGCGAGCTGACCAAGCTGTTCGAGGAGACGCGCGCGGGGACCCTGACCGAGCTCGCCGGTTACTACGGCGACGCACCCCCCAGGGGTGAAGTCACGGTGATGGTGGCGGGGACCGGCGAGCCGCCGCGCGAGGAGCCGCTACCCGATCCTGAGGCGCGCGCCCGGGCGCTCTTGGCGCAGGGCATGACCCGGCGCGACGCGGCCGAGCAGCTCGCAGCGGAAACGGGGATCACGCGGAACTCGGCGTACCGATTGGTGAACGAGCTATGAAGCGCTTGACGGTCCTGCTGTGCGCACTCGCGCTACCGCTCCCCGGCCGATCCGAATGCGGAATTCGGAGTGCGGAATGCGGAATGGACGGGCCGAGGTCGGTTCGCGCGATTCTGCATTCCGCATTCCACATTCCGCACTTGGCCTCTCTCACGATCGGTCGTTTGCACTATGACGGCGGCGGCGATTGGTACGCCGGCCCCTCGGCGCTGCCCAATCTCCTGGCGGCGATCCGGCAGCGCACCGCGCTGTCCGTTGCGGAGCGCGAGCGCGTCGTGACGCTCATCGGCCCCGAGCTGTGGGACGTCCCCTACCTCTATATGACGGGTCACGGCAACGTCCACCTGTCGGACGACGAAGTCCGGGTGCTGCGGCGCTGGCTCGAGCAGGGCGGGTTCCTCCATGCCGACGACGACTACGGCATGGACAAGTCGTTCCGCCGCGAGATTGCCCGCGTGTTCCCCGATCACCCGCTGGTGGAGGTGCCGCTCAGCCACCCCATCTATCATCTGATGTACGACTTCCCGAAGGGAATCCCCAAGATCCACGAGCACGACGGGCTGCCGGCGCAGGGGTTCGGCATCTTTTTGGGCGACCGGCTGGTCGTATACTATTCCTATCAGACGGACCTGGGCGACGGGTGGGAGGATCCCGAGGTCCACCACGATCCCCCGGAGCTGCATGAGGCGGCACTGCGAATGGGCGTGAACCTGTTCACGTACGCCGTGAGCTCGATCCGGTGACCGACACGGCCCTGCGGCTGCGGCGGCTCGGCTTGCCGCACGCGCGCGCCCGCGCCGGAGCGGTGGTGCTCACGAGCGCGGGCGTCGCGTTTGCGATCGCGGGAGCGGGGCTCGAGCTCGCGCCGCGCGTCGCGGCCGTGGTCGGCGCGTGGGTCTCGATCGCCGCCGTGACGGCGGCGGCGGCGTGGCTCGCGCGCCGCGCCGGACGGCGGGCCGCGCCGGCGGTCGTCGGGCGGCTGATCGAGGCCGCGGCGGGGACACGGCGGGGGAGTGTGGTGGGCCTGCTGGCGCCGGTGGCGGGTGCGGGCGCGAGCGTCGAGCTCCTGGGATTGGCGGACCGTCGCGCGGCCGAGCTGGTGGCGCGGGCTGCGCCCGCCGTGCGACGGGTGCTGGCGCGCGGCACGCGGGCGTCACTCGTCCTGGGCACGGCCGCGGCGTTGTTCGGATGCGCGCTGTTTGTGGCAGCGTCGCCCGCGGCGGGGGGGGCCGCGTTCTGGCATCCGCTCCGGACCCTCGCCGACGCCCGGGCTCCCGTGCGTCTCGCCGTGGATCGCGCCACCGTGCGGCGGGGTGACAGCGTCACGGTCACCGTCGAAGTGCCCGCGGCGACGCGGGCGACGCTCTGGACCCGCGGTCCGGGAGAGCCGTGGCGGCCGGCGCCCGTTGGCCTCGACGCGCGAGGCCGCGCCACCCGACGCATCGGCCCGCTCGAGGCGGACCTCTACTTGCGCGCGTCGAGCGGCAGCCGCCGCAGCGCCGAGCGGCGTGTCAGCGTCGCGCTGCCCGCGTTCGTCGCCGGGTTGCAGCTCACCGCTCGTTATCCCGCGTACCTCGGCCGTCCGGACGAGCCGCTCGTTGTGGGCCCGGATACGGCGTCGATCCCCGAGGGCACGGTAATCCTCACGAGCGGCGCCGCGAGCGTACCGCTCGCGGCCGCGGTGTGGCGCCACGGCGGCGGCCGCGCGCCGCTCGCGGTGGACGGCGCCGCATTCACGGGTCGGCTCGCTCCCGCTGCCTCCGGTGCGTGGCGCCTCGACCTCGCGACGGCGGACGGCACACCGCTCGAAGGCGACGCGCCGGCGCTCTGGTTGCGCATCGTCCCGGACTCGGCGCCGGTCGTCGCTGTGCCGGTTCCGGGGCGCGACACGGCCCTGCCGCTGTCGCTGCGGCAGCCCCTGGTGGTGGACGCACGCGATGATCACGGGCTCACCCGGCTGGAGGTGGTGAGCTGGCGGGTCAGCCAGACGGGGAAGGTGGGATCGGTGGTGCGGGAATCGCTCCCCGTCGCGGGCGCGGGCGAGCGGGCGATCGTGCAGGGTGAAATCGGCGCCGAGCGCCGCGGGCTCTTGCCGGGCGATACCCTGCGGTTGCGTGTCGAGGCGTGGGACAACGCTCCCCGCCCCCACATGGGCCGGAGCGCCGAGCTCGCGCTGCGGCTGCCGAGCCTCGAGGAGCTGCGCGCGGCGACCCGCGCGGCCACGCAGGCCGTCGCGGCCGCGGCCGACTCGCTCGCCGAGGCGCAGCGCGAGCTGGGGACGCGCACTGGCGATCTCGCCCAGCAGCGCTCGCGCGACGCGAGCGGGCAGCGCCGCCCGGGCGACGGCGGGCGCGACGGCACGCTCCCGTTCCAGGCGACGGAACGCGCGCAGGCAGTGGCCCGGGAGCAGGAGGCGCTGCAGCAGCGCGTGCAGGATCTGTCGCGCGCTGTGGAAGAGATCGCCCGCGCGGCTCAGGCCGCGGGAATCGGCGACACGGCGTTCCAGGCGCGCTTGCGCGAGGTGCAGGAGCTGCTGCGGCGGGCGGTCACACCCGAGATCGCCGCGCGGCTGCGCGAGCTGCAGGATGCGCTGGCCCGACTCGATCCCGAGGCGATGCGCCGCGCGCTCGAACGGCTCGCCGAGGCACAGCAGCAGCTCAAGGCGGAGCTCGAGCGCAGCCAGGAGCTGTTCCACCGGGCGGCGGTGGAGGGCGCGCTGGCGTCGCTTGCCGCGGACGCCGAAGACCTGCAGCGCCGCCAGGCCGAGTGGAACCGCGAGGGCGCCCCCCACCCGGACAGCGCCGCGGCGGGACTCGAGCGTGCCCTCGCCGATCGGGCGGACTCGCTGGCGCGCGGGATCGAGCAAGTGGCGCAGGACTTAGGCGCGCCGCCCGCCGCGGCCACCTCGCTCGGGGCGCCGCAGCGGGCAGTGCGCGCCGCCCGCTCGGCCATGGAGCGCGCTGCGCAGTCCGCGGACCAGGGGCGCGCGCCGGGCGCGGCGCAGGCCGGGGCAGAGGCCGAGCAGCAGCTCGCGGGTGTGCCGGACGCGCTGCGGGGCCAGCGCGACTCGCTCGCCCGCCAGTGGCGCGGCGAAACGCTCGCCGCGCTCGACCGCGCGCTGTCCGAAACCGCGGACCTCGCGCAGCGGGAACAGCGCGTGGCCGAGGCGCTGCGCCGCGGCGAGGCCGGTGCCCCGACGCGCTCGCAGCAGGCCTCCGTCGAAGAGGGGAGCGATGCCGTGGCGCGGCAGATCCGGGAGGCAGCCGGGAAGCACGCCCTCGTGTCGCCGCAGCTCGACGCGGCGCTCGGGTATGCGAAGCGCCAGATGGCGGCGGCGCGGGCTCAGCTCGAGGAAGCGGATCCCAATGCCTCGGAGGCGGCCGCGCTCGCCGATCAGGCAGTCGACGCCCTCAACGCGACGGCGCTGGCGCTGGCGCGCAGCCGCAGCCAGGTGGCCGGCGCCCAATCGGGCAGCGGATTCGCGGAGGCCGTGGAACAGCTCGCTCGCCTGGCGCGCGAGCAACAGGGGCTGAACGGGCAGGCCCAGGGCCTGCTGCCGATGATGGGGGTGAGCGGCGAGGCGCTGCTCCAACAGCTCAAGAGCCTCGCCGCGCGGCAGCGGGCCCTCGCCGAGCAGCTGGAGCGCCTTCAGGCCGGCGGGGCGAGCGCCGCCGCCGGCGCGCTCGCGCAGGAGGCCAAGGAGCTGGCGCGCCAGCTCGAGGCGGGGCGCCTCGACCAACAGACCGTCGAGCGCCAGCAGCGGCTGTACCACCGGCTGCTCGACGCGGGTCGCACGCTCTCGAACGACGAGCCCGATGAGAAGAAGGAGCGCGTCAGCCGCTCGGCGACGGGAGACAGCGTGCACCTCCCGGAGGTGCTGCGACCCGGTGCGACCGGTGCCGGGCCGCGGCTCCGGTACCCCACGTGGGAAGAGCTGCAGGGACTGACGCCCGAGCAGCGCCGCCTGGTGCTCGAGTATTTCCGGAGATTGAATGCGCCCCAGTCGCCTTGAGCCGCGGCTTCAGCCGCGCATTCGGGGCCGGGGCCCGTGGTTGGTGGCCGTCTGCACGATGGCGCTCCTGGCCGCCCGCTCCCTGCCGGCCCAAGCCATCGGGCAGGGATTCGAGCTTGAGCGCGCCGGCCAGTACGAGCAGGCGGCGAGCGTCTACTTCGCCACTCTGCGGGCCGAGCCAACCAACCTGTCGGCGCTGCTCGGGCTCGAGCGCGTGCTGCCGCCGCTCAACCGGCTGCGGGAACTCTTGCCTGCCGCGCAGCGGGCGGCGGCGGCGAGCCCCGCGAACGTGGCGCTGCGCGGCGTGCTGCTCCGCAGCTACGTGGCGCTGAACGAGCCGGACAGCGCCCGGGTGGTGGCGCTCCGCTGGGCCGCCGCCGCCCCGCGCGACGAGGCCCCGTATCGCGAATGGGCCATCGCGCTCGAGGACGCTCATCGTCACGGGCTGGCGCGCGAGGTGTTGCTCGCCGGCCGGCAGGTGCTGGGCCGGCCCGGGGCGTTCGGTGTCGAGCTCGCGGAGCTGAGCCAGCTGTCGGGCGACTGGGAAGGCGCGGCGCGCGAATGGGCGGCGGCACTGCCCGAAGCCCCGGTGCAGCTCCCCAACGCGGCGAGCGTGCTCGCCGAGGCGCCAGAGCCCGAGCGGGAGCGCATCGCGCGCGTGCTCACGAGCGGCGGCGCGGCAGGTGAGCCGGGGCCGCTCGCCCGCCGGCTCGCGGGCGAGCTGCTGCTCGGCTGGGGGCAGGCGGCACGTGCGTGGGCGGTGTTCGAGCCGAGCGTCACGGTGCCGTCGTCCGACGCGTCGTTCGCGCTGCAGCGCTTCGCCGACCTGGCAGCCGCGCACGGCTCGCCCGCGGCGCGCCGCGTGCGCGCGCTCGCCCTGGCACGCTACGCCGACATGGCGCCGGAGCCGGTGGCCGCGCGGGCCCGGGCCGACGCGGCTCGGGCGTTCATCGCGGCGGGCGATCGCGCCGCCGCGCGCGACGTGCTCGAGCGCGTGGCCCGGGATACGGCCGCTCCCCCCGATGCGCAGCAGCTCGCGCAGGCGGCGGTGATCGAGGCCCTGATCGACGAGGGACAGCTCGACGACGCGGCACAGCAGCTCGCGAGCGACACCCGGCTGTCCGCCGACGATCGTGCGGCCTTGCGCCTCCGACTGGCGCGCGCCCGCATCGCCGGCGGAGACTTGGACCGTGCCGGGTCGACCGTGGCGGGCGACTCGGGGGTCGAGGCGCTCGCGCTCCAGGGGTGGATCGCGCTGTATCGCGGGCGACTCGGTGAAGCGCAACGGCTGTTCCGCTCGGCCGGTCCGTACGCCGGCGATCGGCGCGATGCCACGGACCGCAGCGAGATGGTGGCGCTGCTGCAGCACCTGTCGGCCGACTCGTCCCCCGAGCTGGGCGGCGCGCTGTTTCTCCTCGCGCGGGGCGACTCTGCCGGCGCGATCGCGGCGTTGCGCCGCGCCGCCGACCGCGTGGGCACGGCTGGGGGAGGCGAGGGACGCGCCGATGTCCTGCTCGTGGCCGGTCGGGTGGCGGCGCGGCTGGGCCTCGAGCAACAGCAGGCGGCGCTGACACTGTTCACCGAGGTGGTGAAGACCGGCGGCCAGGGCGCGGCGGCGCCGGCGGCGGAGCTCGAGTGGGCCCGGTTGCTCGCTCGCCGGCAGCAGGCGGCCGACGCGATTCAGCACCTCGAGCACTTGATTCTGTCGTACCCGGGCAGCGCGGTCGTGCCGGAGGCGCGCCGCGAGCTGGAGCGGGTCAAGGGGACGATTCCCAAGTCATGAGGCGGCGAGAGTTCGTACGGACGGTCAGTCGGACGGTCGGACTGTCGGTGGGTGCCGGGTTGCTCGGGTTCCGTCCGACCGTCCGACCGTCGGCCGGCCTATCGCTCCTGATTCCGATGGACGACGCCCAAGGCGACCATCTCAAGGCCTACGGCGTCACTTACCGCGTGGTGCAGGCGGGCATCAAGGCGGAATGGCTCCTGAACTACCGCGGCGGGTCGTTCCTCCTGCCGGACGGGGCCGCAATCCGGCGCGACGCCTCACTCGGTGGAGTGACGTTCGAGCCGGTGGACGACGCTCGCGTGACGGCGATCCGCGGCGAGATCGAGGCGAGCAACATGGACACCGTGCCGCTCGAGAAGGCGCCCAAGGTGGCCGTGTACGTGCCGCCCAACGCCCCCCCGTGGGACGACGCGGTCACGATGGCGCTGCAGTACGCCGGCATCCCGTTCGACAAGGTGTGGGACTTCGACGTGAGCACCGACAAGCTGCGGAGCTACGACTGGCTGCACCTGCATCACGAGGACTTCACCGGCCAATACTCGAAGTTCTATCTCATCTATGCCGGCGCGCCGTGGCTCGCCGAGATGGTCAGGTTCAACACGGATGCGGCGAAGCGGCTGGGCTTCGCCACGGTCCCGGATTTGAAAAAGGCGGTGGCGCGAAAGACCCGCGATTACGTGGCGGACGGGGGTTTCTTGTTCGCGATGTGTACGGCCACGGAGACGATCGACCTGGCGCTCGCGGCGGAGCGCGTGGACATCGCCGCCGCGTTCGCCGACGGCACGCCGATGGATCCCGACGCCGATCGCAAGCTCGACTGGTCCAGGACTCTCGCGTTCACCGGCGCGCACGTAGAGCCCAACCCGCAGGTCGCGAGCTTCTCCGACATCGACGGCCACCAGGTCAACGCCGGCCCGCGGCGCCAGCCGCTCGGCGCGTTCAAGCTTTTTAATTTCAGCGCGAAGATCGATCCGTTGCCGACGATCCTGGTGCAGAACCACCGCCAGGTCATTCCCGACTTTTACGGGCTCACGACGTCGTTCCTGCGTGGCCGCCTCAAGCCGAGCGACGTGGTGCTGGGAGAGGAAGAAGGCGCGCCCTGGGTCAAGTACATCAACGGATATCACGGAAAGGGCACGTGGACCTTCTTCGGCGGGCACGACCCGGAGGACCAGCAGCATCAGATCGGCGATCCGCCCACCGACCTGTCGCTGCATCCGCATTCGCCGGGCTACCGGCTCATTCTCAATAACGTGTTGTTCCCGGCCGCCAAGAAGCGCGAGCTCAAGACGTGAGCGTCGAGCGCCTGGCGCCCGCGGTTCGCGAGCTGGTACGCGGCGAGATCGCGGCCGCACACGGGCGCGAGGTGTCGTTCGTGGTGCGGCCGGACGCGAACGGGTTGATCGTCGACGCACGCGTGGTCGCGCGCGGTACCGTGGACGCGGTGCTCGCGCTGCCGGGGATCGCGGTGCGCGGCGAGTTGCTGCTCCACAATCACCCGAGCGGGATGCTCGAGCCGTCGGGCGCGGATCTCACCGTGGCCGCGCGGCTGCACGACGGCGGCGTCGGCTTCGCCATCGTCGACAACGATGTGACCGAGTGCTACGTGGTGGTGGAGTGCCCGCGGCCGCGCGCGACCACGCGGATCGATCCGATCGATGTGGCGGGGCTGCTCTCGCCGCGCGGCGCCGTGGCCCGCGCGCTCGGCAGCTTCGAAGACCGCCCCAGCCAGCGCGACATGGCGGCCTACGTGGCGGACCTCTACAACGACGGCGGCATCGGCCTGCTCGAGGCCGGAACGGGCGTCGGCAAGTCGTTCGCCTATCTGGTGCCGGCGCTCGTGTGGGCCCGGGAGAACGGCGAGCGGACGGTCGTCTCGACCAACACGATCAACCTCCAGGAGCAGCTCGTCGGCAAGGACCTGCCGATCCTGGCCCGCGCGCTCGGTACGGGCGACCACTCGCCGACGTTCGCCCTGTTGAAAGGCTGGCGGAACTACGTGTGCCTGGCCCGGCTCGAGCAGGCCCGGGAGCAGGAGGACTCGCTGTTCGAGGACGAGCGGCGCGCCGAGCTCGACGCGCTCGCCGGGTGGGCCGCGCGCACCAGCGACGGCTCGCTCGCCGATCTGCCGGACGAGCCGAGCGGCGACGTGTGGGATGCGGTGGCGGCGGAGTCGGATCTGTGCACCCGGCTCAAGTGTCCCCACTTCGAGCGCTGCTTCCTGTTCCAGGCGCGGCGCCGCGCGGCGGAGGCGGATGTCGTCGTCGTCAACCACCATTTGCTCGCGTCCGATCTTGCGGTGCGCATGGCGTCGGACAACTGGCAGGAGGCCGCGGTGCTGCCGCCGTACCGCCGGCTGATTCTCGACGAAGCGCACCATCTCGAGGACGTGGCGGCGATGCACCTGGGCGCGCAGGTGAGCCGGCTCGGCGTGGAGCGGCTGCTCTCCCGGCTCGAACGGAACGGCCGCGGGCTCATCCCCACGTTGCGCACCGTGCTGTTCGGTCGCGACGATCTGCTCTCCGCGGCGAGCCGGGATCTGGTGCAGCAGAGCCTCGCGGACGCGCTGGCGGCGGCGCGCCGCGCGGCGGACGACGTGTTCACCCGGCTCGCCCGGCGGCTGGACGGGGAGGCGGGTCCCACGCCCGTGCTGCGGTTGCGCGACGAGTTCCTCGAGGACGCGGTGTGGGACGAGGGACTGGGCGTCGCGCTCGACAATCTGCTGCTCGCGTTCTCCCGTCTCTCCGAGGGCGCGGCCACGATCGCCGACCGGCTGGCGCTCGACGACCCCTCGGAGCGCCGGGCGCAGCTCCTGGGCGAGTTGCGCGGTGTGGTGCGGCGGCTCGACGCCGCCGCGGCGGGTTTCACGGCGGCGTTGCGGCCGCCGCCGGGTGGTCTCGCCGCCGTCCGCTGGTTGGAGCGCCGCGGGCGCAAGGTGGCCAACATCTCCCTGGCCGCCGTGCCGCTCGATCTGGCGCCCATTCTGAAAGAGAACCTGTTCGACCGCATCGAGACCGTGGTGCTGACGAGCGCCACACTGGCCGCGGGGGGCGATTTCAGTTACCTCGAGGAGCGCCTCGGGCTCGACCTGCCGCCGACGCGGATCAAGGTGCGCGAGATCCACGCGTCGCCGTTCGACTTCGCCTCGCAGTGCCTGTTCGGGATCCCCACCGACGTCCCCGAGCCACGCGACGACGAGTCGGGGCACGGCGCCGCCGTCGCCCGCGTGTTGGTCGAGCTGGCCCACGCCTCGGACGGCGGCATGTTCGTGCTGTTCACGAGTCACGCGGCGCTGCGCCGCGCCGCCGAGGCGGTGCGCGACGCGATCGGCGGCCGCTGGCCGCTGTTCGTCCAGGGCGACGGACAGCGGGATCACCTGTTGCGCCGCTTTCGCGAAGCGGGCTCGGGCATCCTGCTGGGCACCGATTCATTCTGGGAGGGGGTGGATGTCCCGGGGCGCGCGCTGCGCGTGTTGATCCTCGCCAAGCTTCCCTTCAAGGTGCCTACGGAGCCGCTCACCGCCGCGCGGCTCGAGCGCCTGGAGGCGCGCGGCCTGAACGGCTTCGCCCATTACCTCGTGCCGAACGCCGCGCTCAAGCTGAAACAGGGGTTCGGCCGGCTGATCCGCAGCCGGAGCGACGTGGGCGCGGTCGTGCTGCTCGACCGGCGGGTGGTCACCAAGCGGTACGGGGCGATGATTCTCGCCGGACTGCCCCCGGCGACGCGGGTCGTGGGCGATTGGGCCGACGTACGGGCTGCGTGCGAGGAGTTCTTTGCGCAGCATGCGATAGGAGCGGAGGCCAGGGCGGTAACGGGCGGCGCCGGAAGAGCGTAAATTGATGGGAGAAGGAGACGGCGTGACCCAATTCAGCAGACGGCTGACGGCCTTGCCCAGTTACCCCATGGCGGAGATCCCGGCGATCAAGCGCCGGCTGATCGAGCAGGGGGTGGACGTCATCGATGTGGGGGCGGGCGATGCCGACTTCGCGCCGCCCGCGGTGGCGGTGGACGCTTTGGCGCGCGCCACCCGTGATCCGGCGATGAGCCGCTATCCGTTTCAGCTGGGTCTGCCGGCATTCCGTGAGGCCGCGGCGGCATACATGAAGCGGCGCTTCGCCGTGCGGTTCGATCCGTTCACCGAGCTGCACCCGCTCATCGGGTCGAAGGAGGGCATCGCTCACCTCGCCATGGCGCTGCTCGATCCGGGCGATGTGGCGATCGTCCCCGAGCCGGGGTACGCGGTCTATGAGGGCGGCACCGTGCTCGCGGGTGGTGAGCCGTATCGCCACATCCTGACGCCGCGCACGGGCTTCCTGCTGGAGCTCGACGAAATCCCCCGCGACGTCCTGAGCCGCGCCAAGCTCGTGTACCTGAACTACCCCAACAATCCCACTGCCGCCGTCGCTTCGCGCGAATATCTCGAGCGCACGGTGTCGTTCTGCCGCACGCATGGGATCGTGATCGCGTACGACAATCCCTACTGCGAGATCACGTTCGACGACTACGTGGCGCCGAGCATCTTCGAGATCCCGGGGGCGCGCGAGATCGCCGTCGAGTTTCACTCGCTCTCGAAGACGTTTTGCATGACCGGGTGGCGGCTGGGGTGGGCGGCCGGGCGGCCGGAGCTGATCGCGGGGCTGGCGCGCGTGAAGAACTACGTGGACACGGGCGCGTTCCTCGCGGTGCAGGCCGCGGGCGCGGCGGTCCTGCCGGAGGCGGAGGCGCTGGCGGAGGGCTACGTGGCGCGATTCAAGGAGCGGCGTGACGCGATGCTCCCGGTGCTCCGCGCCCAGGGGTTCGAGCCCGAGACACCCGAGGCGACCATGTACGTCTGGGTGCCGCTCCCGGAGGGTGTGGCCTCGGCCGGGTTCGCGCGCCGGGCGCTGACGGAAGCGGGTGTGGTGACGCTCGCCGGCACGGGATTCGGCGCGGGTGGGGAAGGCTTCTTCCGCATTGCCCTCACCGTCGGCACGCCGCGGTTGGTCGAGGCCGCGGAGCGGCTGGGAAAGGTGCTCGCCGCTGTTTGAGATCCGCAGGCCTCCACAGCGGTTCCGGCGATTCACCTGGATCGCCAGCGCCGTGGCGCACGCGGCGCTCGTCGCCTTTGCGATCACCGGGTCGTGGCGCATCGACCGGCGCCAGGGCCTGATCACGATCATTCCGCCTTCGGCGCCGCAACTGCACGAGCTGCCGCCGTTCGGGGGCACGCGCCGCGGCGTGGGACCGAGCGGCGGTCTGGGCCGGCCGCTCCCCGACGCCGCCATACCGGACACCGCGCCGCCCGTGCCGGCCCCGGTCGGCAAGCCCGACACCACGCTCGCCGCGAGCCCGGCCACCATCGGCCCCCACATCGTGACGCCGCCGCAGGTCGGCGACGGCCGCCTGTGGGTGCTGCCGCGTCCCGCGCTGCCTGCCGAAGTCGCGGAGGCCCTGTACCAGCCGCGCGAAGACCGTGACTCCACCGTGGTGCGGCGGCTGCGGGCCATGGTGGACTCGCTTAACGTGGTCATCGACCAGGATCAGCGCGCCCGGCAGCGGCCCACGTGGACGACGGACGTGGCCGGCAAGATGTTCGGCATCGACTCGCAATTCATCCACGTGGCGGGGATCAAGATTCCGACGGCGGCGCTGGCGCTGCTCCCGATCAGCCTGCCGCAGGGGAACTACGCCGAGCAGATGCGCGCCCGCCAGCTCGACGAGATGCGGCAGGACCTGATGCAGGCGGCCCGCCGCACCGAGACGCTGCAGATGTTCAAGCAGTATGTGCGGGAGATCCGGGCGCGGAAGCAGGCGGAGCGCGATGCGGCGCGCCGGGCGCGGGAGGACTCCACCGCGGCCAAGCCGGATACCGTCAGCGCGGTGCCGTAGCGGCGGCTTCGAGTCTCCGGAGGGCCGCTTCCTTCCCCACCACGTAGAGCAGTTCGTTCACCGGCTCCGACACCGTGCCGCCGGTCAGCGCGATCCGGATCGGCTGGAACACCTTGCCCGCCGGCACACCGCGCTCCTCGGCGAGGGTGCGCAGCCGCTGCTCGAGCGCCGCGGCGGACCACTCGATGCCCCGCAGCGCCGCGAGGCTCGCCTCGAGCGACGAGCGGTACGCCGCCGGGTCCTTGGCGATCTCCTGCTTGGCTTTTTCGTCGAGCTCCACGAATTTCTGGTCCAAACGCACGGCCACCTGCCGCGCCACGTCGAGCGTCGTGCGGGAGCGGGTCTTCACCGCGGCGATCGCCGTGAGCACCGCGTCCCGCTTTCCATTCAGGCCCAGCCGCTCGAGCTGCGGCGCCACCAGGGGATAGAGCTGCTCGGCGGGCGTGGCCGAGATGTATTGCCCGTTCATCCATTCCAGCTTGGTCATGTCGAAGATCGCGCTCTTCTGCTGGATCCCCTCGAATGAGAAGAGCTGAATCATCTCGTCGAGCGTCATGATCTCCCGGTCGCCGCCGGGGCTCCAGCCGAGCAGGGCGAGGAAGTTGCGCATCGCAGCGGCGAGAATGCCGAGGTGTTGGTAGTCGCCCACCGCCGTGGCGCCGTGGCGCTTCGAGAGCTTCTTGCCGTCGGGCCCGTTGATCATCGGCACGTGGCCGAACACGGGGAGTGGCGCGCCGAGCGCGCCGTACGCCGCGATCTGCTTGGGCGTGTTCGAGATGTGGTCGTCGCCGCGCAGCACGTGGGTGATCCGCATGTCGATGTCGTCCACCACCACGGCGAAGTTGTAGAGCGGCGAGCGGTCGGATCGCAGGATCACGAAGTCCTTGATGTCCTCGCCCTGGAACGAGATCCGCCCGTGCACGGCGTCCTCCCACGCGATTTCGCCGGGCGGGACGCGCAACCGGATCGCGCCGTCGTCGAGATAGGCCTTGCCCTCGGAGAGGAGCCTGTCGGCCGCCTCCTGGTGGCGCCCGGCGCGCGCTCCCTGGAAGATCGGCTCCTCGTCCCAGTCGAGCCCGAGCCACTTGAGGCCGTCGAGGATGACGCGGGTGTGCTCGTCGGTCGAGCGGGCCCTATCGGTGTCTTCGATGCGGAGCAGGAACCGGCCGCCCACGTGGCGGGCGTACAGCCAGTTGAAGAGGGCGGTGCGGGCGCCTCCCACGTGGAGATAGCCCGTCGGCGACGGAGCGAAGCGGACGCGAACGGTCATGTGGGTGAGGTACGGAGAGGGGGGGATTCGAACCCCCGATAGAGGTATTAGCCCCTATAACGGTTTAGCAAACCGCCGCCTTCAGCCACTCGGCCACCTCTCCCTCCAGCGGCAGAAGTATCCGCACGTCTCCCCCTTTCCAGCAAGGGCGGCCGCGCGGCGAACTGTTCGTCTGCGCCGCGAAGCTGTCACAGCTCAGCTACAAAAACCGGGCTGACGCGATACGCGCGTTGGCGCGGCGGAATGCCCGTGAGCCTTGTCACAGTGCGCCTTGACGCTTCGCCCCGCCCAGGTGGCACCGGCCTTGCCCCTACGCTGGGGCATGATGCGGATCGCGGCAGTATTGATCGCGGCGGGACTCAGCGCGTGGCCCACACCGGCACCCGCTCAGGAGGCGCTGAAGGCGTTCGGCAGCGGGCATGCCCCGCGCGCCGACCGTGCGCCGAGCCTGTTCCTGGGACCATTTTCTCGCGCGTCCAGCACCCTTGGGCCCACTGTGGACCGTCGCGCCCTGCGCGCTTTCGCGGCAGCGACGCCCCGGCGCGTAGCGTGGAGCACGGCACCCATCGCCGGGCTTCCAGCGCGCGTGTCGTGGAATCGATCGCACACGGCGCTCGCCGGCGCGTTCGTCGTCACGTTGTTGATGGACGCCGCGCAGACCCGGGACCTGGCTCGCCGCGGCTGGCCTGGTTTCCGGGAAGGGAATCCGCTTCTGGGCGACCGCCCCAGCGTGGGCCAGGTCAACACCTACACCGCCCTGGCCGGTCTGAGTGTGCTGGGCGCCGCCGCGGCGCTGCCCCCGCGCGTGCGGCCGTGGCTGCTCGGGGCCGCGATCGCAGTACAGGCGCTCACCGTAGGCAGCAGCGTCCAAAACGGTCTTCGCATCCGCTTCCCTTAATCACACCGCGGCAGTGAGCTCGCGGCTCGGCACCTTCACGCCGCGAATCGCCGAGTCGTGCCTTCCGATAGCCGGTCGCCCGACCGGTCCCTACATTCACCGGACGTGACCCTCTCGTCGCTCGCGGGCGTCAATCGCGCCATCATCGCGTGCACCCGCTGCGCCCGGCTCCGGGCCTATTGCCGCCGCGTGGCCCAGGAGAAAAAGCGCGCGTTCTCGGACTGGACCTACTGGGGGAAACCGGTCCCGGGTTTCGGGGACCCGCATGCGCGTCTCCTCGTCGTCGGGCTCGCGCCCGCGGCCCACGGGGCGAACCGCACCGGCCGGATGTTCACGGGAGACTCGAGCGGCGATTGGCTGTACGACGCGCTGCACCGCTACGGGTTCGCCAGCGGGGCACAGTCGGTTTCCCGTGACGACGGCCTGACTCTCAACGATTGTTACGTTACGGCTGCCGCGCGGTGCGCGCCGCCCGAGAACAAGCCGGGCCGCGCGGAGCTGCAGCGCTGCCGGGGCTATCTCGCGGACGAAGTCCGCCTGCTCACACGCGTGCGCGTCGTGGTCACGCTGGGCCGGATCGCCCATGACGGCTGGCTCAAGGCGGCGGGATGGTGGACGCGACTCGCCCCGCGCGAGCGGCCGCCGTTCCGTCACGGCGCGGCGAGCGACCTCCCCGACGGGACCGTGGTCATCGCGTCTTACCACCCGAGCCGTCAGAACACCAACACCGGGAAGCTCACGCGCGCCATGTGGCACGACGTGTTCGCACGCGCTCGCGCCGCGCTCTCCGGTTGATCTGCCGGTGCTCCTACTGCACCACGAACTCGGCCGTGATGTCGTAATCGTCCACGTCGCAGATGCCCACGTGGGCGAAGTAGTGTCCTGGCCGGGTGGCGGCGTCCTCGGGGAAGTGAATGGCGTCCCGGAATATGCCGGCGCGCTGCAAGGCGAAGCGCCGGGCGTCGGGACTTGGGACCTGCGTCGTGGTGTCCCAGAGCCTCGTGCCCTCACTCGAGTTGACGCTCACGCACAGGAAGTTGTTCGTGGGCAGGAAGAAGAAAATGGGGGCCGCCCGGCGGTTGAGAATCGTGTACAGCAGCATCGGGTTCACACCGGTGGCGCCGCGGTTCGCGTCCTGCCAGGCGAAGCGGTTGGGTATCACCGACAGCAAAACGTCGGCGTGCAGCGTCATGCCGTGGTCGACCGTCGTCCGCGCCGTCCCCGGCGGGTCGAGCTCCTTTGCCTTCTCCACCTCCATGCCGATCGCCGGATCGCCGCGCTCGGGCAGGCGCGTGACCGGGCCCGTGGCCTCGATGTAGCGATTCACGAATCGGCTCCAGCGCTCGGTCTTTCCCACCACCGGGACCACGAACGTGCGCGTGCCCAACAGCTGTAACGGTAGCGGCACGACGATCGTCCACGCTCCGAACTGGTTGTCCTGCTGGAGGAATCCTTGAATGGTCACGACAGTATCGACCGACTGCTGCCCGGCGGCTGGTGTCAGAGTCGAGCCGAGCAGCGCGAGGCTGAGGATGAGGGTGCGCATACCGGTATTCTCCGCGCGACGGCGTGGGTTCGCCAGGAGGAAAGGCTTCGAGCGGCGCTCACCCGATGGCTTGAGGCATAGCCAACTTGCCGGCCGGCGCTCCGACGTCAAGAGTAGCGCCCGCGCTTCGGGAGCGGAGGGCACAGGACTCGAACCTGTACGGGCTTGCGCCCAGCGGTTTTCAAGACCGCCGCCTTACCAGTTAGGTCTAGCCCTCCCGGATTGCAGCGCTCGAACTTAGCGCCTCAGCAGCGACAGCAAAAGCCTTCGACCTGGCGTCAGGCTCGCGCTCCACCCGCGCGCTCTCCTTCTCCTCCTTCTTCTTCGCGCCCATAATCCCGCTCTCGAAGGTG